>NZ_CP078091.1:3300000-3475000 GCF_025917005.1 Porphyrobacter sp. ULC335
ATCGAACTCGATACCGCAGCTGTCGCCGGAGGCGGAGCCTGCGCGTCGAAGGACACCATGAACGAGGCCGCCCGTGCTGCGGGCAAGAGCGAAATCCTCGATCAATACGCGGCCGACTATCCGGTTGGCCCCCACGATCAGCCGCAATCGATGTGCCCGGCATTCGGTTCGCTTCGGGTGGGCCTGAGAATGCGGCGCACTGCGACCGTGCTCTCGGGCTCGGCCTGCTGCGTTTACGGCCTCACCTTCACCTCGCACTTCTATGGTGCGCGGCGGACGGTGGGCTATGTGCCCTTCTCCTCGGAAACGCTGGTCACCGGCAAGCTGTTCGAGGACATCAAGGAAGCGGTCGAAGGCCTCGCCGATCCTGAAAATTACGATGCGATCGTCGTCACAAACCTGTGCGTGCCCACCGCGAGCGGCGTGCCGCTGCGACTGCTGGGCAAGGCGATCAACGGCGTCCGGATCATCGGGATCGACGTGCCGGGCTTCGGCATTCCGACCCATGCCGAAGCGAAGGACGTGCTTGCTGGCGCGATGCTCGCCTATGCCCGCGAAGAAGTGATGGCTGGCCCCGTTGCCGCGCCACGCGAACGTTCCGACCTGCCGAGTGTCGCATTGCTCGGCGAGATGTTCCCGGTTGATCCGGTGGTGATCGGGCAGATGCTCGCGCCCCTTGGTCTGGCCGCTGGCCCGGTTGTCCCGACCCGCGAATGGCGCGAGCTTTATGCTGCGCTCGATTGCTCGGTCGTCGCTGCGATCCACCCCTTCTACACCGCCAGCATCCGCGAATTCGAAGCCGCGGGCCGTCCGGTGATCGGTTCGGCTCCCGTCGGAGCGGATGGCACCGCAGCGTGGCTGCAAGCCATCGGCGACACGATGGGCCTGCCGCAAGCCAAGGTCGACGCGGTCAAGGACGCGATGATCGCTGCCTGCCGCGGCGCGATCGAAAAGATGCCGATCAAGGGCCGCATCACGGTTTCGGGCTATGAAGGCTCCGAGCTGCTGGTTGCGCGCTTGCTGATCGAAAGCGGCGCCGAAGTGCCCTATGTCGGCTCTGCCTGCCCGCGCACCAAGTGGTCGGATGCCGACCGCGAATGGCTCGAAGCGCGCGGCGTGCAGGTTCAGTTCCGCGCCAGCCTTGAACAGGACATCGCCGCGGTCGAGGAATACCGCCCCGATCTCGCCATCGGCACCACCCCGGTTGTGCAATATGCGAAATCGCGCGCGATCCCTTCGCTGTACTTCACCAACCTCATCTCCGCCCGTCCGCTGATGGGCCCGGCAGGGGCTGGCAGCCTCGCCACGGTCATCAACGCCGCGATGGGCAACAAGGCGCGCTTCGATGCGATGCGCGATTTCTTCGAAGGCGTCGGGACCGAGCATGCCGCAGGCGTGTGGGAAGAACTCCCCGTCGACCGGCCCAAGTTCCGCAAGAAATACGCCGCCCTCAACGAAGCGGCGCGCAAGGCAGCGGAGGCGATCGGATCATGACCCTCGTCCTCGACCATGATCGCGCCGGCGGCTATTGGGGCGCCACCTACGTCTTCACCGCGGTGAAGGGCTTGCAAGTCATCATCGACGGTCCGGTGGGCTGCGAGAACCTGCCCGTCACATCGGTGCTGCACTACACCGACGCCCTGCCCCCGCATGAACTCCCCATCGTCGTCACCGGCCTGGGTGAGGAAGAGCTGGGCAAGACCGGCACCGAAGGCGCAATGAAGCGCGCCTGGAAGACGCTCGATCCCGAACTGCCCGCTGTGGTGGTGACCGGTTCCATCGCCGAAATGATCGGCGGCGGCGTCACGCCCGAAGGCACCAATATCAAGCGCTTCCTGCCGCGCACCATCGACGAAGATCAATGGCAGTCGGCTGACCGCGCGCTAACCTGGCTGTGGACCGAATTCGGCCCCAAGAAGATGCCCGCCCCGCGCGAGCGCCGCGAAGACGAAAAGCCGCGCGTCAATATCATCGGCCCCAGCTACGGCATGTTCAACATGCCCAGCGATCTGGCCGAGATCCGCCGGTTGATCGAAGGCATCGGCGCGGAAGTGGGCGTGGTTTTCCCGCTCGGCACGCACCTTGCCGACATTTCCAAGCTCGCCTCGGCCGACGCGAATGTCTGCCTCTACCGCGAGTTCGGCCGCAACCTGTGCGAAACGCTTGAACGGCCCTATTTCCAGGCGCCGATCGGCCTCAGCCAGACCACCAAGTTCCTCCGCGCCCTCGCCGCCGAGCTCGGCCTTGATCCCGAGCCCTTCATCGAGCGCGAAAAGCACACCACCATCAAGCCGCTGTGGGACCTGTGGCGTTCGGTCACGCAGGATTTCTTCGGCACGGCGAGCTTCGGCATCGTCGCCAACGAAACCTACGCGCGCGGCATCCGCCACTTCCTCGAAGACGACATGGGTCTGCCCTGCAGCTTCGCCTTCTCGCGCTGTGCGGGCGTGAAGCCGGTCAACGAGCAGGTGCGCGAAGCCATCCGTGCCAACCCGCCGCTGGTGGTGTTCGGCAGCTATAACGAGCGCATGTACATGGCCGAGTGCGGCGCGCGCGGGATGTATATCCCCGCAAGCTTCCCCGGCGCGGCGATCCGCCGTCACACCGGCACGCCCTTCATGGGATATTCGGGCGCGACCTATCTGGTGCAGGAAGTGTGCAATGCGCTGTTCGACGCGCTGTTCCACATCCTGCCGCTCGGCACGGACATGGACAAGGTCGAGGCCACGCCCGCGCGCAACGAAGCCCAGTTGACTTGGGACAATGACGCCAAATCCAAGCTCGACCAGCTTGTCGAAGCCCAGCCGGTGCTGATCCGCATTTCCGCCGCCAAGCGCCTGCGCGACGCGGCCGAGCGGACCGCGCGCAGCCGCGGCACCGAAACAGTTACAGCAGATTGCCTCGCAGAGGCGCTGCTTGAAGGAACGGGAGCATGAACATGATGCCCGCCCTTCACACCAGTTTGTCGCCAGCGCGGATCACATCCGCATTGGCGCCATCCCATGCCCCCACCTTCAAGGGGGCTCTCCAATCCACGTGGGGGATCACGCGGGGATGCCGACGGGGGCTTTCGGGCTCTCATTCACACCCAACTGAACGGAGAAAACCCGATGAACGAACGTATCGGAACTCACCTGACGCCTGAAGAGGCACAGGAAATCCACAAGGGCTTTATGGGCACCTTCACCCTTTACGTGGTGATCGCGCTTGTCGCTCATGCCCTGCTCTGGGCTTACAAGCCCTGGATTGGCGGCGGTTTCGGCCAGTAATTGGTCGACCCCGGCCTCGGCCGGACCGTTTCGCTAAACATCACCTTTTGAAAGGAATTTTCCCATGTGGAGAGTTTGGTTCTATTTCGACATCCGTCGCGCACTCGTAGCGCTGCACGTTGGTCTCGCCGTCTTGGCGTTCACCATCCACTTCATCCTGCTCAGCACGGATCGTTACAACTGGCTTGAGCGTGCTCCTGGCACGCCCGCGCCGGCTCAGGCCGCTATCGAATCGTCGGAAGCTCCGGCGGCAGGATAGTTCCTGGTCGAATGTGAGGGGGCAGGTTCGCCTGCCTGCCTCCTAACACTCTTTCGATCAATTCAAGCGCCCGCCGCGAAGGCGGGGAGGATGGACCTATGGCGCTCCTTAGTTTCGAGCGGAAATACCGCGTCCGCGGTGGCACATTAATCGGCGGCGACCTCTTCGACTTCTGGGTCGGGCCGTTTTATGTCGGATTCTTCGGAGTGACGACGGCAATCAGCGCACTGCTTGGCACTGCGCTTATCTTCGCCGCCGCAACACAGGGTCCGACCCTCAACCCCTGGCTGATCTCGATCAACCCACCACCGGTCGAATACGGCCTTTCGCTGGCTCCGCTCAAACAGGGCGGGTACTGGCAAATCATCACGTGTTGCGCTGTCGTAGCCTTCGTTTCGTGGGTGCTGCGGCAGGCGGAAGTCTCCCGCAAGCTCGGCATGTCCTACCACGTGCCGATCGCCTTCAGCGTTGCGGTGTTCGCCTATGTCTCGCTCAACGTCATCCGTCCGCTGTGGATGGGCGCGTGGGGCAACGGCTTCCCTTACGGGATCTGGACCCACCTCGAATGGGTCTCGAACGTCGGCTACGCCTTCGGCAACTTCCACTACAACCCCGTGCACATGCTCGCGATCACGTTCTTCTTCACGAACTGTCTCGCGCTCGCGTTGCATGGCGGTCTGGTGCTGTCGGCGGTCAATCCGAGCGGGGGCACCGACGTCAAGTCGCCGGAATATGAAGACACCTATTTCCGTGACTTCATCGGCTACTCGGTCGGCACGCTCGGCATCCACCGGGTGGGGCTTTTCCTGGCGCTGAGCGCCGGGTTCTGGAGCGCCATCTGCATCGTCATCTCCGGCACTCTGTATGTCGGCAGCTGGATCGAATTCTGGGATTTCTGGAAGAAGATCCCGATCTGGTCGTAAGGAGCACCTGAACCATGGCGACTTATCAAAACATTTTCACGCAGGTACAGGTCAAAGGGCCGCCCGAAATGGGCATCCCGCTTGCACCCGAAGAAGACGTCCGTATTCCCCTTACCGGGCATACCTACTGGCTCGGGAAGATCGGTCAGGCCCAGTTCGGTCCGATCTATCTGGGCACCACCGGGGTGATCAGCCTCGCCTTCGGTACGCTGGCGATCATGATCATCGGGCTCAACTTCTGGGCTCAGGTCAATTGGAGCCCGCAAGGCTTCATGCGCGAATTCTTCTGGCTGTATCTGGCGCCTCCGGGGCCGGAATATGGCTTCAGCCCCTTCGTCCCGCTGGACAAGGGCGGCTGGTGGATCCTCGCGGGCTTCAGCCTGACGGTCTCGATCCTGATGTGGTGGGTGCGCACCTACAACCGTGCCAAGGCGCTGGGCATGGGGATGCACATCCCTTGGGCCTTCGCCTCCGCCATCTGGCTTTATCTGGTGCTGGGCTTCATTCGCCCGATGCTGATGGGCCAGTGGTCGGAAGCGGTGCCGTTCGGCATCTTCGAGCACCTTAACTGGACCAACAACTTCTCGCTGGTCTACGGGAACCTGTTCTACAATCCGTTCCACGCGCTCTCGATTGTCTTCCTTTACGGGTCGGCGGTTCTGTTCGCGATGCACGGTGCGACGATCCTGGCACTCGGCCGTTATGGCGGCGAGCGCGAGATCGAACAGATTACCGACCGCGGCACGGCTGCGGAACGCGGTGCACTGTTCTGGCGCTGGGTGATGGGCTTCAACGCCTCGTTCGAATCCATCCACCGCTGGGCCTGGTGGTTCGCAGTGCTGACGACCCTTACGGGTGGCATCGGCATCCTGCTGACCGGCACCGTGGTCGATAACTGGTACCTGTGGGCGCAGGAACATTACTACGCTCCGGATACGATCAACTACAACCCGACCGACGCCGCACAGGCCTCCGCGGGGAACTAAGGGGCGGGCCGGGTCTCAAGGCCCGGCTGCTTCCTTCAGGAACAAGACGAACAACCCGGTCGGACCCACGCGGTCCGGCCGGGTTTTCTTATGGGGCTTGGGAAAGTGTTCTAGGGCTGGCGGGAGGCACCGAGCCGCGCGCGAAGATCCATCAGGTGGAGCGGCAGGGACGCGGCCAGCGGCAGGGCGATCCACCACCACGCGGCCCCCACCATCGCGGCGCGCAGGCCGAGCACGATCAGCGCCGCCGGGCCGAGCAGTGCGGCAATCGCGCCCCAGCTCCAGCGCCTTGCGGCGCGCAGCCACACAGCCTCGATCGCCAGCACGCCGAGGATCACATCGGCCGCGTGGCCGCTATCGAACAGGAATTCGGTAAGGCCTGCGCCCGGCATCTCAGCCGAAGGGTGCGTTCAGCTGCACGACCGCCCAGTTGAGCGCGGCGGCAAAGCTGACCCAGCCGAGGTAGGGCACCAGCAGCAGCGCCGCGCCCTTGGAGAAGCGCCCGCAATAGAAGATCATCACGAGGATCGAGAGCCACAGCAGCGTGACTTCGAAAAACGCCCAGTCGGGCCGCTGGAAGCGGAAGAACAGGATCGACCAGGTGATGTTGAGAAAGCCGTTCAGCGCGAACAGCCCGATCACCCACTCCGCCGCAGCATTGGTGGGCGCGGCGCGCCATGCGGTAATGCCGGCGACGGTGATCAGCGCATAGATCGCGGTCCAGCCCATCGGGAACACCACATCGGGCGGGTTCCAGTCCGGCTTGGCCAGCGCCTGATACCACGGGCCAAGATCGGTCACAGTCGCGCCCAGTGCCGCAACGCAGATCGCCGCGGCGGTCGCGATCGTCACCGGGATGATCATCATTCTGCTCATGGGCGTTGGGTGTAAGGGCCTGCCCCGCAACCTGCAATGGCCAGCACGGCGCTTACCGCGTCGCGGGCCTCAACCCCAGCAGGTGCGCGGTGTCTTTCAGGAAAATCTTGATGTGCGCCATCGGTTTCGCCCGCACCAGTTTCTTGTGCATATAGGCCTGCCAGGTCAGTTCCTGCACGTCCTTGTCGTCGCACATGGTCACGAACCGCTCGCGGCGCTTGTCGGACGAATACCAGAAATACTGCATCATCCCCAGCACCCAGAACACCTTGCCGTGTTCCTTCATGAAGGCCTTGCGCGCGCTGCGCAGCTGCTTGGCATCGCCGGTGCGCAGGAAAGCCGCGGCCGCCTCGCCCACCAGACGCCCGCCGACCATCGCGTAATAGATGCCTTCGCCCGAAGCTGGCGCGACGACCCCGGCAGCATCACCCGCCACGATCACATCGGCGCCGTTGTCCCAGCGCTTCAGCGGCTTCAACGGGATCGGCGCGCCTTCGCGCCGCAAAGTCTCGCAGCGATCCAGGCCGAGATCATCGCGGATCGTGGCGATGGCACCGCGCAGGGAGAAGCCCTTGTTGGCGCTGCCCACCCCGATGCTCGCCGTATCCCCGTGGGGGAAAACCCAGGCGTAGAAATCGGGCGAGAGGCGGCCCTGATAATAGACATCGCAGCGCGAGGCATCGAACTGGTCGGTGTTGCGCGGCGGGGATTTGATGATCTCGTGATAGGCGAAGACGCAGGGGATGCGTTCGGCACCCGGCAGGCATTGCTTGGCCACGGCCGAGCGCGCCCCGTCAGCGCCGATCACCACGCGGGCGCGCACGCTTTCAATCGGGCCGCCCCGCGTGCGTCGGAAGGTGACGATAGGGTGCGCCTTGTCGTCACGCTCGATCTTCTCGAAGGTCGCGGTCAGGCGCTCTGCCCCGGAGTGGCGCGCGCGTTCGCGCAATGCTTCGTCGAATTCCTCGCGGTCGACCATGCCGACATAGCCGATCTCGCCCACCGGCATGTCGACTGCGCGGCCCGAAGGCGCGATCATCCGGGCCGAACGCGCCTTGGCGACGAGCAGCGATTGCGGAATGTCGAAATCGGCGAGCAGTCGCGGCGGGATCGCCCCGCCGCACGGCTTGATCCGTCCGCCGCGCTCGATCAGCAGCACCGAATGGCCCGCCAAGGCAAGGTCGGTCGCCGCCGTGGAGCCGGAAGGACCGCCGCCGATAATCACGGCGTCATAGATTGTCTGGTTCATGCGAATGCCTCTCCCGGCCCGGTGGGCCCTTCCCGTTGTATCCCGCTTGCCCGGATCGCCTGCGCGCCGGTCGCTTTCACCGCCAGCAGCGCGGCAGCCACGAAGGCCGCCGCTTCCACCGCAAACACCAATTGAAACGCCGCGCCGACATCGCCGAGCAGCGCCCGCGCCAGATCGAGGCCGACCGCGCCCAACAACCCGCCGAGGCCGAATGCGATGGCCTGCGATGCGCCCCAAACGCCCATGCGCACGCCTTCGCGCGTGTTTTCACCCGCGCCGGCCAGCCCCATCATTGATCCGATCGCGGCCACCGCGAAAACACCATTGCCGAAGCCGAGAACGAACAGATTCGCTTCGAGCGGCCAGGGCGGCCCGTTGATCGCGGCAAGACCGAGCGCGCCCAGTCCCAGCCCCGAGGCAAGACATCCGCCCACCACCCAGGGCCGCAGGCCAGCCGCGCGTTTGCCCGAAAAGGCGCTCCCGCCCACTCCCGCCACAATCATCCCGATCAGGATACCGCCCTGGTGGAACTGGCCCACGGTCTTGGTCGATTCCCCCGGCTCCATCCCGAAGATGAGGCCCGCAAAGGGCTCAAGGATCAGATCCTGCATCGAAAAGGCGATCATCGAGACAAAGATGAAGATGGTGAAGCGCCGGGCGGCAGGCTCGTTCCAGATCTCGGTCAAGGCGGCGCGAAAATCGGGCGCGGCGCCATCGCGCGACGCATGGCCGAACCGGCCTGCCTGCCGCTCCAACCGCCATGTCGCGATCACCGTCAACGCCACCATCGCCAGCGCCAGCCCGCCCGCAACCAGCAGCATCCGGTCAAAGCTGAAGGGCTTGAGGAACTGGCCGACGGTGATCGCCGAGGCGACGATCCCCGCCACCATCATCGTCCACGTCACTGCGGCCGCAGCCGCCCGCCGTTCGGGCGCGACGCCCGAAGCCAGCAGCGCCAGCGCCGATGTCCCGCCTGCGCCAACGCCGGCGCCGATCAGGGTGTAGGCCAGCACCGCCAGCGCGAAACCGGGGACAAAGGAGGTCGCCATGATGATGGTCGCCTGCGTGGCGAGCAATCCGCCCGCCGCCAGCACTGCAACGCCGCCGATGATCCAGCGGGTGCGGTTATTGCCCTTGTCCGAGGCATGGCCCCACAGCGGGCGGCCCAGCTGCACGGCATAATGCCACGCCACCAAACCGGCAGGGATCGCGGCAAGCAGCTTCAGCTCGACCACCATCACCCGGTTCAGCACTGTCGTCGCCAGCATCACCAGCGCGCCGATCGCGGCCTGCACCAGCCCGATCCGGACAATTCCCAGCCAGCCGAAGCCCTGCGTTTTCACCAAGGAGGAGGCGAGGGGGGCGTGCATCAGATGTACCCCCCGAGGCCGAGCGCCGCAGCGAGCATTCCCAGCACATAGAGGGTCACACCGACGCCGTTGTACCAAGGGGCATATTTCGCCGGATCGCGCAGCAGCTTGGGCATGGCGGCGATCTGCGCGGCGAGCACGCCGCTGACCACCAGCGCCGATAGCGCATAGCCCCACGCCGCCAGCAGCGCGATGACCACCACCTGCGCGGCCGCCATGGTGACGCAGGCGAGCCGCGCTGCGGCGCTCACCCCTAGCACCACGGGCAGCGAAGTCAGGCCGGTCTGGCGGTCACCTTCGACCGCCTTGAAATCGTTGAGGACCATGATCCCGTGCGCGCCGAGCGAATACATCACCAGCACGGCGATGACCTCTACCGAGGGCATTGACCCCAGCATGACGGCGGCGCCGGTGAACCAGCTCAGCCCTTCATAGGTCAGCCCGCACACCAGCGGGCCCAGCCAGCCATTGGCCTTGAAGCGCAGCGGCGGGGCGGAATAGGCCCAGGCAAAGGCGAGGCCGACCAGACCGGCAATGAACACCAGCGGGCCAAGCAGCCAGCCGACCGTGGCCGAAACCAGCGTCGCAATGATGGCGATATAGAGACCCCAGCGGCCCGGAATGCGGCCTGACGGAATCGGCCGGTCAGGTTCGTTGATCGCATCGACATGGCGATCGAACCAGTCGTTGACCGCCTGGGAGGTGCCGCACACCAGCGGCCCTGCCAGCAACACGCCGCCCGCGACGAACCACCAACGCCCCTCCAGCCCCGCGCCGGACGATACCGCGCCGCACATGAAGGCCCACATCGGCGGGAACCAGGTGATCGGTTTGAGGAGTTCGAGCACGTCTCCCGGGCGCGGACGTAACCGCGAAGCCGGGGTGGGCACGGTGCGAGTCGAGGGTACCGAGTGCTCCATACAAGGAAGCTATGCCTGACAGGCATAAGCGTCAAATTATTTTGACACTATAAATGCACCAAAACCCGATTTTTGCGTTCAAATTCGTAAACGGGCGCAAGGCATGTCATTTCGGGGCATGTTCCCGAACTTGACAGTTGGACATTCAGGGAAGTTTTACGGCAACTGCGTCAGGCCGGTTCAGACCGACTCCCGACCGGGGTTAGACCCCCTCCAGACCCCGGTTAGACCCCATCTTGGGGTCGGTTTTGCCGGTTTTGCCAAATGACCCTTCCAGCGGGTCATTTGCCCTACATGGGGGGCTGATCAGTCGTTTTCGCCGGTCAGATTGCCGAGCCCGTAACGGTGCAGTTTGGAGTAAAGGCTCTGGCGCGAAAGGCCGAGAATCTCGGCCGCCGATGCGCGGTTATCCGAGGTGTAAGACAGCGCCGCCTCGATGCATAACCGCTCGATCAGATCGGTGCTTTCGCGCACGATATCCTTGAGGCTCATGCGGCCGACAAGGTCGGTCAGCTGCTCGACAGAGCGCGGAAGATCCTGCGCGCCCGGCGGCAAATCGCGCAGCCGGCGTCCGATCGGGCGGATCACGAAAGCATAGTAGCCTTCCTCGCCCGAAGTCCGAACAGCCGATAATTCAATGGGTTCACCATCGACATCATGGCCGATCCTGAGCACCGTGGCGACATTGCGCGCGGCACCGTGCTGGTCGATCTGGCCTTCGATCAGGTCAAGATCGATGCCCGGACGACCGATCGATTCCGAAAGATGCCTTCCGCGCAGCTGATCGACGCTGGCGGCCTGCAACATCTCGACAAAGGCGGCATTGGCGGTGACGATCTCGAGGTTGCTGTCGGCCACCACGAAGGCGTCCGGCATCTGGTCAACGAGCGCCAGGACGGGGGAGAAATCGGTCCCCGCGCGGTCCGTGGCGGGCACCAGCCGTACCAGCAGGAACTGGCCGCGATCCTGGGTAAAACCGTTGACCGAAGCCATCACTTCGCGCGCACCGCGAGCGATCCGGATGCGCCCCGGGCTGACGGTATCAGATACCAGCGCAGCACCTACCAGCGACTGCACGGCATCGTGCGACGCCTTGTCGACAAAGGTCAGCAGCCGCTTGCCGGCAAGGCTCGCAGGACGCGCGCCGACCAGCGTATGGGCGGCCGGATTGGCCTCGCGGATACGCAGCGTTCCGGCCTCGACGATCATCACCGGCTCGCTCGATCGTTCGAACAGCATCCGGTAACGCGCCTCGAGCTGGCGCATCCTGAGATAGTCCCGCTCAAGCGATTGCTGGACCTGCAACAGGCGCTGCTGGAGCTTGCCCGCTTCGCGCAGATCGCGGCCAAAGGCGATGCGGTGCTCGCCCCCGTTGACGCTCAGAACGGCATAGCGGATCGGCACATCGCCATCGCGCGAGGGATGGTTGACCTGCCGCCAATGCTGCACTTCGCCGCGCCGCGCGGCCGCGAGCATCTCCATGATTTTGGGGCGACTTTCGTCGGTTACGGTCTCGATCCAGTTGGTGCCGACAAATCCGGCAAACCCCGGAAATTCGCGCGGATCGAAGGCCGCATCAAGGATGGTGCCGGTGTCGTCGAGAACCAGCGTCACGTCACCAGCGACCATCGCCAGCTTCATCGCTGCATCAGCATCGAGCGTATTGAACAGCTCGGCAGCCTTCCCGAACGGGTGCTTGCCTTCAATGCTGTGTTTGCGAGTGAGCATCGTGTCTGGAACCTACCGGAGGTTCATGTCACGAGCAGCAACCGTCTTGACGAGGCTATCGGCAAGTTCGAGCGCGGCCAGCGCGTCCGCCCCTGTGCCATCAGCCCCCACATCGACCGCAATTCCCGGATTTTCGTTGATCATTCGTCCGCCGACAAGCACGATGATGTGAGGATTGGCCGATACGTTGCGCACCGCCTTGATGAGGTTGGCCAAGGCGGCGCTAGGACAATCGCGGGCGAGCGTCAATCCGATGAGATCGAAGGGCTGGCGGGCCAACCGGTCGAGCAATTCGCGCCGCTCCGGCTTGACCAGCGCCTCGCTGCGCCAGCCGCCGCGAGCGAAGACTTCCTCGATCATCAGCGTGCCGAAATTGTGGTGGTCCCCCGGCATCGGCGAGAAGAGCGCGCTGTACGGCAGCGCAAGGCCCGCCAAGTCGGATGGAGAGCGGGCTGCAACTTCGCGCATCACTTCCTGAAGGCGCCACAATCCCATTGTAACGTCAAGGAAATCGCACTCGTCATTCTCCCACATCTCGCCCAGTCGGCGAGCTGCCGGAGCGAGCAGATCGAGACAGATCGTCTCGACACTCGCGCCCTTAACGATGAAAGCGTCGACCTCTTCCAGCAGGCTGGCGGCCTCCAGACGGAGCGGGAGTACTGCAAAGCGCGAGGCTTCGTCGGCGGTGATGGAGCGGGACAATCGGGACCGGGCACGGCCTTCCGATGAGGTGTGAGCCATCAACAATCGGGGGATGATCTCGCTCTCGATGATGGTGTTCACCGAGTCGCATTGGTCCGGATTGGCGGCGGAGCGACGTCTGACCCGGTCAAGCGGCGCGGAGATCACTCCCCGCAACACAGAAGACCCTGCGCCGAACATGCCTGATGCCTTGGACTCTCCCATCTTCCGGACCCTCCCAGGTCGTGCGGACCAACCTTCCGCAGGAGGTAGTGACCATTCCAACAAACAGCCTTGGCTCTGATCCCAAAGAGCCGACGACTCCTAATGTACGCCTTTTTGGGTGAGCGCGCAAACAACCTTACCCAGGATAGTCCAATCGTCAACAAAACTAAACGTCCAATCTAGTTGACACTCGGTTTGGAAGGAGTAAGTTTCGATTCTGAGAGAAAAGGCTAACGCATCAAATGACTCGGACGGATCAGGCATCCCCGGTCGAACCTGGAACCACGGTGAAAGGGGCGGGCCACAAGAGGGGCAACACCCGCGCGCTTTACACCCCGCAGGAGCGGCAACGGCGCGACGAATCGATCTGGACGATTGTTCAGGGCGTGCTCGCCCCGGTGCAGTTCGTGGTGTTCCTCGTCAGCCTCGGGCTTGTCATCCGCACCCTCACCACTGGTGAAGGCGCATGGGCCGCTGATGTCTCGATCGTGATCAAGACGCTGGTGCTCTACACCATCATGATCACCGGCTCGATCTGGGAGAAGGTGGTGTTCGGCAAATGGCTGTTCGCCCCGGCTTTCTTCTGGGAAGATGTCTTCTCCATGCTCGTTCTGGCGCTGCACAGCCTTTATCTGGTGCTGCTGCTGGGCGAGATCGGTACGCTTGAACAGCGGATGCTGGTCGCGCTGGCTGGCTACGGCGCTTACCTTATCAATGCCGGACAGTTCCTGTGGAAACTGCGCATGGCTCGCCTTGAAGGCGCGCTTGCTCCCCAGGCGGTGACAGCATGAGCGCGGCGGGCATCCTTGATGGCTGCGCTGCCGAACTGGTCCGCAATGATCGCCCTGCTGCCGAAGCTGCGCGCCCCGTCCTGCGTGAACGCGGCCAGCGCGAAGTGTTCTGCGGCCTCACCGGCATCATCTGGTTGCATCGCAAGATGCAGGACGCCTTCTTCCTCGTCGTCGGCTCGCGCACCTGCGCTCACCTGCTGCAATCAGCTGCGGGCGTGATGATCTTCGCCGAACCGCGCTTTGCCACCGCGATCATGGAAGAACGCGATCTTGCCGGCATGGTCGATGCGCAGGACGAGCTTGACAGGGTGGTGAACCGCCTGCTCGAGCGCCGTCCCGACATCAAGACGCTGTTCCTCGTCGGATCGTGCCCTTCGGAAGTGATCAAGCTTGATCTGGCGAAGGCCGCCCAGCGTCTGGGTGCGGTGCACATGCCCCGCGTCCGTATTCTGAATTACTCGGGCAGCGGGATCGAAACCACCTTCACGCAAGGTGAGGACGCCTGCCTTTCCGCGCTGGTGCCGGTCATGCCCGCCCTTCCCGCCGATGCGCCCAAGGAGCTGCTGATCGTCGGCAGCCTGCCCGACATCGTCGAAGACCAGTTCCTGCGCCTGTTTGCCGAGATGGGCATCGCCAAGGTCGGCTGCCTGCCTGCGCGCAATGCCCGCGATCTTCCCAGCGTCGGCGCGAACACACGCTACCTGCTCGCCCAACCGTTTCTCGGCGAAACCGCGATGGCGCTCGAAGGGCGCGGCGCGCAGCGGATCGAGGCTTTGTTTCCCTTCGGCGTCGACGGTACATCTGACTGGCTGCGCGCTGCCGGCGAGGCCTTCGGCATCGACCGCGCCTTGACCGAGCAGGTCATCGCACCGGGCCGCGCCCGCGCCGCCCGCGCGCTCGCCAATCTGCGCCCGCAGCTTGAAGGCAAGCGCATCACCTTCTTGCCTGACTCGCAGCTTGAAGTGCCACTGGCGCGCTTCCTGCAGGACGAACTTGGCATGGAACTGGTCGAAGTCGGCACGCCTTACCTGCACCGCGCACATCTGGCGCGGGAGCTTGACCGGTTCGGCCCCAATGTCCGCCTGTCAGAAGGCCAGCATCTTGATCGCCAGCTTGACCGCGTGCGCGCTGACCGGCCCGATATCACCGTTTGCGGGCTTGGTCTGGCCAACCCGCTCGAAGGCGAAGGCCTCACCACCAAGTGGGCCATCGAACTCGTCTTCTCGCCGATCCACGGTTTTGACCAAGCCGCCGATCTCGCTGAACTCTTCGCCCGGCCGCTGCGGCGCCGCGACATGCTGGAGATCTAGGCGATGCAACTGGCAGTCTGGACATATGAAGGCCCGCCCCATGTCGGTGCGATGCGCGTGGCGACCGCGATGGAGAAGCTTCACTACGTGCTCCACGCACCGCAGGGCGATACCTACGCGGACCTGCTGTTCACGATGATCGAGCGGCGCGGCAAGCGCCCGCCGGTCACCTATACCACCTTCGAAGCCCGCGATCTGGGCAAGGATACTGCGCAGATTTTCCAGGATGCGGCACGCGAGGCGGTTGCCCGCTTCAAGCCGCAGGCGATCATCGTCGGCGCTTCATGCACCGCCGAACTGATCCAGGACGATCCGGCCGGCCTGTCCGAGGCGATGAACCTGCCCTGCCCTGTCATCCCGCTCGAACTGCCGAGCTACCAGCGCAAGGAAAACTGGGGCGCGGCCGAGACCTTCTACCAGATCGTCCGCCACCTTGCCGACAAGTCGGTTGTCCGTGAGCCGCGCGAAGGCCGCCCTGCGCGCGCCAATATCCTCGGCCCCACGGCGCTCGGCTTCCGTCACCGCGACGATCTCGTCGAAATCCGCAAGATCCTCGCCCAACTCGGCGTCGAGGTGAACCTCGTTGCCCCGCTGGGCGCCACCCCGGAGGACATCAAGAACATCGGCGCGGCCGATTTCAACATCGTCCTCTACCCTGAAATCGCAGATGAGGCCGCCCGCTGGCTTGAGCGCACTTTCGCTCAACCCGCGGTGCGGACCATCCCTATCGGCGTGGGAGCGACTCGCTCTTTCATTGCCGACGTCGCCGAGCTGGCAGGTGCAGATCCCACGCCTGCCCTCGGCGACACCTCTTCCCGGATGCCCTGGTGGTCACGGTCGGTCGATTCGACCTACCTGACCTCCAAGCGCGTCTTCATCTTCGGCGACGCGACCCACGCCGTCGCCGCCGCCCGCATCGCTCGCGAGGAGCTGGGCTTCGAAGTCTGCGGTCTCGGCTGCTACAGCCGCGAGTTCGCCCGCGAAGTCCGCGCCGAGGCTGCGCGCTGCGGGATCGAACCGCTGATCACCGATGACCACCTCGCGGTCGAAGATGCTATTGCCGCTGCCGCGCCCGAACTGGTGCTGGGCACGCAGATGGAGCGGCACATTGCCAAGCGGCTGGGCATCCCCTGCGCCGTTATCAGCGCGCCGGTCCACGTGCAGGATTTCCCCGCACGCCACTCGCCGCAGATGGGCTTCGAAGGCGCCAATGTGATCTTCGACACCTGGGTGCACCCGCTTGTGATGGGTCTGGAAGAGCACCTGCTCACCATGTTCCGCGAAGACTTCGAGTTTTCGGACGAAGCTGGCGCATCGCACCACGCCGCGCACAGCCCCCGCAAAGCCGCAGTGCCGGCGGTGTCGGAAGCGCCCGTGGAGGACATCCCTGCCCCGGCAATGGAAACGGCCGAGAGCGCAGGTTCGCTCTGGACCGCCGAGGCCGAGCGGGAACTGAAGAAAATCCCGTTCTTCGTGCGCGGCAAGGCCCGCCGCAACACCGAGAATTTCGCTCACGCCGAGGGGCGCCAGGAGATCGATCTCGAAACCCTGTATGACGCCAAGGCGCATTATGCACGGTAATGTCGCCTCGTCCTCCTCGGTTGACCCGCGTGCACCCGTCCGGGTGGTGATTGTCACGCTCGACAATCACCTGAAGGGGGCGGTTGACCGGGCCGAAGAGGCGCTGGCGGCAGAAGGTATCGAACTCAGCCTCCATGCAGCTTCCGAATGGGGCAGCGACGCGGGCGAACTCGATCACGTCAAGGCCGCCATTTCGGAAGCCGATATCGTCATCGCGACGATGCTGTTCCTTGACGATCACATCCGCGCCATCCTCCCCTCGCTCGAAGCGCGGCGTGAAGATTGCGACGCGATGGTGTGCCTGATGTCGGCGGGCGAAGTCGTCCGTCTGACCAAGATGGGCAACTACCGGATGGATGCACCGGCCAAGGGCCCGCTTGCGCTGCTCAAGAAGCTGCGCGGCTCGGCCAAGCCGGGTGGCAATTCGGGCGCGGGGCAGATGAAGATGCTGCGCCGCCTGCCCAAGCTGCTGAAGTTCATTCCCGGCACCGCGCAGGATGTGCGTGCCTATTTCCTCACGCTGCAATATTGGCTGGCGGGATCGGACGAAAACGTCGTCGCGATGGTGCGTGCCCTGATCGATCGCTATGCGGCCGGTGAGCGGCTCTACCGCCGCGGCATCACCAAAGCCGACGCGCCGCTCGAATACCCCGAAACGGGCGTCTATCACCCGCGCACCCAGCAGCGCATCTCGGAAAGCCTGCGCCTTCTGCCGCGCGACGAAGGTAACAAGGGCACGGTCGGGCTGATCCTGCTGCGCTCTTACCTGCTGGGCCGCGACTGCGCGCATTATGACGGCGCGATTGCAGCTTTCGAGGCTGCGGGCCTGAAGGTCGTACCGGTCTTCGCCGCGGGGCTCGATGCGCGCCCTGCGATCGAACACTTCTTCGTCGGGCCTGATGGCAAGCCGACGGTCGATGCCATCGTCAACCTCACCGGCTTCTCGCTGGTTGGCGGCCCGGCATACAGCGACGCACAGGCCGCGCGCGAGACCCTCGGCGGGCTTGATCTGCCCTATCTCGCCGCGCACGCCATCGAATTCCAGACCATCGAGGATTGGGCGCACCGGCCGCAGGGCCTTTTGCCGCTCGAATCCACCATGATGGTCGCCCTTCCAGAGCTTGACGGCTCGACTGTCCCGCACGTGTTTGGCGGACGTGCGGGACAATCGGGAGAAGGCTGCTCAGGCTGCGAGCGCAAGTGCGCACGCCCCGCCTCGCACAAGGCGCGGCCGATGCAGGCCTGCCCCGAACGCGCCGAGGCGCTCGCTGCAAAAACGCTCAAGCTGATCGAGCTGCGCCGTTCCGAGCGCGCTGCCCGCAAGCTGGCCATCGTTGTCTTCAACTTCCCGCCGAATGCCGGAGCGACAGGCACAGCCGCTTTCATGGGCGTACATGAATCGCTCTTCGCGACGCTCCACCGGCTCAAGGCTGAAGGTTACAGCGTCGATGTGCCCGAAAGCCTCGATGCGATGCGCGATGCGCTTCTCAAGGGCAATTCGGAACGCTTCGGCAGCGACGCCAACGTCGCCCACCGCATCCCCGCAGACGAACATGTGCGGCGCGAGACGCACCTTGCCGAGATCGAAGCGGCCTGGGGTCCGGCCCCCGGCAAGCAGCTTTCGGACGGCGGGCACATTCTCGTGCAGGGCGTGCAGTTCGGCAATGTCTTCGTCGGCGTGCAACCCAGCTTCGGATACGAAGGCGATCCGATGCGGTTGCTGTTCGAGGGCACCTTCTCGCCCACCCATGCCTTCAGCGCCTTCTACCGCTGGATCCGCGAGGACTTTGGTGCGCATGCAGTGCTGCATTTCGGCACTCACGGCGCGCTCGAATTCATGCCGGGCAAGCAAGCCGGCATGTCAGGCAAGTGCTGGCCGGACCGGTTGATCGGTGACACGCCGAACTTCTATCTCTACGCCGCCAACAACCCTTCGGAAGGAATGCTGGCCAAGCGCCGTTCGGGCGCCACCCTGATCAGCTACCTCACGCCGCCGCTGGCGCAGGCCGGGCTCTACAAGGGCCTGTCGGAACTCAAGGCGAGTGTGGATCGCTGGCGCGCCACGATCGACGATGCCGATCACGCGGACGAGCGTGCGGATCTGGCTGCGATGATCGCCGACCAGTGCGAGGCGCTCGACATCGCCTATGCCGACATCGGCGAACTGCCCGCACGCCTTTACGAGATGGAGCAATCGCTCATCCCGCACGGTCTGCACATCTTCGGCCGCAACCCGCAAGGCGCCGAGCGTGAGGACATGCTGGACGCGATGATGGAAGCGGGCAGCCACGATGGCCCCACGCCCGACCGGGCACGGCTCGCCGCGCTGCTCGATTCCTCGGACGAATTGGGCTCGCTCATCCACGCGCTCGATGGTGGCTATGTCCAACCGGCCCCCGGCGGCGATGTGGTTGTGAACCCTGATGTGCTGCCCACCGGCCGCAACATCCACGGCTTCGATCCCTTCCTGATGCCGTCTGCCTATGCCTGCCGCCTGGGCAGCGAACAGGCCGAGCAGCTGATCGCCCGCCATGTGAACGGTGGACAGCCATTCCCCGAGAGCATCGCCATGGTGCTGTGGGGCACAGACAACATGAAGTCCGAAGGCGTCCAGATCGCGCAAGCGATGACGCTGATGGGCGCCCGGCCCCGCCGCGATTCTTATGGCCGCCTAGCTGGTGCCGAACTGATCCCGCTGGCCGAATTGGGCCGCCCCCGCATCGACGTGGTGATGACGCTGTCGGGCATCTTCCGTGACCTTCTGCCAATGCAGACCCGGATGCTGGCCGAAGCCGCGCTGCTTGCCAGCGCCGCCGCGGACGAAAAGCCGGAAGCCAATTTCGTTCGCAAGCACACGCTGGCGCAGATGGAAAAGCACGGCTGCGACCTCGAAACCGCCGCGTTGCGCGTCTTCTCCAATGCCGAAGGGGCCTATGGCGCCAACGTCAACCAGATGATCGAAGGCGGCGTCTGGGCCGATCCTGACGAGCTCGCCAATGCCTTCGAGATCAACAAGGGCTTTGCCTACGGTGTCTCGGGCAAGCCGGTGCAACAGCGCGAGCTGCTGCAAAGCGCGCTGAGCACAGTCGATTTCACTTACCAGAACCTCGAAAGCATCGAACTCGGCATTAATGATGTCGACCAGTATGTTGATGGCCTGGGCGGCGTGACCCGCTCGGTCACGCGGGCCAAGGGTGTAGAAACGCCGGTCTATATCCTCGATGCGACACGCGGCAGCACCAAGGTGCGCACCCTGTCGGAGCAGATCGACCTCGAAGCCCGCACCCGCACACTGAACCCCAAGTGGTTCGAAGGCCTGCTCGAACATGGCTACGAAGGCGTGCGCCAGATCGAGGGCCATGTGACCAGCACACTGGGATGGTCCGCTACCACCGGTCAGGTTGCGCCGTGGGTCTATCAGAAGATTTCAGAGACCTTCGTGCTGGATGCCGACATGCGGCGCCGGCTTTCGGAGCTTAACCCCAAGAGCGCAGGCCGGGTCGCCGGACGGTTGCTCGAAGCCTGCGACCGCCGCCTCTGGGAGCCGGACGAGGCCACGCTTGCCGCCTTGCGCGAAGCCAATGACGAGCTGGAGGACCGCCTCGAAGGCGTGTTCCCGGCAGAATAAGACCAAGGGATAGATCATCATGAACCTGCACAGCCCCTCATCCAGTTTCAACCCGCCCGACGGGGACGGATCGGTCCAGGTCCAGCTGGACCCCGAAGACAAGATCAAGGGCGCCAAGGTCTTCGCCGTCTACGGCAAGGGCGGGATCGGCAAATCGACCACTTCGTCGAACCTGTCAGCCGCCTTTTCGAAGCTCGGCCACCGGGTGCTCCAGATCGGCTGCGATCCCAAGCATGACAGCACCTTCACGCTGACCAAGAAGCTGATGCCGACGGTGATCGACGTGCTCGAAACGGTCGAGTTCCACGCCGAGGAGCTGCGCCCCGAAGACTACATGTTCGAAGGCTATAACGGTGTGATGTGCGTCGAGGCTGGCGGGCCTCCGGCGGGCACTGGCTGCGGTGGCTATGTCGTCGGGCAGACAGTGAAACTGCTCAAGCAGCACCACCTGCTTGAGGAAACCGACGTCGTGATCTTCGACGTTCTGGGCGACGTGGTGTGCGGCGGCTTTGCCGCGCCGCTGCAACATGCCGAACGTGCGCTGGTGGTGGCAGCGAATGACTTTGACTCGATCTTCGCAATGAACCGGATCGTGGCGGCGATTGCGGCAAAAGCGAAGAACTACGACGTGCGTCTTGCAGGCGTGGTCGCCAATCGCAGTAAGGACACCGACGAGATCGACCGCTTCTGCGAAAAGGTCGGGATGCCCCGCCTCGCGCACTTCCGCGATGTCGATGCAATCCGCCGCTCGCGCCTCAAGAAGTGCACCTTGTTCGAGATGGGCGACGATCCCGAAGTGGTCGCGGCGCAGGACGAATATCTGCGCCTTGCCGCCATGCTGTGGGCGGGCGTCGATCCTTCGAAAGCGCAGCCGATGAAGGACCGCGACATCTTCGACTTCCTGGGGTTTGAATGATGGCGAGCCGCAATCCATCCGAATATGATCACCGCCGCGAGGCGCTGGCGACCTATTTCGACAGCACCGCGCGGCAGGCGTGGATCGATCTCACCTCGGACGCGAAGGTCAGCGGCATCCGCGCTACCGTGCGTGCAGGGCGCGATGCGATGCGGACCAACCTGCTCGATTGGCTGCCGATGGACCTGCGCCGCACCGCGGTTCTGGATGCCGGCTGCGGCACCGGGTCGCTGGCGGTCGCTGCGGCATGCCGGGGCGCGGAAGTCACCGGGATCGATGTCGCCGCTGGCCTCGTCGAAGTGGCGCGCGAACGTACTCCTTCCTTCATCGGTCATGGCCGTATCCACTGGCGTTCGGGCGATATGCTCGATCCGCAGCTGGGCACTTTCGCCCACGTGGTGGCGATGGATTCGCTGATCCATTACCAGCCCGAAGATCTGGTCGATGCCCTGAGCCAGCTGGCGCAGCGCACCACCGGGTCGATCCTCTTCACCTTCGCACCCCGCACCAAGCTGCTGACCGCGATGCACGAAGTGGGCAAGTTCTTCCCCAAGTCGGATCGTTCACCCGCCATCGTCCCGGTTGCCGAGGGCGATCTGCGCGAGCGGCTGGCACGGCTCAGTGGCTGGAGCATCGGCCGCACCCGGCGCATCCAGTCGGGTTTCTACACCTCCCAGGCGCTTGAACTGGTGAGACACGGATGACACGCCCGGCACGCCCGCCCAAACCGCACTGGACCGAGCTGGTTTTCCGGCTCCTTCCGTTTGCGGATGCGGCGAGCGTGGACCTGCCTTTGCCGCGCCTGCTCCGCCTCTCGCTGTTTCAGGTGAGTGTGGGCATGGCGATGGTGCTGCTTAACGGCACCCTCAACCGCGTGATGGTGGTTGAACTCGGCACGCCGACCTGGCTGGTTGCGCTGCTGATCGCGGTGCCACTCTTCGCCGCGCCCTTCCGTGCGCTGGTCGGCCACAAGTCAGATACCCATCGTTCGGTCCTCGGTTGGCGGCGGGTGCCCTATATCTGGTTCGGCACGCTGATGCAGTTCGGCGGACTGGCGATCATGCCGTTTGCGCTGCTGCTACTCGCTGTGCCCGAGCGCTTCGAGATTGGTCTAGTTGCTGCGACAGCCGCCTTCCTGCTGACCGGCATCGGGTTCCACGTGACCCAGACTGCGGGCCTTGCGCTTGCGACCGATCTTGCGCCGGAAGCCAAGCGCCCGCGCGCTGTGGCGCTGCTGTATGTGATGCTGCTCGTCGGCATGATGTTCGCCGCCTTTGTGATCGGCGGCATACTTGCCGATTACTCCGCGACCAAGCTGGTGCAGGTGATCCAGGGCTGCGCGCTGCTGACCATCATTCTGAACGTGACCGCACTTTGGAAGCAGGAACCCCGCAATACCGCGGCGACGGCTCCCGGACGCGAGACACCGAAATTCGCGCAGCTCTGGCAAGCGTTTGTGAGCGATGGCCGCAACGCGCGATTGCTGACCGCGATCGGCATCGGCGCGGCCGGTTTTGCCATGCAGGACGCGCTGCTTGAGCCCTACGGCGGCGAAATCCTCGGCCTTTCGGTCGGCGCCACGACCGGGTTGACCGGGGCCTGGGCGCTGGGCTCGCTCGCGGGCTTCACGCTTTCGGGCCGGGCACTTGCGCGCGGATGGGACCCGCTGCGGCTCGCTGGAGCAGGGCTGGTGGTCGGGATCAATGCCTTCTTGCTGGTGCTGTTCGCGGGGCCGTTTGCCGCGCCGCTGATGCTGTATGCCGGCGCACTGACAATCGGGGTCGGCCTCGGGCTGTTCTCGGTCGGCACGCTGATGGAGGCCATGAGCCTCGCCAAGAACGAATCTGCCGGCCTTGCGCTGGGTGCATGGGGCGCGGTGCAGGCGACCTGCGCCGGGATCGGCATCGCGGTCGGCGGCCTGCTGCGCGATGGCGTGGCGGCGCTGCTGCAAAGCGGCGACTCTACGGCCACTCTGGCGATGCGCGCGACCGGTTATGGCACCGTCTACATTCTTGAAATCGGCCTGCTGCTGATCGGTCTTGCCGCGATCGGCCCGCTGGTCGGTCAGCACAACCGGATGCGGACGGAGGACGAAGATCCGCTCGCCCAGCCCTTTGGCCTTACCGAGTTTCCGACATGATTACCTGTGCCCGCCCGTCCCGTACCTTGCCCGGCTCCGCCTCAGCCGGATTGTTCCATGAGAGGAATGTGAAATGAACGCTGCCTATATCGTCGGCACCTTTGATGTTGCCGAACTCGCCTTCCTGCTGTTCTTCGGCTTCTTTATTGCCCTGGTCTTCTACCTCAACCGCGAGAGCCGCCGTGAAGGCTACCCGCTCGAGGACGAGGATACCGGCAGGGTCCACTCGATCAAGCTGACCGATGGCGACAAGAAGAGCTTCCAGCTCCCCAACGGCCGCGGCACCTATGTGCCCGAGGACGTGGCGCGCGACGACGTCAATGTCCCCGCCGTGCCCGCCTTCCGCTCCGCCGGCGCGCCGCTCGTCCCGACCGGCGATCCGATGATCGACGGCATGGGCCCGGCCGCCTGGGCCAACCGTTCCAAGTATCCCGATCTGACCTTCGACGGCCGCCCGCGCATCGTCCCGATCGCGCAGAGCCACGAGCTGGTGATCCCCGACAATGATCCGCAGCTGGTCGGCTGGCCGGTGGTTGCTGCCGACGGCGCGACTGTTGGCAAGGTCAGCGACATCTGGGTCGATCAGGCCGAACACCTGATCCGCTATCTCGAAGTCGAAACCAGCACCGGCAAGAAGGTGTTGGCGCCGATGATGGTCGCCGTGGTTCACGGCAACGGCCTGCTCGACGCGCTGCTGCCGATCATCGACGAGAAGCCCAAATTCGTCGAGATCGATGCGATCACAGCCGCGCAGTTCGAAACCGCACCTGCGCTTGAAACCGCAGGGATCATCACCCGCTACGAAGAAGACCGCATCCAGGCCTACTTCGGCGGCGGTTACATGTATGCAACCCCGGAAAGGTCGGAAGCATGCCTCTGAACGAGCTCGCGCAGGCATCCGGACCGGGGGCGGCGGCAACGCCGTCGCCCACCGCATTGGATCACGCTGCGCTCGAGAACGATGGGCCCAAAGCCTTCGGCGACCGGATGGGCACGCCGCAGCCGGATGAAACCGTGCTGTGGAAGGGCCGTCCGCAGATATCGCAGCTGGCAGCGGGCGCATTCCATACCCGCAAGCTCGGGGTGTATTTTGCCGCGCTGATCGTCATTGCGCTGATGATGGGCAAGCCTGATGCCGCGCTGGTCGCTGGCGTGCTTGGCACCGCGCTTGCCGCTCTGCTGTATCTGCTGGCCTGGATGAGCGCGCGCAGCACGCTTTACATCCTTACCGACACCAGGCTGATCATGCGCATCGGCATGGCAATCGAGACGCGGATCAACATCCCCCTCAAGCAAGTCACTGCCGCCCATCTGCGGATGCGTGGCAAGGACGGCCACGGTGACATCGCCTTCGAGCTGGAGGGCGAACGCCTCCTCGGCACGCTGCTGCTGTGGCCGCATGTGCGCCCGTTCCACTATGCGAAACCGCAGCCGATGCTGCGCGCCGTGCCCGATGCTGCCCGCGTCGCACAGATGATCGCCGAAACCCGCGCGCGCTTCGGCGCAATCGAGCGGAATTTGAGCGAGATCAAGGAAGCCGCCTCGCCCGTCGGGCAAGCCACTTCGCAACCCGCGACCATTCCCGGTCGTCTCCCGCCCGTGATCCGCCGCGGCGAGCAAGGTCTTGAAGGAGCGCCCGCATGATCGTTCGGGAGTACGAGAAGGACGAAATCACCGTCCACCGCACGCCGTTGTTGCTGATGGGCGGCATCGTGGCGATCTCGCTCGCGCTCACGGCATCGGTCAGCTTCGGCCTGTTCGAGCGCCAGTCGGTGCCTGCCGAAGCGCGCGCAGCAGCCGGGATCAAGCCAGACGTTGAACGCACTCTGCGCTTCTTCGACGAGGCAGACGGCACCGTGCGGGTCGAAGACGGGGCAAGCGCCGAAGTGCTGGCCCGGTTCGGCCCCGGTGAAGGCGGCTTCATCCGCGCAACCGTGCGCAGCCTCGTCCATCAGCGCCGTATCCGCGGCGAAGGGCCGGCCGTGCCGTTCACCCTGACCCGGTGGGAAAACGACACCTTGACCCTCAGCGATCCGGTCACAGGCCGCAGCGTCGAAGTCAGCTCATTCGGCCCGGACAACCGCGCGGTTTACGCCAATCTCCTGCCTGCCGCGGTGGAGCCGAAATAATGGCGCTCTCCTTCTTCGCCACGCATTCGTTCGAAACGCCCTGCACGATCACGGTCGAGCAGAGCTCCGAACATTTTCACGCCCATGTCGAACTGGACGGCGATATTCCGATGGAGCCGGGCGACAAGGTCCGCGTCCATGGCGCGCCGATCCAGATCCCGTTCGGCACCCGTCAGGTCTTCGAGCGCCGCGCGACGGTGACACGCGCCAGCCCGCTCTCCCGCGCCGTCACACGGTTCGCGGCCTATTTCGATCTGGCCGAACTCTACGAAGTCAGCTTCAATGCCGGGAGGATCAAATGAACGCCTACAAGCCGATGACCAGCGAAGAAGCGATGGCAATCGCGACGCAGGACACGATGCTGACCCCGCGTTTCTACACCACCGATTACGACGCGCTCGACGCGATCGACGTGAGCCTTGTCCGGCGCGAGTGGGACCAGCTGATCGCGGACATGGTGGGTGATCCCAACAAGCTCCACTTCAAGCATTCCGACCGCTTCAAGGGCGTGATCGAAGGGCTGGAGCCATCGCTGCGGCAGGAGTTCACCGATTTCCTCGTCAGTTCGATGACGTCGGAGTTTTCAGGCTGCGTGCTCTATGCCGAAATCGCACGCCGCACCAAGAACCCGGATGTGAAGCAGCTGTTCCGTCTGCTCGCGCGCGATGAAAGCCGCCATGCCGGTTTCATCAATGAAAGCCTGAAAGATGCCGGGATCGGCGTGGACCTCGGCTATCTGACCAAGACCAAGAAATACACGTATTTCAAGCCGAAGTTCATCTTCTACGCAGTATACCTCAGCGAGAAGATCGGCTACGCGCGCTACATCACGATCTTCCGCCACCTGGCGCAGAACCCGCAGTACAAGTTCCACCCGATCTTCGACTGGTTCGAGGAATGGTGCAACGACGAGTTCCGCCACGGCGAGGCTTTCGCCATGCTGCTGCGCGCCGATCCCAAGCTGCTCGAAGGCGCCAACAAGCTGTGGGTGCGCTTCTTCCTGCTGTCGGTCTACGCCACGATGTATGTGCGCGATCACAACCGCCCGGTGTTCCACGCCGCGCTCGGTGTCGATCCGACCGAGTATGACTACAAGGTGTTCGAGATCTGCAACCAGATCAGCCGCCAGGTCTTCCCGGTCGAACTCGACATTGATGCCCCCGCCTTCCGCCGCCAGATGGAAAAGCTGCGCCTTGCGGCTGAACGCATCGAGGAAGGCAAGGCGCGCGGCGGGATCGGTGGCATGATCGGCCGCGTCTCGGGCATGGCCGGAGCCGGTTTCGCCTTTGCGCGCATGTATCTGCAACGGCCCAAGTCGAACCCCCTTCCGAATTCGATCCGGTTGCAACCCGCGTGGTGAGCTGGAGCGGCCACATTGTGCCGTTCATCGTGACGGTGGCGATCTGGTTTGTCGCGACCGGGCTGATTGCCTGGGCGGACAATCGTGAGCGCGCCACCTTTTCGACAAGCCTGCTGATCGGCAGTGTTGCCGGTATCGCCGGGCTGGTGGTGATCCTCGTCGCCGCGGTGTCGGCCGAGGTGTGGGCCGTGTACCTGGCCTTCGTTGGCGCGTTGATGGTGTGGGGCTGGCACGAGCTGTCCTTCCTTACCGGCGCATCGGCAGGGCCGCGCCGCGGAATGGCCGATGCCGGACTGACGGGTGTTGCCCGCTTCCGTCAGGCCGCAGCGACAGTGATGCATCACGAGGTCGCCCTCGCGGTGACGGCGCTTTTGCTGATCTCCCTGTCTTGGGACGTGCCCAACCAGATCGGGGCGACGGTGTTCGTGCTGATGTTCGCGATGCGGCTGATTTCCAAGATCAACCTGTTTGTCGGCGTGCCCAATTCGACCTCGGAAATGCTGCCCGAACAGCTCTCCTACTTGAAGTCGTATTTCGGCCCGAGCCGGATGACCATGCTGCTCGCTCTGTCGATTGCGGGGATTGCGGGCGTGACGGTGTGGTTCGCCAGCCTCGCCCTCGCCGCCCCCGTCGGCAGCGCCGAGATGGTGGGTGCAAGCCTGCTGACCACGTTGAGCCTGCTCGGCGTGCTCGAACACCTTTTCCTTGCCCTGCCATTCCGCGACGGAATGCTGTGGGGCTGGGCCTACCCGCAGCGGAAGGCTGCGGCGCAGACCCATCAAGATTGAAAGCAAGATGATGACGACAGAGGGAACACCGATGGACTTCGAAGCCTATTTCGCCGGCGAGCTCGACACTGTGCGCGCTGACGGCCGTTACCGGGTGTTCACCGATATCAAGCGCCACCGCGGCCGCTTCCCGCACGCGACCCGCTTCGTCGAAGGCGAAACGCAGGCGGTCACCGTGTGGTGTTCGAACGATTACCTGGGCATGGGGCAGCACCCCGATGTGCTCGACGCGATGCACGAATGCCTTGATGAATGCGGCGCGGGTGCGGGCGGCACGCGCAACATTTCGGGCACCAACCATCATCATGTGCTGCTTGAGGCTGAGCTGGCCGACCTCCACAACAAGGAGGCCGCGCTGCTGTTCACCAGCGGTTATGTGTCGAACTGGGCGGGCCTTGGCACCCTGGCGAGCAAGATCCCGGGCTGCGTCGTTTTCTCCGACGCGCTGAACCACGCCTCGATGATCGAAGGCATCCGCCACAGCCGCGCGCCCTACAAGGTATGGCGCCACAATGACGCGGAGCATCTCGACGAGCTGCTCTCGATGTACGGCCCCGAAGTGCCCAAGCTGGTCGCCTTCGAAAGCGTCTATTCGATGGACGGCGATATTGCCCCCATCGCGGACATCCTCGACGTGTGCGAAAAGCACGGCGCGATGAGCTATATCGACGAGGTCCATGCAGTCGGCCTCTACGGCCCACGCGGCGGCGGGATTGCCGAGCGCGAAGGGCTGATGGACCGCATCACCGTGATCGAAGGAACGCTGGGCAAGGCGTTCGGCGTGATGGGCGGTTATATCGCCGCATCGGCGAATCTCGTTGATTTCGTGCGTTCTTTTGCCAGCGGTTTCATCTTCTCGACCGCCCTGCCCCCTGCCATCGCGGCGGGCGCTGCGGCCAGTATCAGGCACCTCAAGACCAGCAGCGCCGAGCGCGAGCTTCAGCAGGAGCGCGTGGCGCAGGTGCGTCGTTCGCTGGACATCATGGGCATCCCGCACCTCGACAACCCGAGCCACATCATCCCGGTGATGGTTGGCGACGCCAAGAAGTGCAAGATGATCAGCGACTGGCTGATGGACAATCACGGCATCTATGTGCAGCCGATCAACTACCCGACCGTACCGGTGGGGACCGAGCGTCTGCGCGTTACGCCGTCACCCGTGCACACCGATGGCGACATCGACCGGCTGATCAAGGCCCTGTCCGAGATCTGGTCGCATTGCGAACTGGCCCGGATGGAAAAAGCCGCCTGAGCCTTCCCGACTGATAGGATTGCAAGCTCTCCCTTGGACGGGAGTGAGGGCGGACGCCTTGGGGGAGGCGTCCGCCCTCTTTTGCGTTTAAGGTACGGCGTTGGCCGCCGCGCGAGCCGCTACGGCGCGGCCTCTAGCAGCACGATCCGGTCGGGCTTCGCGATCTGCACCGCCCCGCCCGACACGCGAACCACTTCGCCGCTGTAGGCATCGCGCAGCATCGCACCTTCAGCGAAGACCGTGCCGGTCCTGATCGTGACCGGCCCTTCCGATCCGGCGGTCATCGCCACCACCACCCGGTCGGCGATCCCTGCCTCGTCTAGGGTGCGGGCGAAGGTATAGGGCCTGAAGCCAAGTTCGTGATGCCGCCCCGCCCCGATGGCGGGATGTCGTGCACGGAATTTGCCAAGCTTCTGCCAGTGCCGGAGCATCGCAATGCCAGCCTCGGTTTCGACCTCCTGCCAATCAAACACCGAACGCAATGTCGCATCGCCTTTCGTTCCAGGAACAACGAGCGAGCGGGCGATCTCGTCACCATAGTAGATCTGTGCCCCGCCCGGCGCGAGCATTAACGCCTCGGCGGCTTCGAAATGCTTTTCGCGCGAGGGGTCGTGCGGGCCCATGTCATCATGCGACGCGAGATAGTTGAGCGTCGCCCGCCCGGCGAATGCTCCTGTCGCCAACTCGGCATCGAAGGCCCGGTAGAGTGCAGGCAGGGGCATTTGAAGATGGCCGGGAAAGCCCATGTTGATGGTGCCATCAAACCCGTAATCGCGGAAATCGACAATCCGGTCGCCATAGTCATAGGCCGCGCCGACCGAATGGCCATTAGCGAGCAGGCCGTGGTTGAACACCTCGCCAACCATGTAGAAGGGACGATCCCCGGCGAGCCGCTCGGGATTGAGTGCGCGCCAGTCTGCCAAGGCAATGGCGGCTTCCCGCTTGAGCAGGCCCCACAATTCGGGATCGACGTGCTTCGCCGTATCGACCCGGAAACCGTCGATCCCATAATCGCGCACCCAGTCTGTCAGCCATTTGACGAGATAGTATTTTGGCGCGCGCGGATAAGCTGTGCGCGCGAAGAAACTGTCGAGCTCGGCCAATTCACGCTTCAGCCGCCCTTCCTTGCGCCACTTGGCGACGAGGAAATCAGGCAGCGCCACGGGCGTTTCGCTGTCGGTGCGCATGTCCTGCAGGGTGAAAGACAGCTCGCAGTCGACCGTGCCGGCATAGCTCTGGTAATCGCATGGCGGTTGGCGGCGCACCCATGTTTCGGGCCAGCGCGGATCGAGAGGGGTCTCGGGGCCAGCATGGTTGGCGATGACGTCGATGATCACCCGCAGGCCCTTGCCATGCGCCGCCTTCACCATCGCGGCAAAATCGGCTTCGGTGCCGAGATTGGGGTCAACCGCTGTCCAGTCCTTGGGCCAATAGCCGTGATAGGCGTAGGTGAGCCCCCATTCGCCTTCGTCGACGAAGCCATGGACGTTCTCGATCACCGGTGTGGTCCAGATCGCGTCAACGCCGAGATCGTTGAACCAGCCCTGTTCGATCCGCCGGATCAGGCCCTTGAGATCGCCACCTTCGAAGCTGCGCAACGGCCCGCCATCGCGCTTGCGACCGACCATCTGGTCATTGGCGGGGTCGCCGTTGGCGAAACGGTCGGTCATCAGGAAGTAGACCGTGGTGGCCCGCCAGTGCGGATCGACTGAGTCCGCCTCGTCGGCCGTTTCGTCCTGAGCATGCAATGCAGCTGGCGCAATACTGACAGCAGCGGCCGCCGCCAGCGCAATCACCAGCACGCGTGACACAATGGAGCGGCGCATTCTTCTTCCCCTTGTCTCCCCGTCCGGGGCAAATTCGCGCCTGCCGATGAATGGGCGAGGCTGTCAGGCAGCACTCACTTCACCGGAATAAACCGCACCGCCACCCCGCCCGAGGCGGCGAGCCAGACCGCGAAGTCATCACCGCCGGTCACCACCTTCTCCTCGATCACGATGTCATAGGGGTTGTAATCCCAGTGCGCGTGCGGTCCGTCGCGGTAGATTTGCGCGCGGTATTTGCGGCCCTTTTCGAGGAAGCTCAGCGGCACTGACAGATCGCGAGGGCTCTCGTCGGTCACCGCGCCAAGGAACCATTCCTTCGACTTGCGCCCTTGCCGCGCCATCGCCACGAACTGACCGACCTCGCCCGCCAGCGCGATCGACTGCTCCCAGTCGGCCTCCACGTCCTTGATGAACTGGAAGGCGTCCAAGCGCTTCTCGTAGTTCTCGGGCAGATCGGCCGCCATCTGCAACGGCGAGTAGATCGTCACATAGGTCGCCAGCTGCTTGGCCAGCGTCGTCTGCGGTCGATTTGACGGATCACCGCGCGGCATGTCGGGGCGCACCGGGGGGCGCTCGTTGGGGCGCAGATCGAAAATCCCCGGCGTGTAATCGAACGGCCCCGCCAGCAGCGCGGTGAAGGCCAGCATCGCTTCATGGCTCGGCGGGTTGGGCGGCGAGCCCCAGGCGTTGAACTCCATGCCCCGCGCGCCCTCACGCGTCATCCAGTTGGGATAGGTGCGGCGCAGGCCCGTGTCCTTGACCGGTTCGTGCGTGTCCATCGCGATCCCGCGCTCCGCCGCCGCCTTGATCACGGTCAGGTGGTGGTCGATCATGCGCTGGCTATCGTAATATTCGTAGTGACGGATGCCCTTGTCATCCACCCACACCGCATCGCCCGCGTCGGAAACATATCCGGTCTTCACGTAGCGCGAGCCGATCTTCTTCACGAGATCAAGCCCTGCTTCGAGCTGCTTTTCGTAATTGGTGAGGTTGGCCGAGGTCTCGTGATGGACGATCAGGCTGACGCCCTTGGACGCCGCGTATTTGCTCAAGCCATCGATATCGTAATCGGGATAGGCCTCGGTGAAGCTGAACAGGTCGCCGTTGTTGAACCAGTCGCCGTCCCAGCCCTTGTTCCAGCCTTCCACCAGCACGCCGGCAAAGCCGTGCTTGGCGGCGAAGTCGATATAGCGCTTCGTCTCGGCGGTGGTGGCACCGTGGTACTTGTCGCTTGCCCAGGTGCGGTCGTTGATGTGCATCGCCCACCAGATGCCGACATATTTGCCCGGCTTCGCGTAGGAGACATCGCCCAGCTTGTTGGGTTCATTGAGGTTGAGAATGATGTCGGAATTGATCAGGCCCACCGCATCGCGCGCGATCTGGATGGTGCGCCACGGGGACTTGAACGGGGCCTTGGTCCTGACCTTCGGCCCGCCTGACCAATTGCGCAGGTTCGCCTGGAAATTGCCCGGCCGCAGCTGATCAAGCGACATCGCGGAATAATCGACCAACGCCGCCTCGTGGATCGAAAAGTGGATGCCGGTGGTGGTGCGGAAGGTCGAAGGCGTGTGCGCATCATCCACCTGCCCGGCGGGGGCGACGCGGTAGATATATTCGTTGCGGTTGAACTCGTCCGAGGGGGTGTACCACATCGTCGTTTTGTCGCCGACGCCGAACTGGGTCAGCTCCTCGACGATGGCGATATCGCCTTGTAGCGCGGGCTGCTCGGCGAGCTCGTAGCGGAAGCCGATCCCGGTATCGAAGGCGCGGAAGCGGACGGTCATCTGCCGGTCCGGCCCCTCGCTCGCCTTCAGGGTGACGGCAAGCTCGTTATGCTGGTCGCGCACCAGACGGCGCTCGCCCCACGGCTGCTCCCACGTGGTGTCGCTGCTGGCGCGGGTCGATGCGGCGATGGTGAGCCCGCGTTCGAAACCGTGGTGTTCGGCGAACAGCATCCCCAGACGCGAAGGGGCGATCACCTGCTCGCCTTCGAAGGCGACGGCATAGGTGGCAAGGCCGCCATCATCGCTGACCGTGACGGTGATCTTGCCATCGGGCGAGGCCACCGTCAGGCTTTCGGCGTGGGCCGGGGCGGCTGCCCAGGCGATAGCCGCCAGCGCGATGAGTGATTTCCAGTGCTTCGTCATCGTCCCTCTCCTGCGGCCACGGGGGAGCCGCCTCAATTGGTCTCTTGGAAAATCCGGTAGCCCCAGGCGGGCAGATCGAGCGTCTCGCTGCCTGCGAAGCTGGCGGGAGTGCCGGTCAGGGCATCGGTGTAGCTGCCGTGGTGGCGCGCGTGGGTGAAGGTGATGCTGCGCGCGCGGGGGCTGAGGTTGAAGACAGCGAACACGCGTTCGCCCTTGTCGCCACGCGTGAAGGCATAGACATCCGCTGTCGCGCTGGTCGGCACCTCGACCATCGGCGCGCCGAAGCGGCCATTGTGGAGCGCCGGGCTCGCCGTTTTGAGAGCGATCAGCTTGCGCAGCAGGGCGTCATGCTTGCCCTCGCGCCAGACGATGGGATCGCGCTCGAAGAACTTGAGCTGGCGGTCATTATCCGCTTCCTGCCCGTTGTAGATGAGTGGCAGGCCGCTGCCGGTGAAGGACAGCGCCATCGCCGCCTCATAGGCCGGACCGTAGATCTGCGCCGCCACGCCGTCCCACGAATTCTGGTCGTGGTTCTCGGTATAGACCATGCGCATCGCCGCGCGCGGCCAGGTTTCGGACTGTCCGGCGTAGTAACCGCGCATCGGCCCCGCCCCGCTGCCATCCTTCACAAGCCGCTGCATCGCCTCCTTCCAGCCCCAGCCATAGGTCGCATCGAAGGCGCGGGCATGGAGATCGCGCTGCTCCCATTCGGCGAGCATGAAGACAGGTTTCACCTTGTTGAGTTCCGCGCGGGCGGTCTCCCAGAAATCGGTCGGGACATATCCCGCCACGTCGGCGCGGTACCCGTCGATGCCGAAATCCCGCACCCAGTAGACAAGACTTTCGGTCATGTACTGGCGCAGGGCGGGCTGGCTGTAATCGAAATCCGCAACGTCCGACCAGTCGGTCCCGGCCGGGCTGGTCAGCGCGCCTTCGGGGGTGCGGGTGTACCATTCGGGGTGGCTGAGGGTCAGCGGATTGTCATAGGCCGAATGGTTGGCGACCCAGTCGAGGATCACCTTCAGCCCCAGCCGGTGCGCCTCGTCGACGAAGGCGCGGAACTCGGCCTCGGTGCCGAGTTCGGGATTGACCGCGCGGTAATCGCGCACGGCATAGGGACTGCCCAGAGAGCCCTTGCGGTTTGCCTCGCCAATCGGGTGGATCGGCATCAGCCAGATGATGTCGACGCCCATCGCGGCAAGGCGGGGCAGCTGTGTCTGCGCCGCCTTGAAGGTGCCTTCGCTGGTGAACTGGCGGGTGTTGAGCTGATAGAGCACCGCATCGCGCGTCCATTCCGCGTTGGTGGCCTCCACCACATCGCGCGGGGCATAGTCAGGTTCGGCCAGCGCCGGGTTTGCGGCGAGCGCGCTCGCCAGCAGGGCTGTGGCGATCCGCATCACGCCGGCCCCGCCTGCAGCGCCGGAGCGTCCGCTTTCTCGCCATCCACCACGAACAGCGTCGCCACCGCGGCCAGTACGAAGCTCACCGCCGCGATCACCATTGCGTAGATCGGTTCGCCGCCGAACAGATTGGTGAGCAGAAAGCCCAGCAGGGTCGCCGCCAGAAGCTGCGGCACCACGATAAAGATGTTGAACACCCCCATGTAGATGCCCATTTTTTCCTGCGGCACACATCCCGCGAGGATCGCATAGGGTAGCGACACGATCGAGGCCCATGCGATGCCGATGCCGATCTGCGGCACCCACAACAGCGCCGGATCACGGATCAGCAGCACCGCGCCGAAGCCCGCCGCGCCGAGCAGCAGATTGATCGCGTGGAGCCGGATGCGATCAATCTTCGCGGCGATCATCACAAAGCCGAGCGCCGCCGCGGCGGCAAGGCCGTTGCGCACCGATCCCATCAGGCTCCACCAGTCCGCACCGTCCTGATAGGCGGCGCCCACCGTGTCGGTCGCGCCGAAGTGGAACTCGGTCACGCCCGGCGTGCCGTAGATCCACAGCGCGAACATCCCGAACCAGCTGAAGAACTGCACCACCGCCAATTGGCGCATGGTGCGCGGCATGGCGAACAGATCGCCCACCACTTCCATATACCCGCTGTCATGGCGCCCCTGCGCGCGCAGCATCCCGGCAAGGAGCTGGATCACACCGAAGCCGGCAACCAGCGCGGCGAGCACATAGATGTCCTTGGCCACCTCGATGGTGCCGAGGAAGGCCGGGCGAGGATCACTGCGGGCGACCATGACCAGAGCAGCGATGATCGCTCCGGCGATGATCCATGCCACGCCGCCGCTGGTGAACTGTGCGGCGCTGCGCTGCATGGCTACGCGCGATGCAGCATTGCCGCTATTGTGCGCAGCATTGAAGCGCGCGAGTTCTTCGGGCGAGTATTCCTTGGTTGTGAAAACCGTCCAGGCGACAGCCGCAAGCAGCGCTGCGCCGCCGATGTAGAACGACCACTGCACCGTATCCGGTATCTGGCCTTCCGGTGCGACATTGCTGAGGCCCATCCAGTTGGTCATCACCCACGGCAGCGCGCCTGCCAGCACCGCTCCGGTGCCGATGAAAAAGCTCTGCATCGCATAGCCCTTCGTCCGCTGACGGTCGGGCAGGTTGTCTCCGACAAAGGCGCGGAACGGCTCCATTGTGATGTTGAGCGAGGCGTCCATCACCCACAGCATCCCGGCCGCGACCCACAGCACGGGGGCATTGGGCATGACAAACAGCGCAAGGCTGGCGAGCAGCGCGCCGATGAGGAAAAAAGGCCGGCGGCGACCGAAGCGGGGGCTCCACGTCTTGTCGGACAGGTGGCCGATGATCGGCTGCACGATCAGGCCTGTCATCGGCGCGGCAATCCACAGGATCGCAAGCTCGCCGACATCGGCACCCAATGTCTGGAAAATGCGGCTGACATTGCCGTTCTGGAGCTCGAACCCGATCTGGATGCCAAGGAAGCCGAAGCTCATGTTCCAGATCTGCGCCGCGCCCAAGGCCGGTTTGGACGCAGGCTTGTGCCCGACTTGCGTCATCATCGCTTTCATCCCTCTCCCGGCCGCGCCGCCCGCTCGGGCGTGACGCGGCTCCCGGCAGCGCCTATGCTCTACGGATCGAACGTCCGATGATGCCTTACGCGCTGCCAGTCCCTAGTCTGGACGCCCTGCAAAAATTTGCAAGAAACTTTGCCATAAGGCACCCTGAAAAACCCCGATCATCACAGCGAAGCACGCTTTAATTTATATAAATGAGAGGCTTGTCGGCAATCTCTTGCGGACGGCAGGTCTGTCACAAAGATTTGCAAAAATATTCCCAAGCTGTCACAACTTGTGACTGAGGGAGTTGGGTAATGACGCGAATCTTCGTGAGGCTGGCGGCTGTTTTGTGCGCGAGCACCGCCGTGGCGGGAGGCCCGATCGCGGCAGAAACACCCGCCGCGCCCGCCCCGATCGCGGAACGCCAGCTGGAAGATGAAATCATCTATTTCGTCCTCCCGGACCGCTTCGAAAACGGCGATACCAGCAATGATCGCGGCGGGCTGAAAGGCGGCGCCTTCGACCACGGGTTCGATCCGACGCACAAGGGCTTCTACCACGGCGGCGACCTCAAAGGTCTGACCGCCAAGCTCGACTATATCCAGAACATGGGCGTCACCGCGATCTGGTTCGCGCCGATCTTCAAGAACAAGCCGGTGCAGGGTCGTCCGGGCGAGGAAAGCGCGGGCTATCACGGGTACTGGGTGACCGACTTCACCAGCGTCGATCCGCATTTCGGCTCCAATGCCGAGTTCAAGGCCTTCGTCGATGCCGCCCACCGCCGCGGGATGAAGGTCTATATGGACATCATCACCAACCACACCGCCGATGTGATCGACTATGCCGAAGGGCTGGACAGCGGCTACGCCTACCGTGCCAAGGGCGATTATCCCTTCTCGCGGCGTGGCGGCACGGATGGGAAAGCGATCAATCCGGGCTTTGCGGGCGACGACAATCCTGACCCCGCGAACTGGGCGCGGCTGACCGACCCTTCCTTCGCCTACACGCCTGTCGTGCGCGAGGCGGAGCGCAACGTGAAGGTGCCTGCATGGCTCAATGACGTCACGCTCTACCATAACCGCGGCAACTCGCACTGGATCGGCGAGAGTTCTGTCTATGGCGACTTCTCGGGGCTGGATGATCTCGCGACCGAGCACCCGCGCGTTGTCAGCGGAATGATCGACATCTTCGGGGCCTGGATCGACGATTACGGGATCGACGGCTTCCGGATCGACACGGCAAAGCACGTGAACCCCGAGTTCTGGCAGGCCTTCGTCCCCGCCATGCAGGCCCGCGCCAAGGCCAAGGGGATCGATCACTTCCACATCTTCGGTGAGATCGCTTACGAAGAACCCACCGCAACCCTTGCCGCACAAGTGATGGCGGAAAGCGGTCTGCCCTATGCGCTGGACATGGGTTTTGCCAAGGCGGCCCAGCTGGTCGTCAGCGGCAAGGCCTCCCCGCGCCTGATGGCCGAATTCCTGCAGCAGGACGCGATCTATCCCGGCGGGGCGAAGACCGCGCTGGGCCTGCCGACTTTCCTTGGCAACCACGATTTCGGGCGGTTTTCGATGTTCGTGCGATCCATGAGCGGATCGGATGATGAAGCGACGCTGCTCGCGCGGGTGAAGCTGGGCCACGCGATGATGTTCCTGCTGCGCGGCGTACCAACCGTCTATTACGGGGACGAGCAAGGCTTCATCTCCGACGGCAACGACCAGCTCGCCCGCGAGGACATGCTCCCCAGCAAGGTCGCGGCCTATAACGACAACAACCTCGTCGGCAGCAGCGCCAGCACCGCGCAGAGCAATTTCGATCCTGCCCACCCGCTCTACCGCCTCGTAACCGAACTCGCCGCCGCGCGCAGCGCCAGCCCGGCGCTGCGCCGGGGCCTCAGCGAAGTGCGCGCTTTCGAGGAAGCCGCGCCCGGCCTGCTCGCGGTCGAGCGCCATGATCCCGAAAGCGGACAGCGCGTGATTGCCATGTTCAATACCGGCGCTTCGGCCCTTTCGCGCAATGTCGAGGTAAGCTACCGGACCACCGGTGTCGTGCCGCTTTTGGGCCAGTGCCCGGCCGCGCTCGCGGCGCCCGGTGCGGTCAAGGTGACGCTTCCCGCCTTCGGCTTTGCCGCCTGCATTCTGGAGACTGACGACTAATGGCAACCGCACTTGCCGAGACTGCCCCGGCGACCACCACTCCGCTGGCGTGGTGGCGCGGCGCTGTCATCTACCAGATCTATCCGCGCAGCTTCCGCGACACCAATGGCGACGGGATCGGCGACCTTGCAGGCATTGCAGACGGGCTGGACTACATCGCCGATCTTGGCGTGGACGGCATCTGGATTTCACCCTTCTTCACCTCGCCGATGAAGGATTTCGGTTACGACGTTGCCGATTACTGTGGAATCGACCCGAGCTTCGGGACATTCGCCGATTTTGACCGGGTCATCGAAAAGGCCCACGGTCTCGGCCTGAAAGTGATTATCGATCAGGTCTATTCGCACACCTCGGACGAACACGCGTGGTTCCAGGAAAGCCGCGCTGATCGCACCAACCCGAAGGCCGACTGGTATGTCTGGGCCGATCCCAAGCCGGATGGCTCGCCCCCGTCGAACTGGCAATCGGTGTTCGGCGGTTCCGCATGGCAGTGGGACGGGCCGAGGAAGCAGTATTACCTGCACAATTTCCTCACCAGTCAGCCCGATCTCAACGTGCACAATGTGGACGTGCAGGACGCGCTGCTGGATGTGGCGCGGTTCTGGCTGGGCCGCGGGGTGGACGGGTTCCGCTTGGACGCGCTGAACTTCTCGATGCACGATCCCGACCTGCGCGACAATCCGCCGAGCGGCATGCCAATGGAACTGGTCACGCGCCCGTTCGACATGCAGGTCAAACAATACAACCAGTCGCACCCCGACATTACCGGTTTCCTCGAGCGCATTCGCGCCACGATCGATGAATTTCCGGGCCGCTTCACGGTCGCCGAAGTCGGCGGGCCGGAGCCGCTGGCCGAGATGAAGGCCTTTACCGAAGGCGGCAAGCGGCTCGATTCCGCCTATAATTTCGACTTCCTCTACGCCCCGCGGCTGACCGCGCCGATCGTGCGTGCCAGCCTTTCGCAGTGGAGCGGCGATGCGGGCGAAGGCTGGCCCTCATGGGCGTTCTCGAACCACGATGCCCCCCGCGCCGTGACCCGCTGGACGCTGGATGGCGACATGGCGCGCGCCGCGCGATTGAACCTGCTGCTGCTGCTGGCGCTGCGCGGCAACCCGATCATCTATCAGGGTGAGGAACTGGGCCTGCCGCAGGGCGAGGTGGCTTTCGAAGACCTGCTCGATCCCGAAGCCATCGCCAACTGGCCGCACACGCTGGGCCGCGATGGCGCGCGCACCCCGATGCCGTGGGCTGCGAATGCCCCGCAAGCCGGGTTCTCCAGCGCCAACCGCACCTGGCTCAAGCTTGACCCCGTCCACACCGGCTTCGCGGTCGACCGGCAGGCCTCTGACCCCGCCTCGACCCTTGGCTTTGCGCGCCAGCTGCTCGCCCAGCGGCGTCAGCACCCGGCGCTGGTGCATGGCGATATCGAATTGCTGGACAGCCCGGAGGATATCCTTGCCTTCCTGCGCCACGACGATGCGGGCAGCGTGCTGTGCGTCTTCAACCTCGGCGAAATGCCCGGCGCATTCAGCGCTCCGGAAGGGCTCGGCGCATTGAGCCTGATCGCCACCGAGAGCGCGGTTGGCAGCGACAGCGTCCCGCTCACGCTCGCCCCCGGCACCGGCTACTGGGCCGAAGTCCAGGGCGGATAGGGGCAGATGGCCGATAACCCTCCCTCCTCCTCGGAAGCGCGGCGCAGTGCCACGCTCGAGGACATCGCGCGCGAGGCGGGTGTTTCGATCTCCACCGTGAGCCGTGCGCTGAATGACAGCCCCTCGGTGAAGCGCCGGACCAAACAGCAAATCTGGCAGATCGCCCGCGCGCATGATTACGAGTTCCGCTCATCCATGCCGAGCGGGCCAATCGGCGCGGATGCCACTATCGCGGTGGTTGTCCCCGCCCCGCAGGCGCGCGACAGCCGCGTGTCTGACCCCTTCTTCCTCGAACTGCTCGCCGGGATTGCCGAAGCCGCGCGGGAACGGAATGCCGATTTGCTCATCAGCCACCTCAGCCCTCGCGCAGGCGGCGATCTCGATTACGCGATGAGCACGAGCCGCGCGACCGGCGTGATCTTCATCGGACAGTCCTCGCTGCACCACGAATTCAACGCCTTGGCCGCGCGCGACAACCGCTTCGTGGTGTGGGGCGCGGAGTTTCCGGACGCGCAATATTGCGTGATCGGGTCGGACAACCTCGCCGGCGGGCGGCGGGCCACCGCCCATCTCGCGCGCCTCGGGCGCAAGGGCATCCTGTTCCTCGGCGACACCGAAGCGCCCGAAGCCGAACAACGCTATCGCGGCTACAAGCAGGCGCTCGATCAGGCGGGGATCGGACTTGACGAGGATCTTGTCCTGCCCGCCCATTTCGAGGTGCATTCGGCCGAAGCAGCAGTGCGCAGCGCGCTGGCGCGGGGACTGCGCTTTGATGCGGTGTTTGCGGCGAGCGACCTTATCGCCATCGGCGCGATCCGGGCGCTGACCCGCTCCGGGATGCGCGTGCCGGAGGATGTTTCGGTGGTGGGATACGACAACATCCCCGCCGCGCGCCTTGTCACCCCCCAGCTGACCACCATCGATCAGGACGCCAATCTGGCAGGGCGGATGCTGGTATCGAAACTGATCGACAAGGGCGCCGGTCCGGCGATCTCGCAGCGGCTGGAAACGAGCCTGCTGATCCGCGAGAGCTGCGGGGGATGACCGAACCCGCGCCGCTCAAGAGCATCGTCATTGTCGGCGGCGGCTCGGCAGGGTGGATGACAGCGGCGGCGCTCGCCCATGCGGTCGGCGGGGCCTGCGCCATTACCCTGATCGAAAGCGAAGCGATCGGCACAGTTGGCGTGGGAGAGGCGACCATCCCGCCGATCCGCAACTTCAACCAGCGGCTCGGCATCGACGAAGCAACCTTCGTGCGCGAGACGCAGGGCTCTTACAAGCTCGGGATCGAGTTCATCGACTGGGGGCGCAAGGGACATAGCTACTTCCACCCCTTCGGCCAGTATGGCGCTGAATTTGATAGTGTTCCCTTCTATCACCACTGGATGCGAGAACATCTTGAACGCCGCATTGATGGCCCGATCGACGATTTCTCGATGTGCTGGGCGATGGCCAAGGCGGGCAAGTTCGCCCACCCCTCGCCCGACCGGCGGCTGATCCAGTCGACCTTCGACTACGCCTATCACTTCGATGCCGGGCTCTACGCCGCCTTCCTGCGGCGCTTCGCCGAGGCGCGGGGGGTAAAGCGGATCGAGGGCAAGGTCGTCGACGTCGCACTGCGCGCCGAAGACGGCTTTATCGAGGCTGTGACGCTCGACAGCGGCACCCGCATCGAAGGCGAATTCTTCATCGATTGCAGCGGCTTCCGCGGGCTTCTGATCGAAGAGGCGCTGGAGGCGGGCTACGACAACTGGCAGCATTGGCTCCCTTGCGACCGCGCCGTGGCGGTGCCGTGCGAACGCGGCGAGTTCACCCCCTACACCCGCTCCACCGCGCGCGAGGCGGGGTGGCAATGGCGCATCCCGCTCCAGCACCGCACCGGCAATGGCTACGTGCATTGCAGCGAGTTCATTTCCGAGGACGAGGCCGCCGAAACCCTGCTCGCCAACCTTGACGGTAAGGCCTTGGCGGACCCCCGCCCCTTGCGCTTTGTCACAGGCAAGCGGCGCGAGTTCTGGAAGCGCAATTGCGTTGCCATTGGCCTCTCCGCCGGGTTCATGGAGCCGCTGGAATCGACCAGCCTCCACCTTATCCAATACGGCATTCTGCGGCTGATCGCGCTGCTGCCCGACAACACCATGTCGCCCTTGCTCACGCGCGAATATAATGCCCAGACTTCAAGGGAATACGAGCTGATCAGGGACTTCCTGATCCTCCATTACAAGGCCACCGAACGGGACGATTCCGCGCTGTGGCGATATTGCGCGGCCATGCCGATTCCGGACAGCCTGCAATACAAGATCGACCACTTCCGCAGCCACGGAATGCTGGTTGCCGACGGGCAGGAGCTGTTCGCAAATCCCAGCTGGATTGCGGTCTATCTCGGGCAGGGCATCGTCCCGCAACGGGCCCCTGCCCTTGCCGCGATGCGCGTAGGTGTGCCGGTTGCCGAGCGGCTCCGGCAGATCCGGCAGGCGATGGACGAGGCGGTTGCCACCATGCCATCGCATGGCGATTTCATCGCCCGGCATTGCCCCGCCCCGCCGATCGCGTCCTGATCAAGCCACACACCACCACCCGAAGGCGATGTTTCACGCAAAACATCGGGCTAAAGGGGGTCTAAGAGGGGTCTAGAGGGGGTCTAACCCCCGGCTAACCCGTGCAGGCCCCGCACGAACTGCCGCAAGCACACCCCAAAAGGAAAGGGCCCGCCATTGCTGGCGAGCCCTTCCTGAGACCCTGGGGCGACCCGAGGGCGTCGTTATCAGAAGCTCTTGCGGATCGTGAACTGGAAGGTCCGTCCGTAGATCTCGTGACGGCTCGGGAAAGAAACACCGAGCGACTGGGGGGCCGGCGTGGATCCCGGAGCCCGGTCGAACAGCTCGTTCTCGGTCACGAAGGGTTCGTTGGTCAGGTTGAAGACTTCTGCAAGAACCTGCACCCCGTTGAGGAAGCTGCCTTCCTTCTCGAAGGTGTAACCGATCTGCGCATCGAGGATCGTCTCGCTCTGCGAGTTTGCCCCTTCGAGCCCGCCTGCAAAGTTCGGAACCTCCGACAGGAACGCACCACGATGGCGCGCAGCCAGCTTGGCACGGAAGCCATTCTTTTCGTAGAAGATGTCGCTCGACCAGGTGAGGTCCGAATAGCCCGGGATCGCAATCGGGGTCTGGCCCGGGGGGTCGATTGTCGCGTCCGAGTAGGTCACCGAATAGAAGCCGCCGAACCCGTCAAGCACATCGACGAGGTCGCCGAAATTGACGCGCACCGTACCTTCGATCCCGGTGATCGAACCATCCGAGAAGTTGACCGGCCCGTCGAACGCCCCGACCGCGAGTTGCGGCGCAGTGGTCAGGATGGAGCCGAAGCCCGCGTTCTGGATCTGCTGGGTCAGATCGAGCACGGTCGGCTGATTGACGACCCAGTCCGACAGATCCTTGTGGAAGGCGGCAACGATGATCGCCGTACCTGGCGTGAAGTACTTTTCGAACGAGATGTCGAATGACGTCGAACGGTACGGCTGCAAGGTCGGGTTGCCGCCGCTAAGGTTGAAACACACCAGCGCAGGCGGGTTGAAGCCGATCACCGTATCCGGGATCTGGTCGGCGTTGGTGTCCGAACAGCTCAGCGGATTGACGTTGATGTTCTGGTTCGCCGCCAGCTGATCGAGCCGGGCACGGGTGATGGTCTTGGCAAAGGCGAGGCGGATGAAGGTATCCTCCATGACCTCGAAACCAAGGTTCACGCTCGGCAGCCAGTTGTCGTAGCTGGCGTTGACTTCGTTCACGCGGCCGCCACTGATCGTGCCGGTCGAGCTTTGCGAGGTATCGACATAACGCAGACCGATATTGCCGCGCACCGGCACCGAGCCGAGATCGCCGTCGATATTGGCCTGGATGTAGAAGTTGTGCACCTGCTCATCCACGAGCCATTCGGTATCGTCGGTGGCACGCTGCAGCGTGTAGGCACCACTGGTCAGCAGGCTTGCCGGATTATAGGCGATGATGTCCTGCCCGATGCCCTTGGTGTTGGTCTGGCCGATAATGAGGTCCGACGGGATCGCGCGCGAGCTGTTCACGAAGCCGGTGCCCGGACGCAGGAAGGTTCCGTTGTTGTCGAAGTCCTTCGAGCGGTCGGTATAGAGCCAGCCTGCCACGATGCGGTCGATGAAGCCGCCATCGAACTCCCAATAGGCTTCGGCGCGGAGCTGATGCAGTTCGTCATTGATTTCCGGTTCGCGCAGGAAGCCGACCTGGCCCCACCCGCCCGGATCGGTGAGCAGCACGTTGGCCGGGTTGGTGTAATCAATCAGCCCGTCGATGCTGTATTCGCCGTTCGGGTTGAAGTTGAAGGTCAGCGTGTCGGCCGGGCCGGTGCCGTTGCGGCCGGTGCCGGCATAGGATTCATAATCGACATCGTCGCGGTCGAGCGTCGAATAACCGTAATCGAGCACGAAGCCGAGGTTGTCGGTCGCCTTCCACTCAAGGTTGCCGCCCACCGCGAAGATCGAGGAATCCGCGCCTTCGGTGTCGGTCCGCAGGATCGGGAAGACGTTGGTATAGGTCGCGCTCTGTGCAAACGGGCCGGAACCCGTCACGGCGCCGACCTGCGCCCCGCCATTGGTGCTCCACGAAGCAATCGGGGTTTCGGTGCCGCGGAAGATGCCCGAATCTTCGGTGCCCGTGTAGAAGCCGTCGATCGTCAGCGAGAACCGGTCGGTCGGCTCGAACTGAAGCGAACCGGCAATCGAGGTGCGCTTGAACTCGCGACTCTGCACACCCTGACGCGGGTTATCGCGCGGGAACACGGTGCCGCCCGGGGTGACGGTGCGGGTAACCTGGCCATTATTGGTCTTCAGCTCGCGCTGGATGATCTGGGTCGGGATCGACTGCATCGTCGCGCCGAGCGACCAGCCGATGGTGCCATCGGCATTCTGGTCGATGTAGCTGGCGAAGAAGCGATAGCCGTCAGCGCCGAAATCGGGGTTGAGCGAGCCATTGTCGTTGAGCGTGTAGGTGCCCGAAACCGTGATCTGGCGCTTCTTGGAATCGAGCGGCTTGATGGTGCGCAGGTCGACCGCGCCGGCGATGCCGATGGCGGCAAGCTGCGCGTCACCGGTCTTGTAGACCACGCCGGTGCCGATCAGTTCCGACGGGAACTGGTCGAACTCGATCCCGCGGTTGTTGCCGGCCGAAACGACTTCGCGGCCGTTAAGCAGCGCGAGCGAGAAGTCCGGGCCGAGGCCGCGGATCGAGACCGACTGCGAACGGCCGCGCACGCGCTGGGCGGTGACGCCGGGCAGGCGGGCAAGCGTATCTGCGATCGAAAGGTCGGGAAGCAGGCCAAGGTCTTCGGAGGTGATCACCTCGACGATCGAAGTGGCCTGGCGCTTCGCATCCAGCGAGGACTGGATCGAGCCGCGGATGCCGGTGACGACGATTGCGTCCTCGCCTTCGCCCTCGACAGCGGCGGCCGCCTGTTCGTCCGTCTCTTGCGCCAGCACCGGCACGCCGGTTGCCGTCAGCGCCAGAAAGGTTGCGGCCCCGCACAGCAGGCGCGCGCTTGCATTGATCCCGTTCATTTTCATCAGAAGTCCCCTCCCGCAAGCGCCCTTGAACGACCGCTTTTGCAGTTTTTTTCATAGCCCAAGCTGAACCTCAGGTAAATCGTCAAATGGCAGAACGATGACGGGGGCCCAAAAATCTTGTAGACGTACTGTTTTTCAAGTGTTTAACTCGTAGCGAATGGAGCTTACGCCGCCGCAGACATGTCGCCCGGCATGCAAATGTTGCCCGATTGACACAGTTTCCGATCATGCCGCAATGCAGCATGACGCTTCCCGCATGACATCGTGCGGCTCGACCTCGCCAAACCCTGTCGATCCGACATATTTAATTTATCTTACAGACACTTAACCATTGCCCTTGGAGTGCCTGCCCGAGTTTGTTAGGCTCCCCGGCATGGCCACTTTGCCCACCTCCGCCCATCGAGCGCCCCCCGCCGGATGGAGAATCTCGCTTGCAAATATAGCTGAGGAAGAATTTCCGTCTTTAAATCAGAAACTTGTGAGCATACCCAATTTTCTCGGGACGCCAGATCACGCCATTGCACAAGCTGTTTTGCAAAATTTTGCAAAGATCACACCGCAATATCCGGGCGTCCGCGCGGCGCTCGATCCAACGGTTTGCGATGCGTGGCTTGCGCAGCTCTCGCCGCTGCTTGATCAGTGGTTTGGCGCAGCGCCGCGCGGCTGGGCGATGCAGGCGTGGTATTCGCTGGTGACGACCGCGCCCGCAGACCTCGCGCCGATCCAGCGCCTGCCGCATGTCGACGGCACCGATCCGCAGCAGATCGCCATGATGCTGTACCTCAACAGCGCCGCACATGGGGGGACGGCCTTCTTCCGCCACCGCTCGACCGGGCTCGAGTCGCTGACGGCAGAGACCTACCCGCGCTATGCCGCAGCGGTGCAGGCCGATTATGGGCGGACCGGCCTGCCGCCCGCCGCCTACCCCACCGATGGCGCGCCGCATTTCGAGCGCATCCATGTGGCGGAAGGGACATTCAACCGCGCGGTATTCTACCGCGGCAACATGCTTCACAGCGGGGTGATCGACAACGCCGCACCGCTGAGTGCCGACCCGCGCGAGGGCCGGCTGACCATCAACGCCTTCTTCCGCCCGGTTCAGGGCTGAGCGGCGACAGGGGACGGGAAATGGACAGACCTGAAGTGAAAAAGCTCGTGATCGTCGGCGGGGGCACCGCGGGATGGATCACCGCTGCCGCCTTCGCCCGGCTGCTTGGCGAACGGCTGACCATCGAACTGGTCGAGAGCGAGGCGATCGGCACGGTCGGCGTGGGTGAGGCCACGATCCCGCAGATCATCCGTCTCAACGGCATCCTCGGCCTCGACGAGAACGCCTTTCTGCGGGCGACTTCGGGCACCTTCAAACTGGGGATCGAGTTTGTCGACTGGGGGCGCAAGGGCAGCAGCTATCTCCACACCTTCGGCGATACGGGGATGAACCTCGGCAATGTCGCCTTCCACCACTATTGGCGGCGCAGCGCGGGCAGCAGCCCGCAGGCCAAGGGGCTGTGGGACTATTCGCTGCACCAGATGGCGGCGGATCAGGCGCGGTTCGGCAAGATGGACCGGGTGGGCAACACCGCGATGACGGGCCTCGCCTATGCCTACCACTTCGACGCGAGCCGATACGCCCTGTTCCTGCGCGACTATGCCGAGGGGCGCGGCGTGACCCGCACCGAGGGCATTGTCGAGAGCGTCGCGCGTGACGGGGAAAGCGGCGATATCACCGCGATCACGCTGAAGGGTGGCACACAGGTCGCGGGCGATTTCTTCATCGACTGCACGGGCTTCCGCTCACTGCTGCTCGGCGAGACGTTGGGGGTCGGCTATCAGGACTGGTCCAAGTGGCTCCCCTGTGACCGCGCGCTGGCGGTGCCGAGCGAGCGGCTGCCGACGCTGGTGCCCTATACCCGCGCCACCGCGAAGGACGTGGGCTGGCAGTGGCGCATCCCGCTGCAGCATCGCACCGGCAACGGCCATGTCTATTCGAGCGGCTTCAAGAGCGACGAGGCGGCGGCGGACACTCTGCTCGCGGGGCTTGATACCAAGGCACTGGCCGACCCGCGCCCGATCCGCTTCACCACCGGACGGCGCGAGACCTTCTGGGCGCACAACTGCGCGGCAATCGGGCTTTCAAGCGGCTTCCTCGAACCGCTCGAATCGACCAGCATCCACCTGATCCAGTCGCATGTCAGCCGGCTGATCCAGCTCTTCCCGCGCGCGGGCGATGCATCGGCAATGCGCGATGAATACAACCGGCGATGCGCGGACGAATTCGTGCAGATCCGTGATTTCCTGGTCCTCCACTACCACCAGACCGAGCGGGAGGATTCGGAGTTCTGGCGCTACTGCAAGAACATGGAGGTGCCCGACAGCCTCACGCACAAGCTGGCGCTGTTTGCCGCGTCGGGCCGCATCGGGCGCGATGTCGACGATCTGTTCCGCGATGCGAGTTGGGTGCAGGTGATGCTCGGTCAGGGGATCATGCCAGCCGATTACGATCCGATGGCCGATCAGATCGCGCCTGCACAGCTCGCCGAATTCCTCGCCAATCTGCGCACGCTGATCACCCGTGCGGTCGGATCACTGCCGACGCACGAGGATTACCTGCGCCTGCACTGCCCTGCCGACCCGAGCCTGCTGGCGGCCTGACCGTCCCGCAGTCCGGCCACGAAAAAGGGCGGCGCAGCCATGCTGCACCGCCCGTTTTTCTTTGCCCTGAGGCCTGCCGAATTACTTCGACTGGGCTTCCAGATAGGCCACCAGATCGGCGCGCTTCTGGTCATCCTTGACGCCCGGGAAGGCCATCTTGGTGCCCGGGACGTAAGCCTTCGGGTCCTTGAGGTATTCGAACAGAACCTGCGGCGTCCAGGTGATGCCGCTGTTCTTGTTGGCGTCCGAATAGCTGAAGCCAGCGACCGAACCGGCGCTGCGGCCGACGACCTTGTGCAGCGACGGGCCGACGCGGTTCACACCTTCGTCGAACACGTGGCAGGTGCGGCAAGCCGCGAACACCTTTTCGCCCGCTGCGGCATCGCCGGTGAAGCTGGCATATTCAAGCTTGGCACCGTCGGCAGCAGCAGCAGCCGGGGTGTCGGCAGCAGCCGGGGTTTCAACCGGAGCAGCCGCTTCGGTTTCGGTCGCAGCCGGGGCTTGGGCATTGTTGCCGCCGCCACAAGCCGAAAGAGTAGCAAGGCTCGCCAGCGCGGCCGCGCCCATCAGGAAATTACGCTTCATGGTCGTTTGTCCTCTGAACACTTTTAAGTTCCTCCCGCATCCCTGCGGGCCATAAACCAGATTTTCGGGCATGGAAAGCGGGACTTCACGCAAGTTTCGCCCCTCTCCCCAGGTGCCGTGAAGTATGAACGCGCAAGCCTGCGATGGGTTTCCACTCGCCGCGCAAAGATTGCCATGCCGCGAAGGGGCGCTATGGTCGCGGGCATGACAAATCTGCCCAAGCACACCAAGCTCGTCCTCGCCCTGCTGGCGTTTCTCCCGGTCTATTTCGGCATTGCCGCGCTCGGCACGAAATTCGGCATCTGGGACTGGAAGGTGGGGCTGATGGCGCTGACCTTCACTGGCGGGATGGTTGTGCTGGGGATCACCGCGCTGGCCGCGCTGGTGTCGCTGATTCTCGCCGCGCGCGCCAAGCCGCGCAGCAATGCGCTGGTGGCGGTGGGGATCATCGGCCTGCTGCTACCGGCAGCGGCGCTGGCGGTGTTCATGGCCGCGGGCGGCAAGGCGGGCGAGAATCCGATCCACGATATTGCCACCGACACCGGCAATCCTCCTGCCTTCACGGCCGATACGCTGGCAGCGCGCGAGGCCGCGGGCGCGAATCCGCTGGCCGATTACCAAACTCCGCTTGGGCAGATCGCGCTTTACCAGAAGGCCGGCGTTTCGCCCGAGCTGGCGGTGAAGAGCCACGCGCAGATCATCACCGCCCGTTCCGATCGCCCTGCCCCGCTGCCGCTGGGCGGCGCAAGCAAGGCTGAAGGCGTTGCTGCGGTGGCCGCAGCGATGGGGGCAATGGGCCTCACCGACATTCGTTCGGACGACGTTACCGGCACAGTCGAGGGCACGGCCGAGACCTTCTGGTTCGGCTTCAAGGACGATGTCGTCGCCCGCGTCGGCGATGCGCAGATCGACTTCCGTTCGGCGAGCCGTGTGGGCGTCAGCGATCTTGGCGCCAACACCGCCCGCATCATCGACCTGCGCGCCCGCACCGAAACGCTGCTGGGCGCGGCAGCTCGCTAATCGCTAATCGCGGAACGCCGACGCCGCCATTGCGCTGCGCTGGAATACGGTCAGCACGCAAAGCGCGGCAAAGCTGTAAGCAAGCACCCCGAACCACGCGGGCGCAAGGCACATGGCGATGAACACCGCGATGGTCTCTGCCCCTTCGGCAAGGCCGGTGGAATAGAAGAAGCTTTTCCTGCCATGCGCCTCTGTCTCGTCCCCGCGTTTGGCGGCGATCACGGCGAAGGCGAGGAAGCTCACGCCGGTCAGCACGAAGCTGGCAACCAGCACCAGCGCGGGCAAGGTGTTGGCAGCGCTCAGGATGCCGAAGCCGAGCGGCACGCTGACGTAGAAGGCGAAATCGGCGACGATATCGAAATAGCCGCCGAGGTCACTCGGGCCTCTTGCGCGCGCGACCGCCCCGTCAAGGCCGTCCGCCAGCCGGTTGGCGATAATGAGCGCGAGGCCCCAGCCCACGTGGCCCAGCGCAATCGCGGCCGCTCCGCCAAGGCCCAATGCGAGGCCGGTGAAGGTCAATCCGTTGGCGGTGACGCCGAGGCCAGCCAGCACGGCGCCCGCGCGGTTGAGCGGCGGATCGATCAGCGGGCGAAGCTTGGCATCAAGCATAGGTGACCAGCCCGATCCACGCCCCCGTCATCGCGCTGGCAAGGTTGCCGCTGATCCAGCTTTTCATTCCCAGCGCCGCAGCCTCGGCGCGGCGTTCGGGGCATAGGGTACCGATGGTCGACACGAGCAGCCCGACGCTGGCAAGGTTCGCCACCCCGCATAGCGCATAGGTGACGATCAGCGTCGCGCGCGGCCCAAGTGTTCCGGCGGGCAGCGCCGCCAGTTCGAGATAGGCGACATATTCGTTGAGCACCGCCTTGGTGCCCATCAGCCCGCCCGCCGCCTGCGCCTCTGCCCAGGGCACCCCGAGCAGCCACATGAACGGCGCGAGGGCCCAGCCGAGCAGGCGCTTGAGGCTCAGCGGATCGCCATCGACAAAGGGCAGCAGCGCCAGCGCCATGTCGACCAGCGCGACCAGAGCGAAGACGGTGATGATCACTGCAATAACCGCGAGGAACAGCTGCATCCCGTCCATCGTGCCTTTGACGATAGCATCGATGCTGCTTTCGTAGCGGAGGCCCGGATCCTCTTTCTCGACCTCGGTCGCGGTATCATCGGCGGCAGCGGGCACCATCAGGCGCGCAATCAGCAGCGCGGCGGGGAGCGAGATCAGCGAGGCGGAGATCATGTGCCCCACGGCATCCGGCACGACGGCGCGCAAGGTGGTCGCGTAGAGGATCAGGATCGCGCCCGAGATGGTCGCCATCGTCAGCGTCATGATCTGGAACAGCTCGCTGCGGCTCACCTTGGCGAAATAGGCGCGGGTCACCAGCGGCGCTTCGACCACGCCGAGGAACACGCTCGCCCCGCCCGACAGGCCAACAACCCCGGAGACGCCGAGCGAACGGCGCAGCAGGAAGCTCAACCCGTTCACCATCCAGCGCAGCACGCCCCAATGCCACAGCAAGGCGGCCAATGCGGAGAAGACGATCACCAGCGGCAGGATCTGGAAGGCGATCACCAGCGGCGGCTGCGCGCCTTCCTTCAGGGCAAAGGGCAGCTCTGCCCCGCCGAGATAGCCGAACATGTAGGACGAGCCCTTGAGCGTCGCCGCCTCGACCGCGCTGACCGCATTATTGACCAGGCCGACCGCCTCCCAGACGACCGGCACGCGCACGATCAGCACGGCGAGCAGGCCCTGCATGGCCAGCGCACCGGCGATCCAGCGCCAGCCGGGATGGCCGCGGCGGTTTTCGCTGAGGCTCCACGCGAGGCCCAGCAGCACCGCGATGCCGATCAGCCCGCGCAGTTGATCGAACAATTCCACCTCGTCAGCCCCGCCGCCATGCGTGGTAACGCTCGACCCACTTGAGCAGGGCTTCCGGCTTGTGTGCCTTCTTCCAATTGCCGGCCGCAAACTTGTTGGCTTCCACCATCGTCGGATAGGCGTGGATCGTCCCGAGGATCTTGTTGAGCCCGATCCCGTGCTTCATCGCCAGCACATATTCGGCCAGCAATTCGCCCGCATGCGCGCCGACGATGGTCGCGCCCAGAACCTTGTCCTTGCCGCCCGCCGGGGTGAGCACCTTGACGAAGCCCTTGGTCTCGCTCTCGGCAATCGCGCGGTCGAGATCGTCGAGGTCATAGCGAGTCACCTCCACCGCGATGCCCTGCTCCGCCGCCTCGCGCTCGTTGAGGCCGACGCGCGCGACTTCGGGATCGAGGAAGGTGACGGCGGGGATCACGTGGTAATCGGCCTTGAACTTGCGGAAGGTGCCGAACAGCGCGTTGACGCTCGCATACCACGCCTGATGGCTGGCGGTGTGGGTGAACTGGTATGGCCCCGCGACGTCGCCTGCGGCAAAGATATTGGGGAACTTCGTGGCGAGGAATTCGTCGGTGACGACCGTCTTGGCGGTGTCGACGCCGATATCCTCCAGCCCGAAGCCGGTCAGCCGCGCCTTGCGCCCGATGGCGACGATCAGCGCGTCGAAGGGCACCTGCACCTCGGTTCCGCCATGTTCGGCGATCAGCGTGCCGCCTTCGATCCGCACCGCCTTGTGCCCGGTCAGCACGCGCACGCCGTCTGCCTCCAGCACCTCGCGGGCGAGTGCCGAAACGTCGGCATCCTCGCGCCCGAGCAGTGAGTCCGCCATCTCGACTTGAGTCACTTTCGAGCCGAGCCGTGCAAGTGCCTGACTCAACTCGCACCCGATCGGCCCGCCGCCCAGCACCGCCACCCGCGCCGGGGCTGTGTCCATTGCGGCAAAGGCGTTCCACATCGTCTCGCTGGTGAGGTAGCCGGAGTCTTCGATCCCCTGGATCGGCGGCACCACCGGTTCCGCCCCGCTGGCAATGATGATGCTGCGCGTAGTCAGCCGCTGCGTGCCACCGTCGTTCCGCGCGATCTCGACCGTCCAGGGGTCGATGATCTTCGCATAGCCCTTGACCACATCGACGCCGAGGCCGGTGTAGCGTTCCACGCTGTCATGCGGCTCGATCGTCTTGATCGCGCCCATGACGCGGGCGATCACCGCCTTGAACGGCACCTCGGGTTCACAAGGCGTCAGGCCAAAGCGGTCGGCATGGCGCATCATCGCGGCGACCTTGGCGCTCTTGATGATCGCTTTCGAGGGCACGCAGCCCGTGTTGAGGCAATCGCCGCCCATTTCGTGCGCCTCGACCAGTGTCACCTTGGCCTTCACCGTTGCCCCGATCAGCGCCGAGACGAGACCCGCCGAGCCCGCGCCGATCACCACCAGATTGCGGTCGAATTTTTTGGGACGAACAAACCCCGCGTAAACTTTCCGGCGCTGAAGCGCGCCGATGATGCCCTTGGCCAGCCATGGCACGATGCCCAGCAGCACAAAGCTCCCCAGCACCCCCGGCGTGGCAATCCCGGACAGGCTGTCGATCTGCGCGAGCTGCGTGCCCGCGTTCACATAGACGATCGTGCCCAGCAGCATGCCGATCTGGCTCACCCAGGCATAGGTCAGCGTGCGGATGCGGGTCAGGCCCATCACCAGATTGACCACGAAAAAGGGAAAGGCCGGGATCATCCGCAAGGTGAACAGGTAGAATGCCCCGTCCCGCTCAACCCCGGCATTGATCGCCTTCAGCCGCTCGCCAAAGCGCGCCTCAATCGAATCCCGCAGCACGTAGCGCGAGGAGAGGAAGGCCAGCGTCGCGCCCAATGTCGAGGCGAAGGATACGATAATGGTGCCGCCCACCAAACCGAACAAGGCGCCTGCCGCCAGCGTCATGATCGCCGCACCCGGCAGCGAAGCGCCGGTCACCACCACATAGGCGACAAAAAACCCGGCGATTACAGCAATCGCATTGCGCTGCTGGAAAGCAGCCAGATCGGCGGATAGCGCCTTGATGCCTTCAAGCGTCAGATATTGTCCGAGGTCGAAAGCAAAATAGGCACCGACGAGCGCGGCCAGCACGGCGAGAATGGCAAGCTTTTTCACGGAAAAGAATGACCCTTTTGGGCGGCATTCGTGGTCCGATGCCGGATGGTTACAACGCGCGAGCGAGGGCAGCGTATTTGGCGATCCAGCCTTTGTCGATCCGGTGCTTGAGGGCAAGCACCCATCGCCCCTCGGCAAAGAGCGGTCCGTAGCTGGCAATCGCGGAGCCGTCGCCCGTGTTCATCAGATAAAGGCTGTGCCGGCGCGGACGGTAGGTCGCGCGCGGCGGCTCTCCCGCCAGCAGGCTGCGCAGGTTGGCGGCAAGCACCGGCCCGGCAAACACCGCATGAACGCCGGAATGGGCGAGCGGGCGGTCGGTGCGCGCGGCAACGTCGCCTGCCGCAAAGATGTGCGGGTGCGATGTGGAGCGTTGGTGCGCGTCCACCGCGATGAACCCGGACGCATCGGTGGCGATGCCGCTCACCTGCACCCAGCCGGGCGCGGCGCTGCCGGTGGCGGCGATGATGCAATCCGCAGGTTCGAGCGATTGTCCGCCTGCCGTGATAGCGCCGCCCTCGAACCGGGCGCTCGCTGCGATCACCGCGATCCCTTGCCGCGCCAGCGCCCGTGTCACCTTGCGCCGTACGGAGTCAGCGAAGCCGGGCAGCACGCCTTCATCGCCGGTAACCAGCAGCACCTCGGGCGGCGGGCTGGCACCGGCGCGGTTGCGCAGGCCGAAGGCCAGCTCCACGCCCCCCGCGCCGCCGCCGGCCACCACCACCCGACCAAGCGTCGGAAGCGCGGCAGTGTGGTCAACAAACGCGCCAATCGGGCGAATATCGATCAGGCGCGGGTCATCCCCCAGCAGCGCCGCGCCCCGCGCCGCGCCGCCGGTATCGAAAGAGGCGATGTCGAATGCGATTGCGCGGCCACTCGCCGTCCGCACCTCGCGGGCTTCGGGGTCCAGCGCCGTGCAGCGATCCAGCACAAGCTCCACTCCGGCCCGCACGGTGAGCGCAGCGAGATCGACCAGCCCGTCATCCCTGCCATGCTGCCCCGCCAGCCAGCCCGGAACCATGCCGGAATAGCGCAGATGCCGCTCCGGCGTCAGCAGCACGGCCCGGGCGCCCGCCGGAATGCCGCCCGCGATCCAGTCCGCCAGCACCGCGACATGGGCATGTCCGCCCCCCACCAGCACCACCGCCGCTGGAGGCTTGTCCCCATTTATCGCAGTCTGTCCGCTCATTACTCTCGCCTCATCGCCCGCGGTTCAGCTACGGGCAAGCTTTCAGCGCTATCGAGCGCTTGATATTTTATTACCTCTCTAAGCGTCACACAGACGCATATATTCAAGAACTTGAACATAATGCAAATACCGGAACCGCAAGCCCGATCGATGATTGATCGCTTGCGGCGCGGAAATGTTGCAATAGATGCACACAGGTTCCGGCGCGCGCCATCTGGCCCGGCATCGGAGCGCATGAACACGGGTTTCGGACGGAAAGGCTGCCATGGCAGGTGAAGGCCAAAGTTACGGGTCACAGATTTCGCTGGTAAAATTCTTCAGGATTTTCTTTGACATCCTGAAGCCCGAAGCGAATTTCTACTGGCTCGCTGCCGTCTATGGCATCGGCATCAGCCTGCTTTCGCTGGCGACGCCGATTTCGGTGCAGATGCTGATCAACACCATCGCCAACACCGCGCTGACCGCGCCGTTGGTCATGCTGTCGCTCACCCTGTTCGGCCTGCTGGTCATTTCCAGCATGCTCTACGCCTTGCGCGTCCACCTGCTTGAGCTGTTCGCGCGGCGTTTTTACGCACGCATGGTGGCGGAGATGTCGCTGATCTCGGTCTATGCCCAGAACCCGTTCTTCGGCGACCAGAAAAAAAGCCCGCTGTTCAACCGCTATTTCGACGTGGTCTATGTGCAGACCGCGATCCCGATCCTGTTCATCGGCGGCTTCACCACCCTGTTGCAGATTGCGGTCGGGTTTGTGCTGGTCTCGCTCTACCACCCCTATTTCCTCGGCTTCACGCTGGTCATGATCGCGCTGATCTGGGTGGTGTGGCTCAGCTGGGGCAGCCGCGCGCTGCGCACCGGGGTCGATCTCAGCCATGCCAAGCACGCGACCGCCGCCTGGCTTCAGACCATCGGCGGCTCCAACGGCTTCTTCAAGTCGCAGCGCCGGATCGACTACGCGCTCGACAAGACCGACGATCACACCCGCATCTACATCAACGAGCGCAAGCGGCATTTCCGCCATCTGTTCTCGCAGACCATCGCCTTCCTGCTGATGTATGCCGCGGCCAGCGCCGCGCTGCTCGGCCTTGGCGGATGGCTGGTGATCCAGAACCAGCTCACCCTCGGCCAGCTGGTCGCGGCCGAACTGGTGCTGTCGGCGGCGTTCTTCGGCGTGGCGCAGCTCGGCAGCTATCTCGGCTATTTCTACGACCTGTTCGCCGCGGTTGAGGAAATCTCGCAGTTCTACGATGTCGAGCAGGAACAGCCCAAGGGGGCCGATCCGCTCGACGGGCCGGATCACACCATCGTGATGAAAGGCGTGCGCGGCCGCGCGCGGGACGAGGACGCGCAGTTCGATCTGGAAATCCCCAGCGGCGCGATCATCATGGCCGCAGCCAGCCAGCACGGGGTGCAGCGGTTGTTCACCAACCTGCTCAAGATGCACGTCCTGCCGCAGGGCGGGATCGCAACGCTGGGCGGGATCGACATGAAGGCGATCGAAGCACACCACCTGCGCAAGAACGTGCAGGTGCTCGACCGGCCGAGCATCGTCGAGATGACGATCCGCGAATATCTCGCCCTGTCCTGCCCGGAAGCCGCACCGCAGCGGATGATCTCCGCGCTGGAAACGGTGGGGCTGGCGGACACCATCGCCAAGCTGGAAAAGGGCCTCGACACCCCGCTTGCATCGACCGGCTATCCGCTCTCGGCGGTGGAGCTTCAGCAGTTGAAGCTCGCCAACGCGCTGCTCGAACAGCCGCGCATTCTGGTGCTCAGCCGCCTGTTCGACCTGCTCGATCCCGAACCCATCGAACGCGCAGTGACCGAACTGCGCGCACAGGCCTATTCGACCGTGATCTATTTCTCGAACCGCCGCATCGATCTCGGCTTCGACCGTTTCCTGTACCTTGAAGCAAACCGGCAGCGCAGCTTTGCCAGCTTCGAGGATTTCCACGAGGCGATCCGCCACCCTGCCCCGCCGCCGGGCGCACCATTCAGCAAGGGAGGGGCTTGACCATGGCGATACCCAAGCAAGACATGGCGCACTTCACCACGCTCGCGTCGATCAAGACGCCGCGGGTGATGCGGGCGGTGTTCTTCATGCTGCTGGCGGCGATCGTGATCGTGATCGCCTTCCTGATCTATGTGCCCTGGGTGCAGACCACATCGGGCCGCGGGGTCGTGACCACGCTCAGCCCGAACGAGCGCAAGCAGGATATCAACGCGCTGGTGCCCGGCCGGATCGAGGAATGGTACGTGCGCGATGGCAGCTCGGTGAAAAAGGGCGATCCGATCGTCCGCATCGCCGACATCGACCCGCAGCTGATCGAACGCCTCCAGTCCGAACGCCGCCAGGTCGAATTGCAATTGCAGGCCGCAAAATCCGCTCTGGCCACGGCCGAGATCGATGTCCGCCGCTCGCGCGAATTGTTCGAGGCGGGGCTCGCCGCGCGGCGCGATTACGAATTGGCGCAGATCAAGGTCGCCGAGATGCAAGGCAGCGTCGCCGCAGCCGAGGCCGAGCTGAACCGTGCCGACGTGAATATCTCGCGCCAGTCGGTGCAGATCGTCCGCGCGCCCCGCGATGGCTTTATCCAGAGCCTCAATGCGGGTGACGCGGCGACCTATATCAATGCCGGCGATGTGCTTGCGACCTTCGTGCCCGACAATGCGGTGCGCGTGGTGGAGATCTTCATCGACGGGCGCGATGTCGCGCTGGTCCGTCCGGGCGACCTGACCCGCATCCAGTTCGAAGGCTGGCCCGCCGTGCAGTTTTCCGGCTGGCCCTCGAAAGCGATCGGGACATTCGGCGGCCGCGTCATCACGGTCGACCAGTCGGCGCAGGTCAATGGCCGCTTCCGCGTGCTGATCGCCGAGGACCGTAGCGACGGACAGGCCTGGCCCGAGGAACGCTATGTCCGCTTCGGCGCGGCGGTACAGGCCTGGGTGCTGCTGGAGACGGTGCCGGTCGGCTACGAAATCTGGCGTCAGCTCAACAATTTCCCGCCCGAGCTGACGGCGGCGGCGAGCGCGGATTCGGCGAACTGACGATGCCGCGAAGTCTTGCCTTCCTGCGGCTGGGCGCGCTGCTTGGCACCGCAGCGGCGCTGGCGCTTGCCCCGCTGGCACCGCTCGCGGCGCAGGATATTGCCCCGGTCGGCGATCCGCTCGACGTTGCCCTGAAAACCGGGCCGCTCCTGCCTGACGAGGTGCTGCGGTCCTCCGCGCTCACCTTCCCCTCGATCCTCGAAGCTTTCGAGCGTGAGGCCGCCGCCCGTTCGGACCAGCTATCCGCCGATGGCGCCTTCGACCTGATGCTGAAGGGCGAATATTATGATCGCCTGACCGGCTTCTATTCGGGCGGCTACGGCAAGGTCGAAGCGCGCCAGGCCCTGCGCCCTTATGGCGCCGAAGTGTTCGGATCGTACCGCGTTTCGGACGGGGACTTCCCGACTTACGAGAACTATAACTACACCAACGCGCTGGGCGAGGCGAAGGTCGGTGCGCTGTTCTCGTTGCTGCGCAACCGCGATATCGACAGCCGCCGCTTCGCGATCGAGGACACCCGCCTCGCGGCCAGTCAGGCGCGGCTGGATGTGCTGCTGGTGCAGCTCAACGTCCAGCACGAAGCGCTGCGCGCTTATTGGCGCTGGGTCGGCGCAGGCGAGGAAATCCGCGTCTTCGAGGAACTGCTCGAAATCGCCGAGGCCCGCCAGATCGGCTTGACCCGCGAAGTCAACGAAGGCGCGCGCGCCCGCATCGCGCTGACCGAGAATGAGCTGAACCTGCTCAAACGCCGCGCGCTGCTGGAAGAGGCCAAGCGCAATTTTGCGACCGCCTCCAACAGCCTAGGCTATTACCTGCGCGGATCGGACGGCCAGATGGTTGTCCCCACCCGCGAGATGCTGCCCGATCTCGCGCGCATGAAAAGCATCGCCCCGGCCGAACAGCTTGCTGCCACCCCGACGAGCGAGATTATCCAGAGCCGGCCGGAGCTCCAGACCTTCAAGCTCGCGCTCGAACGCGCGAACAACAAGGTCGCGCTGCGGCAGAATGACCTGCAACCCTCGCTCGATGCGAGCGTCGAGCTGTCGCGCGATTTCGGCCAGCTCGGGCCGGGCGGGCCGGGGTTTGATTCGACCGATGCCGTGGTGGGCCTGACCTTCTCGGTCCCCTTGCAGCGCCGGACCGCGCGCGGCGCAGTGCAGCGTGCCGAGGCCGAACTGCGCGAGACCGAGCTGCGCCAGCGCCGCATTGCCGACCAGATCACCACCGAAGTCGGCAATATCCTCGCCAACCTCTCGGCCGCGCTGAAGCTGTCGGATCTCGCGGAGGCCGAGGTCAAGCAGGCCAACCAGATGGTGCAGGCCGAACGCACCCGGTTCCGGCTGGGCGCGGGGGAATTCTTCCTCGTCAACGCACGCGAGGAAACCGCCGCCAACGCCCAGGTCAGCGCCATTCGCGCCGAACTGGCCGGACGACTGGCCGAAGCCAGCTACAACGCGGCGACGATGAACCTGCGCGCGCTGGGGCTGGAGTAAGACCACGCGCTGCGTCGTCAGGCTGATCTCCCTCTGAGTGCCTCACAGGCGATACAGCGGGCCTTTGCGTCGGCTTGCCGCAGACGTCATTTCCGCAGAACCAAAGTTCAGGCACGGGCAATCGCCCGTTGCCCATTCGCGCGGGCGCGCCCATGACGGCGCTAGACCCTCCCTTTGCCGAGAACACGTCCCATGACCACGAAATTGCTGACGGGGCTGCTCGCCAAGCCCGGCGAGAGCGCCACCGATGTGCGCTGCACGCGCGGCGAGCGGATGTTCCAGATCGCATTCGGCGCGGTCCAATGGCCGTGGCTGCTGCGCAGCCTCTATGGCGGCACGCAGGCGCAAAAGGCGGCGCTACTGGCGCGGCTCGGGCTGGAGGCGGACGCGCTGCCGCATCTCGGCAGCTGGAAGGCCGACACTTATCTCCTCCACCGCATCGTCGACGAGATCGAGACCGCGCAGCCCGCCAACGTCGTCGAGCTGGGTTCGGGCGCGACATCGCTGGTGATTGCGCAGGCGCTCGCGCAGAACGGCGGCGGACGGCTCCATTCCTATGATGGCCACGCGCCGTTTGTGGCGGCGATGGACGATTGGCTGGCCGAGCATGATCTTGCCGCCGCCTTCCACCATGCCCCGTTGGTGCAGCGCGATGTGCGCTGGCCAGGGCTGTGGTATGCGCTGACCGAAGTGCCGGGATCGATCGACCTCCTCGTGATCGACGGGCCGCCCTGGGCTGTCCACCCCTTCGCACGCGGCATGGCCGAGCGCCTGTTCCCGCTGATCGCACCGGGCGGCACGGTGCTGCTCGACGACGCGGCGCGCCCGGGAGAGCGTTACGTGGCGCAACGCTGGAAGAAGGCCTGGCCCGACTTTACCTTCAGCTACGAAGGCGCGGGCACCAAGGGTCTGCTGGTCGGCCGCCGCCGCCTCTAGATTTTGCCTCTGAGCGCCTGATAGGCCGCCGCCGTCACCGTGTTGGCGAGGTTCAATGACCGGATCACCTCCGAACGCATCGGCAGTTTGACCAGCCGGTCGGCGTGGCGCTCGACGATCGGTTTGGGGATGCCCGTGGTCTCCTTCCCGAACACCAGCATGGCGTCGTCCGGATAGTCCGGATCGTAGAAAGAACGCGCGCCGAATTCCTCGAACAGGAACAGCTGATCGGGTCGCGGAGCGCGGGCTTCGATGAAGGCGTCCCAGCTGGCATATTCGGTCAGACGCACATGCGGCCAGTAATCGAGCCCCGCGCGTTTGACCCGCGTGTCAGTGATCTCGAACCCGAGCGGGTGGATCAGGATCAGCTCCATATCGAGCGCCACGCAGGTGCGCCCTACCGAACCGGTGTTGCCGGGGATCTCGGGCTGGACGAGGACGATGGAAATAGACATCGCCCCCGCCTAATCCCGGCCGCCCGCTTAGGCCAGAGGCAGGTAGAGATCGGTCACCATCTCGCCCTCCGGGATGCCGGGGCCGAAATTGCTCCGCTCGCAGAACAGCGGGAAATCGCGCAAGGCCTCGCCGCTCGCGGGGAGCCATTCCCGGTAGAGCCAATTGGCGGGGTCCTTGAGATCGTCACCCGGGCCGATGAGCTGCAAGCGGGCGCAGCGTCCGGCGGGGATGGTGGCCTCGCCCATTCCCTCTTCGAGGGCGAGGCCGGGGAGGCGCGAGCAGGCAAGCTCGACCTGCGGCTCACCCTCGCCATCCGCGTGGAAGATGGTGAAGGTGCGGGTGCGCTGCGGCCCCGCGCCATTCGCTTTGCGCCAGGCGATGAAGCGCCCGATGCTGGCGCTGAGCATATGCGGCGGGCCATCGTGGCGCAGGGTGAGAACCGGAGTGGCGGCGACATCGACGATGTCGACCTGATCGGAAGTATATAGCGTCATGGCATGTTTCCTTGCTTGTGTCTGCGGCAGGATCGCCGCGTGCCACGCGCTCCAGTCCGGGTTCTTGCGAAAGGCCGACGGGCTCACCCCGAAGGCCTTACGGAAGCTCCGCGCGAAGGAGTCCGGGGTTTGATACCCCGCCTCCAACGCCACCGCGATCACCGTCATCTCGGTGCGGCAGCCAAGCTGGAACGCCGCGCGCTTGAGGCGCGAGAGGTTCACATAGGCTTGCACCGAGATGCCGAAGCTGGCGGCGAACTGGCGATGGAAATGAAACTTGCTGAACGCAGCCACCCCGGCAAGTGCCTCCAGCCGCAGGTCGCCGTCGGGGTGCCGGTCGATATGATCCAGCACCCGCGCCATGCGCTTGCGGTAGTTTTCGGCGGCTGCCTCGTTCATTTCCATCCTCCGTGGCAGGGGAGGGTTACGAGAGCCAGAGCAAGCGCGCCCGACCGATCTTGCGGTTCGACGAGGGCACGGCTCAGGCCGCGCGTTCGCTCAGGTAGTGGCGCAGCGCCGAGAAGTGCGAGCAGCCGGGCAGCATCGTCACCTGCGGACGGGTCGGCAGGGCGGCGGCCAGCGCCTCGGCCATGGCGGGCGGGGTCCAGTCGTCCGCGCTCCCCTGCCAGATGCGCACAGGCTGATGCATGAGCGCGAGATCGGCGCGCCAGTCGCCGACATAGGCGCGGATTTCGGCCTGATAGGAATCGCGCTGCTCCAGCAGGCTGTGGCGCAGCGACTGCGCGAGGGCGGCGATGAAGCGCGGATCGGCGGCGAGCGCGCGGTCCTCTCCCTTGGCTTTGGCCATCAGCGCGCCGGCCATCTTTTGCGCTGCCAGCCGCGCAACTTGCGCCTGCACCAGCGTCAGCGCGGCAAAGGGCCAGCGCCCCGCCAGTGCCGCGCGGAACACGGGCGCGCCTGCCATCCCGCCCAGAAAGTCACCCAGCTGGAGCGGCGCGGCGGGGGAGACAAGATCGATCCGCGCCACCCGCTCGCCCAGAAAGAGTGCGACCCGCAAGGCAGTCGCCGCGCCCAGAGAAAAGCCCGCAAGGTGCAGCGCCACCCCCGCAAATTGCCGCTCGATCTGCTCCGCCAGCCTGCTGAAGTAACCCGAAGAATCGCCGTCCACCAAAGCATCGGTGCGAGCGACAACATGGAAATGCCGGGCGTTTGCGGCAATGGCCGGGCCAAAGCTGCACAGCTCGGCCTGCGATCCCGGCAAGCCGTGAAAATAGAGCACCGCGCAGTCGGAACCTACCATCGGATCACCAACGACCAAGGCTGCCGGGGAGCTCGGGCTGGAGGAGGAAGAGGAGGATGGAGAGGGGCATTGCGATCTTGTCCAGGGCGGCGATGGCCCGACGCCTAGAAATTGTCCGGGACAGCCTGACCTGTCGCGGCGTCGATGACTGTGCCGCCCGCATAGTCCAGCACACCGGGCACCTCGGCCAGCCGCCCGATATTCACCGCATTGGGCGTGAAGAACCGGCCCACCGCGCGATAGGTCGCAGGCGTAATCCGCGCATCCGCCAAGGCTGGCGGCATCGAACTATCCGCCCGCGCGGCTCGCACGGTGCCGGTATAGCCCCCCTGCCCCTTAAGCTCCGGTGCCTTGGAGGGCCGATAGGCGAAATCGGAGATGAGGTAGCCCAGATCGGTCACCTCGCCCGCCTTGGCCGAAAAGCCGACCGACCCCAGACACAGGCACACCATCAGGCGCGGCAGGCCCGTGGAAGGCGTGAAACCGTAGAGCACGTAATCGCCCGGCAGAGCCTCGACCAGAAAGGTCTCTTCCGCGGCCGTTTTCACGAACTGCCTGCCGAAATCGACATCCTGCAAGTTGCCCACCGCGTCCCACGCGAAGGGGAAGCTTTCCAGCGTCGGGGCCGTTGGAGCGGGATCGGCAGAGCCTGCGCTTTGCCGCAGCCGGTCAAGATTGCGCTGATAGGTCTTGGTCAGGCCGGGCAGCGCCTTGGCGAAGGCTTCGGCCTTGGCCGCCTCGTAACGGGCAATCTCTTCGGCCGTCGGCACCCGCATCAGCAGAGGTTCGAGCGGGGTGACGCCGCTCTGCTGCGTGACGCGGAACATGAGATAGGCGCGATCCGGGCGCAGCGTGATCGGCTTTCCGCCCGCAATCTCGATCAGTTCGTCAACCGGCTTGGCCGAGGCAGGGGCGCCCAGCGCCAGAAACGCCGCGATGATGGTGATGGCATAACGCAGCATCATTGCACCTCCTCCAGCGGTTCAGCGTCGGGGCGTGGGCCGGAGGCGATCTTCGCCCTTAGCGCAATTGTCGCCGCTGAGGCGTCTGCGGGGATCGTCTGCCAAGTGGCCTTGGGCAAGGGGAAGCGCTGGTAGCCAAGCGGCGCAAGGCAGGCATGCAAACGCGCCTGCGCCGCCAGTTGGCTGGCCGAGCCCATGATCATCGCTCCGATCAGATCGCCGACCAGGCCATATTGGTGCGTCGCCGCAGGCGTGTCGTCCCGATCTTCCGCTGCGCCGCGCCAGGCGATGAACATCGGCAGCAAGGGCGCGTTGCCTTGCGCCATCGGCAGGAACCGCGCGCAATCGGCAAAATCCGCATAGGCTTGCGCGTAGGACGTGTCGGCGCGCCAGAAGTAGTAATATTTCACCCCGTCGCGCACCACGGCCGGATCGCGCCCGCCCGACAGATCGGGAGCTGTTATCGACGCGGGGTCGGGCAGATCGGCCGTGGCCGCCTGTCCCCAGGCAGGCGCGGCGACGGCAAGCATGACGGGCAAGAATGTTGATCCCAATCGCATACCGCCCCCTTTGATCAACATCCGGCCTCGCCTCAGCCCAGCTTCGCCTTCAGCAACTGGTTCACCACGCCCGGATTGGCCTTGCCCTGCATCGCCTTCATCGTCTGGCCGACGAAGAAGCCGAACAGCGCTTCCTTGCCGCCGCGGTACTGTTCGACCTTGTCGGCGTTGGCAGCGATGATCGCGTCGACGGCGGCTTCGATGGCGCCGGTGTCGGAGACCTGCTTGAGTCCCTCGGCGTCCGCGATTTCAGCCGGATCGCGGCCGGTCTTGAGGACGATCTCGAAGATCTCCTTGGCCTGACCGCCGCTGATTTCGCCCTTGTCCTGCATCGCAAGGATGGCCGCCTGCGCAGCTGCCGTGGCGTTGGCGGCGTCGGCCTCATCGCCCAGCGCCTTCATCACGCCCGGCGCGACTGACAGCGACCAGTTGGCGACCTGCGTGGCGACAGCGGCTTCATCCTTGCCGATGACCTTGGCGGTTTCGGCCAGAAGGGTTTCGAACCGCGCGAAGGTCTCGACCTCGGCGGTCAGTTCGCGCGCGTTGTAGGGGGTGAGGCCCAACACATCGACGTAACGCTTGCGCTTGGCGTCCGGCAGTTCGGGCAGGCTGGCGCGGCATTCGGCGAGGAAGTCTTCCTCCAGCACCAGCGGCAGCAGGTCGGGATCGGGGAAGTAGCGATAGTCGTGCGCATCTTCCTTCGAACGCATGGTCCGCGTGGTGCCGGTGCCCGGATCGAACAGGCGGGTTTCCTGCACGATCGTGCCGCCCGCTTCCAGCACATCGACCTGCCGCATCGCCTCATGCTCGATCGCCTGCATGACGAAGCGCACGGAGTTGACGTTCTTGGTCTCGGTGCGGGTGCCGAGTTCGTCACCGACCTTGCGCACGCTGACGTTCACGTCGGCGCGCATCGAGCCTTCTTCCATGTTTCCATCGCACGAGCCGACATAGCGCAGGATCGCCCTGAGCTTGCGCAGGTAAGCCCCTGCTTCGGCGGGCGATGCCATGTCGGGGCGGCTGACGATCTCCATCAGCGCCACGCCCGAGCGGTTGAGGTCGACATAGGACATGGTCGGGTGCTGATCATGCATCAGCTTGCCCGCGTCCTGCTCCACGTGAATGCGCTCAATCCCGATGATCTTGTCTTCGGCGATACCGGCCTTCTCGTCCGCCTCGATCAGCAGCGAGCCTTCGCCGACGATGGGGTGGTAGAGCTGGCTGATCTGGTAGCCCTGCGGAAGGTCGGCGTAGAAGTAGTTCTTGCGGTCGAACCGGCTCCACGCGTTGATCTGCGCCTCGATCGCCATGCCGGTGCGCACTGCCTGACGGATGCACTCGGCATTGGGCACGGGCAGCATTCCGGGCATCGCGGCATCGACAAGGCTGACCTGCGAGTTCGGCTCCGCCCCGAAGGCCGTGGCCGAGCCGGAGAACAGCTTGGACTGCGATGTGACCTGCGCATGGACTTCAAGGCCGATCACGACCTCCCATTCACCGGTTGCGCCCTGGATGCGGTAGTTGCTCATCGTTTCAACCTCGTCGTTCCGGCGAAGGCCGGAATCCAGTTCCAGCGGTCGCGGAGAGTTCCTCTGGGTCCCGGCCTTCGCCGGGATGACGATTGGAGGGCCGTCACCCTTACTTCTCTTCGTCGTCGATCATCTTGCCATCAGGCCCGAAGCGCGCTTCTCCGTGATCGACGTTCTTCCTGACCCAATTGGCGACCATGAAGGTCAGCGGCACCGCGAGCATGATGCCGATCCCGGCAGCCCACAGTGCAGGATCGGCGCTCATGTCAGCAGTTTCCATGACGGTTCAAGGCCGTGGCTTTCAGCCATCCCGTAGAAGAGCAGTCTTCCAGTGCCTGCTTCTTCAACCTTGACCACAACAATGCCGTCCCATTCGGTATGCCGCGGGGTGACCTTTACATTGGCTCCGCTGTATTTGCCGTCAATAGCTGCCCCCGTCCAGCCAATTACCCCGTCTCCGAATTCCACTCCTGTGCCGGTCATCGCAATGCGAAATTGCGGTGCGAGACTGCCATCAATGGCTTCGGAATAACCCCAGCCCTCAATCGGTTCGAGAGTTACGGGATTACCGGCCATTACCACCACTTCTCCGGCTTGGCGGTGAAGCCTGCCCGCTGCTGGATCGCGAGGCCTGCATTCAGCACGCCCTGCTCGTCGAACGGGCGGCCGACCAGCTGGAGGCCGAGCGGCAACCCGTCGGCGTTGATCGTGGCGGGCACGCTCATCGCCGGCAGGCCAGCCAGCGACGCGGGGACCGCGAAGACGTCGTTGAGATACATCGTCAGCGGGTCTTCGTTCATCGAACCCAGCGGGAAGCTCGCGGTCGGCGTGGTCGGCGCGAGGATCACGTCGCACTCCTGGAACGCGCGTTCGAAATCGCGGGCGACCAGCGCGCGGACCTTCTGCGCCTGCGTGTAATAGGCGTCGTAGAAGCCCGCCGAGAGCACATAGGTGCCGATCAGGATGCGGCGCTTGACCTCGTCACCGAAACCGGCGGCGCGGGTGGCGGCGTACATGTCCTGAAGGCCCGACCCATCGGGCAGATCGCGCAACCCGTAACGCACGCCGTCATAGCGCGCGAGGTTGCTCGACGCCTCAGCCGGGGCGACGATGTAATAGGCGGGCAGCGCATATTTGGTGTGCGGCAGCGAGACGTCAACGATTTCCGCGCCCGCGTCCTTCAGCCACGCCTTGCCCTGCTCCCAGCTATCGAGGATCGCCTGATCGGTGCCCTCCATCCGGTATTCGCGCGGGATGCCGACCTTTTTGCCGCGAAGGTCGGCGTTCAGGGCAGCTTCCCAATCGGGCACGTCCATCTGAAGGCTGGTCGCATCCTTCGGGTCGAAGCCCGCCATCGCGCCGAGCATGATCGCGCAATCCTCGACAGAACGCGCCATCGGCCCGGCCTGATCGAGCGAGGAAGCGAAAGCGACGATGCCCCAGCGCGAGCAGCGGCCATAGGTCGGCTTGATCCCGCAGATGCCGGTGAAGGCGGCGGGCTGGCGGATCGATCCGCCGGTGTCGGTGCCGGTCGCGGCAGGCGCGATCCGCGCGGCGACCGCCGAGGACGAACCGCCCGAGGAGCCGCCCGGGCTCATCGCGGCATTGCTGCCCGCCTTGCGCCACGGCGAGGAGACGTTGCCGAAATAGCTCGTCTCGTTGGATGATCCCATCGCGAACTGGTCAAGGTTGAGCTTGCCCAGCATCCCCGCGCCCGCGTCCCACAGCTTCTGCGAGACGGTGCTTTCGTAGCGGGGGGTGAAACCTTCGAGGATGTGGCTGGACGCAGTGGTCTGCACGCCGTTGGTGGCGAACAGATCCTTCATGCCGATCGGCACGCCAGCCATACGGCCCAATTCCCCGCCAGCGGCGCGCGCCGCGTCCACTGTGTCGGCGGCGGCGAGTGCGTGGTCAGGGGTGGTGACGATGAAGGCGTTGAGGGCAGCGGCATCGGCAACGGCGGCGTTGAACGCCTCAGCCACTTCACGCGCGGTGAAGCTGCCGCCGCGCACGCCGTCGCGGATGTCCTTCACGCCGAGTTGGGTCAGGTCAGTCATTTTACTCGATCACCTTGGGGACACCAAAGAAGCCATGCTCGGCAGCGGGGGCATTGGCGAGAACGTCACCCTGCCTGCCGCCGCCGGTCAGCGGGTCGGCGTCGATCACGTCGGCGCGCAGGCGCAGCGTGTTGGGGATCACCGCCGCCATCGGCTCGATGCCGGTGACGTCCACTTCGCCCAGCTGCTCCACCCATTGAAGGATGCCGTTAAGCTCGGGCACCATGCGCTCCAGCTCTGCATCATCCATGCGGATGCGCGCCAGCGAAGCGATCTTGGCGACGGTTGCCTTGTCGACCGACATTGCCCGCGCGCTCCTTACTGGCCCGGCTGGGGTACGGGGGCCTGCTGGGGCGCACCCTGGGGCGCACCCTCGGGCGCGCCGCCGCCCTGCTGGCCCATCTGCGCAGCCATGTTCTGCTGGAGAATCTGGAGATTGCGATCAAATGTCGCACGACTCATGATGTCGATCACCTGGATCTCGAATTCGAGATCCGCATTCGGCGGAATCGGCGAGCCCGGGGGCGGGGTTGCGCCGTAAGCCAGATCGGCGGGGATGAAGAGCGTGTACTTGCCGCCCTTCTGCATCTTCTGGAGACCCTGGAAGAAGCCCGGGACGGTCGCGCCTTCCTCAAGCGGGAACGGCGTGCCTTCGGGGAACAGGCCCTGCACGGGCAGCGGGATGTCCTGCGATTCGTCGAACATCGTGCCGTCAGCGGCAAGCTTGCCCTTGTACTTGACCCAGACGACCTCGCCTATCTTGGGCATCGGGCCGGTGCCGGCCACTTCGGTATCGACGCTGAGGCCGCGCGGCACGGCGGACCATGCCAGCCCGGCACCCACCAGCACGGCGAGGATCACCCCGATCCACAGCTTGGTCAGCGAGCCTTTGGCAACGGGCTTGATCGGAACGCGGGTAATCTCGGTCATGGACTTGTCCTGATGAGCCGCGCGCGGGGCGCGGCGGGATGACGACAAAAGGGCGCGGAATAAAGCCGCGCCCTGATGGCTGATCGGAAAGGGGGATTCAAGCGGTTCCGCTTACGGATGCACGCTTGCGGACGGGATTATTTGCTCCCGTCACGCTCCATCCGCTTGCGCTCCATCTTGCGGGCGCGGCGCACGGCGGCGGCCTTTTCCCGGGCGCGCTTTTCGCTGGGCTTTTCGTAGTGGCGACGCAGCTTCATTTCGCGATAAACGCCCTCGCGCTGCAGCTTCTTCTTGAGCGCGCGCAGGGCCTGATCGACATTGTTATCGCGAACCATGATTTGCATAAACGACGAATACCTCATGTCCAAACGCCCAGAGCCCCGCTGTGATTCTGCGCGGGGTTGCGCGATGAATTTCCAATGAAATGCGGGCGATTCCTCGTGGGAGCCGCCCTTCAAACGGGGCCCCGATAGTCCAACAGCGACAAAATGGCAAGCCGCCAGAATGCGATGGAGCGCAGAAGGTGCTCCGGCCGTGCTAGGCAGAACGCTCTCCCGTCGCTAAAGGCCAGCCATGTCCGGTGAAATCTCCCCCCTTGTCGCAAGCCTCAATGTCGCCGTCGGCGGAGCGGTTGGCTCGGTGCTGCGCTATCATGCGGGGCGTTGGGTGGGCCAGTTGGCCGGGGCGGAAAACACCTTCCCGTGGGGCACGCTGGCCATCAACATCGTCGGCAGCCTTGCGATGGGCGCGCTGGTCGGCTGGCTGGCGCGCGGGACAATGGCTACGGCCAATGCCGAACCGCTGCGGCTCCTGATCGGTGTTGGTCTGCTTGGCGGGTTCACCACGTTCAGCGCCTTCAGTTCCGAACTCGTCACCATGCTCCATCGCGGGCAGACGATGCTGGCAGTAGGCTATGCCGCCGCTTCGCTGATCGCGGGCATGGCGGCGATCATCATCGGCCTTGTTGCCGCGCAGAGTGCATCATGACCGATTTTTTCACCACCGCCTCCACCGACAACGTCCGCCAGTTCACCGTTTCCGAGGATGATGACGGCATCCGGCTTGACCGCTGGTTCAAACGCAATCTGCCGCAGATCGGCTTTGCCACCGTGTCCCGCTGGGCGCGGACCGGGCAGATCCGAGTGGATGGCAAGCGCGCCAAGCCCGAAGATCGGCTGGAGCAGGGTCAGGTGCTGCGCGTCCCGCCCGGCGGAGAAGACGCGCCCACCGCCAAGAAAGCCGCGCCGCGCGTTCGCACGCTAACCCCCGAGCAGATCGCCGAGGCCAAGGCCATGGTGATCCGCGAGACGGCGAGCGCCATTGTGCTCAACAAGCCCCCCGGCCTTGCCACGCAAGGCGGAAGCAAGACGACCAAGCATGTCGATGGCTTGCTGGATGCCTTTGTCGAGACCGAGAGGACCCCCCGCCCGCGGCTGGTTCACCGGTTGGACAAGGACACATCGGGCGTGCTGCTGATCGCGCGCACGCCGGGCAGCGCCGCCAGCTTCTCCAAGCGGTTCGCCAGCCGTAGCGCGCGCAAGGTCTATTGGGCGCTGGTGGTCGGCGTGCCCGATCTTGCCGAGGGCGTGATCGACGCCCCGCTCGCCAAGCAGCCGGGCACCGGCGGCGAGAAAATGCATATCGACGAGGAAAACGGCGCTCCCTCGAAAACCCGTTACCGCGTCGTCGACCGCGCGGGCCAGCGTGCCGCATGGGTGGAGCTGGAACCGCTCACCGGGCGCACCCACCAGCTGCGCGTCCACATGGCAGCGATCGGCCACCCGATCGTGGGTGACGGCAAGTATGGCGGGCCGGATAGTTTCCTGACCGGCGCGGTCAGCCGCAAGATGCACCTCCATGCGCGCCGCCTGATCATCTCGGAACCCAAGGTGGGAGATGGAACCGGCGGCAAGCTGGACGTCACCGCCGAACTGCCCCCGCATTTTGCCATGAGCATGGATGTGCTGGGCTTCGATCAGAGCCTGTCGGACGCCTCCCCGATGGGGGACGAGGCACCGGAACGCACGGGCGAAGAGAAAAAGCAGGCCGCCCGCCGCCACTTCAAGCAGGCGAGGAAGGAAGCCCGCGCGCCCCGCCGTGCACGCGGGGCCGCCTCGGACAAGCCCAAGGCCAAGCCGAAGGGCAAGGCTCCTGCGAAACCGGCATCGAAGCCCGCCCCCAAGGCAGCCAAAGCCCCCGCCAACCGGGCGCGTCCTGCTGCCAAAGCACCGCCGAAAGGCGCCGGAGGCAAGGCCCGCCGCTGATGCATCCCAATCCGCTGTACCGCACCGAGGATCGCGCCTTCTGCGAAAGCCTGATCGACGAGATCGGCTTCGGCATGGTGTTCGCCGCAACGCCTGACGGGCCAAGGGTCGCGCATACCCCGCTGCTGCTGGCAGAGGGCGGCCCCGATGAGCCTTGGGCGGTGCAATTCCACCTCGCCCGCAACAATGCACTCGCCCGGCATCTGGATGGCGAGACGGCGCTGATCGTGGTCAATGGCCCCGATGGTTACGTCTCTCCGCGCTGGTACGACAACCGCGACACCGTGCCGACCTGGGATTACATCGCGCTGGAACTGGAAGGCCGGGTGCGGCGCATCGCCGATGATGCACTGGAAGCCTTCCTCCACGCAGCGATTCTGAAGCATGAGGGCAAGCTTGGCGGCGCGCCGTGGGTGGCAGAGGAATCCTCCGAGAAGGTGTGGTCAGGCCTGTTCCGCGGCATCGTGGGGTTTGAACTCGAAGTGCTGGCGATGCGCCCCACCCTCAAGCTTTCGCAGAACAAGTCGGCTGATGAACGCGCCCGGATCGCCGCAGGGCTGGAAGGCGCAGGCCAACCCGTCCTTGCCGATCTGGTGCGGGGTGTTGCGGCATGAGGCTCGCGGTGTTCGATTGCGATGGTACGCTGGTCGACGGGCAGGCGGACGTGTGCTGGGCGATGGAGCGCGCCTTTACCCGCGCCGGCCTTGCTGCGCCCGATAATCACGCGGTGCGCCGGATCGTCGGGCTGAGCCTGCCCGCAGCCGTGCGCAGTCTCGCGCCTGACCTGACCGACGACCAGAACCGCGCGGTGACCGAATTCTACCGCTCCAGCTTCCGCGCGCGCCGCGAGGAAGGGCTGCTCGACGAGCCGCTCTACGACGGCATCGCCGAACTGCTGCGCGCGCTGCACGGCGCGGGCTGGGCGCTGGCCGTGGCAACCGGCAAGTCCGACCGGGGCCTTGCCGCCTGCCTTGCCACCCACGGCATCGCCGATCTGTTCGTCTCGCTCCAGACCGCCGACCGGCACCCGTCCAAGCCGCACCCGGCGATGCTCGAAGCTGCCATGTTCGAAGCCGGGGCGCAGCCCCGCGAAGCCGTGATGATTGGCGATACCAGCTTCGACATGCTGATGGCTCGCACCGCCGGGGTCGCGGGGATCGGGGTCGGATGGGGTTATCACGGCACACCCGAATTGCTGGCGAGCGGCGCGGCACAGGTGGTCGAAAGCGCCGCAGCGCTTGCCGCCGCATTGGAGGACACCTTGCCATGAGCAGATCCGAACGCGAAATCGCCGAGGCGCGGGCGCGCACCGGCTTTATCATCATCAACCTCGTTCGCTTCAGCGGGATCGCGCTGGTGATGCTCGGCTTCGCCATCGTGCGCGGAGTGATCGACCTGCCTTACCCGGTGGGGGTCGTGTTTGCGGTGGCGGGTTTCCTTGAGGTCTTCTTCCTGCCGCGCTTCATTGCGCGCCGCTGGAACGCGGGAGGCCGTCCGCCGCGATGATCCGCCGGTTCTACAAGGACGTGACGCTCGCAGAAATTGCGGGCGGCTATCAGGTGTTGCTCGACGGGCGCGGGGTCAAGACCGTGGGCGGGGCGGCGCAGGTCATGCCGACCGGGGCGCTGGGCGAGGCGCTGGCGTCCGAATGGCGCAGTCAGGGTGAAAAGATCGATCCGGCCAGCCTGCCGATGCGCGACATGGCCGATTACGCCATCGACATTGTCGCGGCCGATCCGGCGGCGATTGCGCGCGGACTGGTTGCCTATGCCGAGACGGATACGCTGTGCTACCGCGCCGATCCTGACGAACCGCTCCACGCGCATCAGCAGGCGGTGTGGGAGCCGCTGCTCGCCGCGTTCGAGGCCGCGCACGGCATCACGCTGGTGCGGGTCAGCGGTGTGCTCCACCGCCCGCAGCCGCCCGAGGCCATGGCCGTGCTGGAAGCGCGGCTCAACACCTTGGACCCCTTCGTCCTCGCCGCTGTCGAGGCCATGGCCAAGCTCGCCGCTTCGCTGGTGACAGCGCTCGCCGCGCTCGATGCGCGCCACGAGGATGAGCCGCTGGCGCTCTGGCGCGCGGCATGTCTTGAAGAAGAATGGCAGGCCGATCTGTGGGGCCGCGACTGGGAAGCGGAGGAACGTCGCGCCCGGCGCGAAGCCGATTTCCTGCGCGCCTGCGCCTTTGCGCGGCTGGCGCTGGATTAACTTACCCCGCCGCCACCCAGTCCGCGACTTCCGCCGCAATTCTGTTGGACGCCGCATTGAGCGCCGCGCCCACCGCGCGGGTCTCCGCAGCAACCCCGTCCTCGCGCGCTTCGAAGCGGCGGGTGGTCACCGCGCCGTCATTGCCGATCCGCACCGCATCAAAGCGCACCACCGCCGATGATGTCTGCGCGTCATAGCCCATGTCGATCAACGTCCCGCGCAAGGTCACCGTGGCGAGCGTTGCGGTATCGTCCCCGTCGATCACCATCGCATTGCCGCGGGCACGGATCGTCTCGCCCACCAGCCGCCGGAACAGGCGCGCGGGCTTTTCCACCCAGAAGGCCTCTTGCAGATAGGCCAGCTCGGTATCGCTGACCGCCACCGGCACGCGCAGCACATCCAGCTTGGCGGGCGTATCGAAACTGAGCACCGCCACCACCGGCCGCTCGGTCCCGGCGACGCCCGGCCCGGCCGGAGCGCGCGTTTCGGGGCTGAGGGTCAGCAGGCTGGCAGGCGGCTCCCCGCCGAGGCTGATGCAGCCCGAAAGGCCCAGCAGCAGAGGGGCGGCAAGAGCAAGCCGGAGGCTGAAGTTCATGCGGTCGGTCCTTTCAGTCGGGCCAGATCATTCAGGCTTATAGTCGGGCAGCGATTTGCCGCCCACCAATGCGCCCGCGCCTTCGCTTTCGAGCTTTTCCGTGATCGAGCGCAGCGCGCGGCTGGTGGCACGCAGGTCCTCCAGCGTCGCTTCGGCATTGGGCAGCGTGCTGGTGCGCAGTTGGCGCGCGGCGGGGCGCGTGTCTTCCAGCGTTGCCGAAAGCGAGGTCAGCGCCGCGTTCGCCGATTTCAACGTGGCGCGCAGTTCCTGCGCCAGCGGCTGGCCTTCCTTGTTCAGAACGCCGTCGGTGGTCAGCGCCAGCTTCTCGACCGCGTCGAGGGTCTGGTTGAACTCCACCATCGTGGTGCGGAATTCCTTCAGATTCGCCGTCAGCTCCGGGCTCGCGTCGGCCAGCCCGCTGGTCAGACGGTTGGTGTTCTTGAGGATGCCGGAGATTTCCTGCTGGTTTTCGGGGCCGAGGATGACGTTCAATTGCTCGGTCAGCGTCGCCAGCCGTTCCAGCAACAGCGGCGCGTTGGCGACGATCTCGCCAAATCCGCCGCGGCCCGGCGGAATCACCGGCCGGCCTTCGGGACAGGCGGTTGTCTCGCAGGTGATCTCCGGCGCATCCTTGCGCGCGCCATCGAGCAGGATGGTCGAGACCCCGGTGAAACTCGCCTGAATGGTCGCCTGCGTGCCGACCAGGATCGGCACATCCTCGCCCACCTTGATCCGCACCCGCACGAATTCGGGATTGTCATCGGCCAGTGCGATTTCCGTCACCTGCCCCACCGGCACGCCGGCAAAGCTGACCTGGCTGCCATTGGCGAGGCCCGAGACGGACTGGGCGTAGAAGATGTCGTATTCGTCCTGCTCGCCCTCGTTCAGGCGCGCGATCCAGACGATAAACGCCGCCAGCGCCGCCAGCAGCACCAGCGTCACCGCACCGACCCACAGATTATTGGCTCTGGTTTCCATGCGCGTTCCCTATGCGGCCCGGCGAGCGGGCTTGTCCAATATTCTCTCGCTCATGCACTTTCGCCCCGGATGTGGGTGGCATGGGCGCTGCGGCCGCGTGGGCCGTTGAAATATTCTTCGATCCACGGATGCTTGGTGGCGATCAATTCCGGGATCGTGCCAACCGCGATGATCTTCTTCTCCGCGATCACCGCCACCCGGTCGCAGATTTCGTACAGCGTATCGAGATCATGGGTTATGAGAAACACCGTGAGGCCCAGCGCCTCCTGAAGCTCGCGGGTCAACCGGTCGAACTTGGCCGCACCGATCGGGTCGAGCCCGGCGGTCGGCTCGTCGAGGAACAGTAGCTCCGGATCGAGCGCCAGCGCGCGAGCAAGGCCGGCACGCTTCTTCATGCCGCCCGACAGCTCGCTCGGGAATTTCTGCACCGCGTCTTCGGGAAGGCCCGTCAGCATGACCTTGTAGCGCGCAATCTCCGCCCGGAATCCGGGATCGAGATCGGGGTAGTACTTCTTGAGCGGCACCTCGACATTCTCGCCCACCGTCAGCGTCGAGAACAGGGCCCCGCCCTGGAACAGAATCCCCCACCGGCGGCGCACGCCGATGCCTTGTTCAAGGTCGAGCTCGGTGATGGTCTTGCCCAGCACGTCGATACGTCCGGCATCGGGTCGCTGGAGGCCGATGATCGAGCGCATCAGCACCGACTTGCCGGTGCCCGATCCCCCCACCACGCCAAGAATCTCGCCGCGCCGCACCTCAAGGTCCAGCCCGTCATGGACCGCGAAGTCGCCGAACTTGTTGACCAGGCCTTCGACCTTGATGATCGGCTGATCGTCATCGGGATGCTTGTTTATGCGCATCGCGTCAGCCCCACCCGATTTCGGTGAAGAATACCGCGAAGAAGGCGTCGATCACGATCACCGCGAAGATCGCCGAGACCACCGCCATCGTCGTGCGGCGTCCGACTTCCTCGGAATCGCCGTGCACCTGCATCCCATGATAGCAGCCCGCCAGCGCGACGATCAGCCCGAACACCGGCGCCTTGAGGAGGCCGACCCACAGGTCATGGACCGGCACCACTTCCTGAATTCGTATCAGGAAGGTGAAGAACGGGATGCCGAGTGCGAACTGGCCGACCACCGCCCCGCCAATGATCGCCGCCATCGAAGCGTAGAAGCCCAGCAGCACCATCATCAAGGTCGCCGCGACGATCCGCGGTATCACCAGCACCTCGACCGGCGAGATGCCGATGGTGCGCATCGCGTCGATTTCCTCGGTCAGCTTCATCGTGCCGATCTGCGCGGCAAAGGCGCTGCCGGAACGGCCCGCCACCATGATCGCGGTCATCAGCACGCCAAGCTCACGCAGGGTGATGCGGCCAACGAGGTTCACCGTCAGCGATTCGGCGCCGAACTGTTCAAGCTGCACCGACCCCTGCTGGGCGATGACGATGCCGATCAGGAAGCTCATCAGCCCGATGATCGGCAGCGCTGTGACGCCGACCAGCTCCATCTGGTGTACCAGGGCCTTGATCGGGAAACGGGTCGGGTGGCGGGCCAGGTTGGCGGCGCCGATCAGGATCTGCCCGAAGAAGTCGACCACGCCGTAAATGCCGCCGCGCGCGCCGAACACCTTTTCGCCCACGGCCAGCGGGACGCGTTCCCAAACCGGCAGGCGGTGCGCATGGGTGTGCCCCTCTGTGCCAATATCACGCACTGCGGCGAGCAGCCGCTCGGCCTCGGGACTGGCACCGGTGATCTCGGATTCGTGGCGGCTCGCCAGCCGGCACACGACATAGGCTCCAACCGTGTCGATCTCTTCGACTTCGGAAAGATCAAGGGTGCGGACGGGCCCATCCATGTGCCTGAGCTCGGCTTCGAGCGGGCCGATATGGGCCAGCGTCAACTGCCCCGACAGCAACAGCCGGGGGCCGCCAGAGTCCGTATCGTCAAGCCTGTGTTGCGCGGCGCTCTGCATCGGATCGGGGGTATGGGGCGAAATCGGGCGGCCCGCAAGGCTCTCGCGGCGAACCGTAATTCGGTCCATCATTGCATCGCAACATAGGTGCTGGCATGGCGCGGGGCATTATGACCGAGACCTTGCCCACCACTTTCGACCCTGCCGATATCGAAGCGCGCTGGTACGCGCATTGGGAGGCGAATAATTGCTTCCGGCCCGACCGGCCCGATGCGGAAGCCTTCACCCTCGTCAACCCGCCGCCGAATGTGACCGGCAGCCTGCACATCGGCCACGCGCTCGACAACACCTTGCAGGACGTGGTGGTCCGTTACGAGCGGCTGCGCGGCAAGGACGCGCTGTGGGTGGTCGGCATGGATCACGCCGGGATCGCCACGCAGATGGTGGTCGAACGCCAGATGGAAGCGCGGCAGGACAAGCGCACCAATTACTCGCGCGAGGCCTTCGTCGACAAGGTGTGGGAGTGGAAGGCCGAAAGCGGCGGGGCGATCACCGGCCAGCTGCGCCGGCTGGGCTGTTCGATGGACTGGAGCCGCGAACAGTTCACCATGGACCCGCACTTCACCAAGGCGGTGATCAAGACCTTCGTCGATCTTTACAACGACGGGCTGCTGTATCGTGACAAGCGGCTGGTGAACTGGGACCCGAAGCTGAAGACCGCGATTTCCGACCTTGAGGTGGAAACCCAGACCATCGCAGGCAGCTTCTGGCACCTGCGCTATCCGCTGGCGGACGGCGCGCGCTTGCCCGATGGGCGTGACTATCTGGAGGTCGCCACCACTCGGCCCGAGACGATGCTGGCGGACATGGCCGTGGCGGTGAACCCGGCGGACGAACGCTATGCCAGCGTTATCGGCAAGTTTGTCGTGCTGCCGCTGACCGGCCGCCGCATCCCGGTGATCGCCGATGAACACGCCGATCCGGAACTGGGCTCGGGCTGCGTCAAGATCACCCCGGGGCATGACTTCAATGACTTCGAAGTCGGCAAGCGCGCGGGCTTTGCGCCTGCCGAGATGCTCAACATGCTCGATGCCGAGGCGAACGTCTGCCAGACCGCCGATGGACTGGTGCCCGACGAATTCCTCGGCCTCCACCGCTTCAAGCGCAACGGCGTGGACGGCGCGCGCGAGTTGGTCGTGGCGCGTATGAAGGAGCAGGGCTTCCTCATCCCCCACATCACCAAGAACAAGGACGGCGAAGAGGTCGAGCACGACGCCGAACCGCGCCAGATCGCGACCCCCTTCGGCGACCGCGGCGGCGTGGTGATCGAGCCGTGGCTGACAGACCAATGGTACGTGAACGCCGCGGAACTCGCCAAGAAGCCGATCGAGGCGGTGCGTTCGGGCGACATCGCCATCGTGCCCAAGACCTGGGAGAAGACCTTCTTCAACTGGATGGAGAACATCCAGCCGTGGTGTGTCTCGCGCCAGCTGTGGTGGGGCCACCGCATTCCGGCTTGGTTTGGGCCGGGTGTTTCCGAAGACGGCACCGGCTTGGATTATTTAGGCCTGACTGACGAAATCGTGACTTTCGTCGCTGCGACAGAAGAAGAGGCTTTGGCGAAGGCCAAGAGCTACTACCTGAGCGCCGGAATCGAGGACGCGTCCCCGTATATCTCTGCTAGCCCGCTTGATGATGATCTGACGCGCCATTGGAACGAAATCCAGCTGTGGCAGGACCCCGACGTCCTCGACACGTGGTTCTCCAGCGCGCTGTGGCCCTTCGCCACGCTGGGCTGGCCGGAGAGCGATAGCCCGCTGCTCCAGAAGCACTTCCCCAACAGCCTCCTCATCTCCGGCTTCGACATCCTGTTCTTCTGGGATGCGCGGATGATGATGATGGGCTTTTACAACATGGGCCAGAAGCCCTGGGACACGCTCTACCTCCACGGCCTCGTGCGCGCGGCGGACGGGGCGAAGATGTCGAAGTCCAAGGGCAATGTCGTCGATCCGCTCGGCCTCATCGACCAGTACGGGGCCGACGCGCTGCGCTTCTTCATGGCGGCGATGGAAAGCCAGGGCCGCGACATCAAGATGGATGAAAAGCGGGTGGAGGGGTATCGCAACTTCGCCACCAAGCTGTGGAACGCGGCGCGCTTCTGCCAGTCGAACGGTATCGGGGCTTCTTCGAGTGTGAAGGCCCCGACCGCGCGCCTCGCCGCCAACCAGTGGATCATCGGCGAGGTCGCGTCCTGCGTGACCGAGATCGAGCGCGCGATGGCCGACCTGCGTTTCGACGCGGCGGCCAACGCGATCTACCAGTTCACGTGGAGCAAGTTCTGCGACTGGTATCTGGAGCTGATCAAGCCGGTGTTTGCCGGTGACGCGGACAGCCCGCCCGCCGTGGAAACCCGCGCGGTCGCCGGCTGGGCGCTCGACCAGATTCTCGTCATGCTGCACCCCTTCATGCCCTTCATCACCGAAGAGCTGTGGCACAAGCTGGGCGCACGCGAATACGAGCTGATCGTGGCGCAGTGGCCCAAGCCCGAAGCCGAGGTCTCGAAAGAGGCGACCGACGCGATCGACTGGGTGATCGACCTCACCACCAGCACCCGCTCGGCCAAGAACGAACTCGGCATTGCGCCGGGAGCGAAGCTGGCTGCCTATCTCGCGGCCCCTTCCGATGTGGCGACCCGCACGATCGAACGCAGCAGCGCCGCGATCGAACGCCTCGCGCGCCTGACCCCCGTGACCATCGGTGAAGCACCCGCAGGCCCCGCCATGCAGGTGACCGCCGGAAGCGATGTTTTCATCATCCCGCTCGAAGGGATTGTCGATATCGCGGCCGAGAAGTCACGGCTCGAAAAGGCGCTGGCGGCTTCGGAGAAGGAAGCCAAATCGCTGGGCGGCCGCCTGTCCAACCCCGCCTTCGCCGAGAAGGCCAAGCCGGAAGCGGTCGAGAAAGCCCGCGCCGATCTCGCCCACCACACGGGCGAAGTCGAGCGGCTGACGGCAGCGCTGGCGCGGCTGGGGTGAGGTGAACCTCACCCTCGCCACCGACGATACCGGCGGGCCGGAGATTTTCGCCTCGTTGCAGGGCGAAGGGCCGAGCATGGGCGTGCCGGTCGCCTTCGTGCGCCTATCGCGCTGCAACCTTGCCTGCACGTGGTGCGACACGGCCTACACGTGGCGCTTTGAAGGGGACAACCGGCCCCACAGCGACGGCATCGCCTTTGACCGCAAGGCCAATCAGGTGACGCTCTCGCCGGAAGATGCTGCCGCGCGGATCGCGGCCCTCGGCCAGAAGCGGCTTGTCATCACCGGGGGCGAGCCGCTGCTTCAGGCAGGCGCGCTGGCCGAGATGCTGGCGCACCTGCCGGACATCAGTGTCGAGATCGAGACCAACGGCACAGTCGCCCCGCCTGCGCGGCTGGATGTGCGGGTCGATCAATACAACGTCAGCCCCAAGCTTGCGCACAGCGGCAACCCCGCCGATCTGGCGCTGATCCCCGAACGCCTCGACGCATGGGCCGCCGAACCGCGCGCTTTCCTGAAGTTCGTGATCGCCGCGCCGGAGGATGTGGACGAAGTGTTGGCGCTGCACGCCCGCTACCGCTTCCGGCCCGAACGGGTGTTCCTGATGGCGGAAGGCACCGACAGCGCCACCCAGCGCGAACGGCAGGCGTGGCTGAGCGGGCTATGCTTGGAGCATGGATTCCGCATGAGCGATCGGCTGCATATTCACCTCTACGGGGATACCAGAGGGACGTAGCCTCTCGTCATTGCGAGGAGCCGGAGGCGACGCGGCAATCCATGGACTGCCGTCGCACCAGCCGCACTCTTCGTCCATGGATTGCTTCGCTGCGCTCGCAATGACGAAGGGGGGCTTCTTTAACCCTGACTTCTCCAGCGCATCACCACGCGCTCGACCAGCTCGTCTTCGCCGCCGTCGGTGTTCCACAATTCGGCGAAGCTCGGGTCTTCCGAAGCCGGTCGCTTGTGTTCCTCAAGGGTGTCGAAGGACACACGGATCGGGATGGCCACGCCCTCGCCGCAGATGATGCATTCGCGGTTGCGCAGCGCCGGGATGGAATCGAGGAACCCGCGCGCGCCTTCGGGCATGGCGGCTTTCACGAAGGCCTGGTCGCGGTCGTTGTTGAGGCGCATCGCGATGATCGTGCCGCACTGCGACAGCACGCCTTCGGCAAGGTCGGAGGGACGCTGGGTGATCAGACCCAGCGAGATGCCGTATTTACGGCCTTCCTTGGCGATGCGGCTGAGGATCTTGCCCACCGAAGATCCATCGGCGTTCTTTTCGTTGGGGACGTAACGGTGCGCTTCTTCGCAGACCAGCAGCACGGGCCGCGTCTTTTCCTCGCGCCCCCAGATTGCAAAGTCGAACACGAGGCGGCTGAGCACCGCGACCACGGTCGAGGTGATGTCCGACGGCACGCCCGACACGTCGATGATCGAGATCGGCTTGCCGTTGCCGGGCATCCGGAAAATCTTGCCGATGAATTCGACCATCGTGTCGCCCACCAGCATGCCCGAGAACATGAACTGGTAGCGCGGGTCGGCCTTGATTTCGTCCAGCTTGCCCTTGATCCGCATGAAGGGTGCGGTGGAGGTGGCCTTGTCGAGCCGGCCCATCTCGTCCTGAAGGATGTTGCTGAAGTCCGACAGCAGATAGGGGATCGGCGAATCCACCGTGATCTTGCCCATCGTCTGCGCCAGCCGGTTCTTGCTGCGCGCGGCGAGCAGACACTTGGCGAGAATATCGGCATCGACCTGGCGTTCGTTGCCGCTGCTCGACAGCAGGACTTCGCAGTGCTCCTCGAAGTTCATCAGCCAATACGGCATCTGGAGGTTCGAGACGTCGAGAATCTGGCCGGTGGTGCGGAACGCGGCGGAGTATTCGCCGTGCGGGTCGATCATCACGATGTGACCCTTGGGCGCGGCTTCGCAGATGCGGTGCAGGATCAGCGCGGCGCTGGTCGACTTGCCGGTCCCGGTCGAACCGAGCAGCGCAAAGTGCTTGCCCAGCATCGCGTCGATATACAGGCCGGCGCGGATATCCTTGGTGGGGAAGACCTTGCCGATGGTGATGCTGGCGCGGCCATCGCTCGCGTAGATCTGCTCCAGATCGCGGGTGGTGGCGGGGTAGAGCATCGCACCCGGGATAGGATAGCGGGTGACACCGCGCTTGAAGCTGTGAATGCGGCCCGTCAGCTTTTCCTCGCCGCCTTCACCGAGGAAGTCGATATGGGCGATGATCCCGCCATCGGTGCGACGATCCTTGCGCTGGTCGCGCACGTTGGCGAGCAGCCACGAATCGCCGACGCGGATCTTGATCTGGCTGCCGACCTGCCCGGCCAGCGCGATCGAGGGATCGGCGTCCTTCATGCATTCATTGATGCGTTGCAGGTCGAGCGCGATCTGCGAGCCCGAGCCGGAAATCTCCAGCACCACGCCAATCGGCAGGCGCGCATTATCCTGCGCGCCGCGGCTATAGGCCGCCGTCACTTCATCGGTGCCTTCCGGATTGGGACCGGTAAAGCGCTCGAAATCCTGTCTGGCGTGGTCGCTCATCGGCGCAATTTCCCTCGCGCGGCCTTATTGCAGCGAAGGCCAGATAGGGCCGGTGAGGTTAAAATCGGGTCAACGCCGCCCAAACGCGCCCCGTCTGGCAGGCGGGATCAGGCGCGGGCGAACAGGCGACCGGCGAGCCAGCCCATGCCGAGCGACAGCGCGATTGCGCCCAGCCCGTAGAAGAACGACCAGCGCTGCGCCGCAGTGACCACGCGGCCCTCCAGCCCGGCCTTGACCACTTCGATCCGCGCGGTCGCGCTCGTCAGCACCCGTCCGCGCGCGATGGCGAAGGTTTCGGCGGTGTAGCGCCCGGTGGTGACGTTGGAGGGCAGATCGATGCGCGCCTGATAGAGCACCTTTTCGCTGATGCTCACCCCGCGCGGGTTTTCCTGAAACAGCCCCTGCTTGCGCCGCAGTTCGACCAGCCCTTGCGCAAAGCGGGCCTGTTCCTCCAGATCGATCTGGCCCGAAGGCGAAAGCTGGATGAAGTCGGTCCCCAGCTCGTAGATGGCGGCGGTGCGTTCATCGACGATCTCCTTCACAGGCCGCGACGAGGCGACCGCGAAGAACGAAGGCGCGGAGCGGAAATCGCTCGACCCGGCATTCATCCATATCCCGGCGATGCGGTCCTTTTCGCGGATGCGCACCGGTTCGGTCGGCCCCTTGAGGACGACGACAATGTCGTAATTCTCGGTGCTGGCCGCGCCGCCGGGATCGATTACCGCGCCGTAAAGCAGCAGCCGCGCGCCGGTGAAGCCCTGCCGCACCTCAATCAGCGACTGGCTGACCGCGGGCACCAGCACCGGCTCGCGCTGGGCGGACAGCGCGGCCCACGCGACCAGCGCAAACAGGAACCGCCCCGCGAAGCTCACGGCATATCTCTCAAAGCGGCACCACCGTGTAGATCTCGTCAGGCTGCACGCCGAGGCCGTAGAGCATCCGCAGCGCAATCAGCAGCACCAGCGCGGCAAGGCCAAGGCGCAGATATTCAGGCCGGGCCTTCAGCGCGATCTGCGTGCCGAACTGCGCCCCCAGCACCGAACCCAGCAGCAGCAGCGCCGCCAGCACCAGATCGACCGCCTTGGTCGTCAGCGCGTGGGTCATGGTGGTCACCATGGTGACGAACAGGATCTGGAACAGCGACGTGCCGACCACGACATTGCCGCTCATCCCGAGAATATACAGCATCGCCGGAACCAGCAGGAAGCCGCCACCCACGCCCATCAGCATGGTGAGAATGCCGACCAGCATCCCGAGGATCATCGGCGCGAGCGGGGAGATATACAGGCCCGAGGCATAGAACCGCCAGCGATAGGGCAGGCTGGCGACCAGCGGGTGGTGGCGGCGCTTTTTGACCTGTGCGCCCATCTTGCCGAGCAGGCCGGGACGCAGCGTGCTCACCGCCTCGCGCATCATCAGCGTGCCGATCGATCCGAGCATCAGGACGTAGAGAACGGAGATCACGACATCGATCTGGCCGAGCGTCTGCAACACGCTGAACAGCCCCGCTCCGATCAACGCGCCGACAATCCCGCCGCCAACCATCACCGCGCCCATGCGGTAATCGACGCCCTTGCGCCGCGAATGGGCGAGCACGCCCGATACGCTCGCGCCCGTCACCTGCGTCGCGGCAGAGGCCGCAGCGACCGTCGGCGGGATGCCGTAGAAGATCAGCAGCGGCGTTGTCAGAAATCCGCCGCCGACGCCGAACAGACCCGACAAAATGCCCGTCAGCCCGCCCAGCAGCACGATATAGAGGCCGTTGACCGAAAGATTCGCGATGGGCAGGTAAACGTCCATGCGCGATGGCTTAGACTAGCGCGCAGGGCGATGAAAGACATGGTGGCCGCGTTCCTGTTGGTTCGGCAGGCGCAGCCATTTTTCCGCGCAGGACGCCCCTGTCGGTCGCACCGCGAGGATCCCGCGATCGCCCCAAAAACTAACCTATGGTTGATTGATAAACATTCAAATTATTGAATACTAATAAAGATTTGTAATTCACGTCAGACTTGTTAGCTGACGGGAATGGTGTCGCGCCTTCTTGAAATTCTCCGGCTGATCTTGTTCCGCCATCGCTGCCCGCACGGTGTTGCCGATTGCAGCAGCGCGAACCTGTGCGCGGAATGCTATGATGACCGTCAGTGGTAGAGGATGAACGCGAAACCGCGTTGATCGCGGCGTCCCTGCCCGTCAGAACCCGGTAGAAAGAGTCGCGGTCACGCCTGAATCCGGGCCGGCATCGCCCGCCACCCGCTCGCGCCAGTCGACCGACAGGCGCGCGGGCACAGGGCCGATCCGCAGGTCGAGCCGCATGGTCGGCCCCACATCCAGCCGCTGCGCATCGCGCTGCGCCCCGCCCCACGCCGCCGCACCGATGCTGAGGCGCAGCGCATTGTCGCTAAAGCGGGTGACCCTTGGCAGCTCGCGCGTGACGCTCGCCTGCCCGTCGGCGAAAGCAGTGGAGCCCGGTCCGCCGACCCAGCCCGCCTGCCCGTACGCCTCCAGCTGCGCGCCGTAAGGCAGGCGCACCGGAGGCAGCTCGCTCACCACATAGGCCGCCGGACGCACGGCATTGCCGAACGCCGTGTCGGTGTAACGCACCTCGCCCGCCGCACGCAGCGGCACCTGCGGCACAGGACGCAGCGACGCGCCGAGCGCCAGCTCGCTCTCTCCCTGGCTTATCAGCGCGCGATAGGCGCGGGCGTAGAGCCGGGGATCGCGGGCGCTGCCGGGGGCGAGGCGATATTGCAGCACCGCCCCCGCCTGACTCGCGCCGTAGATCGGTACGCGCCCTTGCGAGACCGGAGCGGCATCAGACCCCTGCCGCCAGAACGCCCATGCATCGAGCGACCAGCGCCGCGCGGCGGGCAGGCTTGGCGCAGGCAATGGCGGGGGCAGGAAGGGCGCGGAAGAGGGCGGGATGCTGTCCGCGGCGAGGGGTGCCGGAGCGAGGCCCGGCGCGGTCGCCTCGCGCGGGGGCTGAGGTTCGAGCATACCGGCGATGCGCAGCAGTTGCGCCGCACCCGTCAGGTTCGTGCCATGCGGCGGCACGGGCTGGTGAAATGCCAACCCGCCGACCTCGCTCGCAGCAGCGAGAACATCCGTCGCGGCAGCGTTGGGCGGTAGCGGTACGGCTGAAAGGGGCGGTGCATCGGGTGACATCGCAAGCGCATTGCCTTCCACCGGGAAAGGATATTCCCACCACACCGCGCGCAGGCCTATCCAGCCGGACAGCAGCGCCGCCAGCACGATCAGCGGCGCACCGCGTACCCGGGCGGGACGGGAGCGCGCGGTCATATGCGGGCTGCGCCTGCCAGACCCGGTTCGGCGGCAGGGTGCGCGTCATGCTCGGTCTTGTCCCACGCGGCCGCGCTTCCGCCCAGCGTGCCGATATAGGTCATTACCGCGCGCCGCCCGGCGATGATGGCGATGACGTTGGCAAGCGGCAGACGCAGCACCGCCAGAAGCCCCTCGGCAAAGCCGTATTCGCGCGCGGTGAAGGCGAAGCGCATCGCGATCCGCCACAGGAACGCCACTGCGTTGGCGGTCAGCACCGCCGCGAGCAGCGGGGTGAGCGGCGGCGGCTCGGCCAGACCGGCGATCACCATCATGCCCATAATGCCGGTGAGCAGCACCAGCGCATAGCCCACCAGCATCACCAGCGCGGTCATCGGCCCGCGGCGGTCACGGGCGCGCATCCAGAACTCGCGCAGCCCACCCGCCCAGCCGACCCGGTCCCAGCCCTGCAAGGCGATCCCCAGCACCCAGCGGCTTTTCTGGCGCACCACGGTATCGAAGCTGTGCGGGAAAAAGGCGCGGGTGGCGATCAATCGCCCATCCTCGCCGCGCGCGCGGATGAAGCGGCAGCGCCCGCCCTCCGCAGCAATGGCGAGGCCGAGCTCGTAATCCTCGGTCAGCGAGTCGCTGGCGAAGGGCAGTGCATCACTCTGGCGAGCGACCAGCCAGTCGACCGCGCGGCGCGAGGCGGCGCAGCCCACGCCCGCGCCCGGCAGCCCGACGCCCAGCGCATCGCGCACCACCATCGCCTTGCCATGCGCCTCGGCGAATTCCTCGCAGTAATGGCTGCCGATCTGCCGCGCGAACCAGCCGCGACCGCGCGGCACCAGCGGCTCGACCGGCAGCTGCACGAAATCCGCGCCCGCCGACAACGCCTCGTCCAGCAGGCCGAGCGCGCCCGCATCGACCATGTCCTCGGCATCGTGGAAAACCAGCGCGGCAAAGCGCTGCCCGCCGCGTTCCTCATCCAGCGCGAGCGCGGCGTAGAGACGGTTGAGGCAATCGGCCTTGGTGGTCGGCCCGTCATCATCGACGATCACCAGCCGCAAGCGCGGATCGTTGCGCGCGGCGGCAATTGCCGCGTCGAGTGTGGCGGGATCATTGCGGTAGCAGCCGACATAAAGGCGCAGGGAGGCGTGCGGCCATGTTTCGAGCAGATGACGGATCGTCTGCCCGATCACCGCCGCCTCGCGCCAGGCGGGAATCAGCACGGCGACGGGGCCGGACAGTGCGCGATGATGCAGCGCGATGCGGCTGCGCCGCGCAGTCGCCGCGCGCCCCGTCGCCCGCAACCAGAGCCACGCGCCATCGACCGCCAGATCATCGAGCGCGCCGATCAGAAAAAACGCCCCTGCAAAAAGCAAGAGTTCATGCTGTAACAGGGCAAGCCCCTGCCACAGTGCAGGCTCAATTATGGACAAGGCGACCCCCTTCCCCAAGTAAGGCAACAAGTTACCTTGGCAGAGACCGCAATGCAACCGGGCTGATTATTTTGATGGTATAAATCGTTTTAAATTCAGACGCTCAACGGCGGGGCTACTTACCAGCTACCAACATTGGGCATGCTCGCCCAAGGCTCGGCCGGTTCAAGATTGCCTTGCTGAAGCAGCTCGATCGAGATCCCGTCGGGCGATTTGACGAAGGCCATATGGCCATCGCGCGGGGGGCGGTGGATGATGTGTCCGGCGTCCGCGAGGCGCTGGCAGGTCTCGTAGACATTCTCGACCCGGTAAGCGAGGTGCCCGAAATTGCGCCCGCCGGTGTATTCCTCAGCGGCACTGCCATCGGCCGGCGGCCAGTTATAGGTGAGCTCGACTTCAGCCAGCCCCGCCTGCCCGGGTGCGGCGAGGAAGATCAGCGTGAAACGCCCGGCCTCGCTGTCAAAGCGGCGGACCTCCTCCAGCCCGATCAGCTTGAAGAAATCGACCGTCGCGTCCGGATCGGACACGCGGATCATGGTGTGGAGGTACTTTACCATTCAAACTCCATTCATCGACGATGATGCACAACTCGTCGCATCAACTCTTTCTCGAGGAACATGGTATGAGCGGCGATGATGTGCAACCGGCGAATGCGTCCAGCGGTGTTCTGCAACAGCCCGCCAGCCTGCGCTGGTTCGGCACGGCGGCGATCCTTTCCGTCGGCATGATCGCAGGCGGATACCTGCTGGGTGACGGGCTGCTGCGCGCCAAGGATGCCGAGCGTGCGGTCACCGTGCGCGGCCTGGCCGAGCGCAACGTGACCGCCGATCTGGCCACCTGGACGATCTCCTACTCCGCATCGTCCACCAGCCTTGTCGAAGCGCAGAACAAGGTGCGCGGCGATACGCAGGCGATCGAGGCGTTCTTCAAGGATCTCGGCTTCCCCGCCGATGCGCTCCAGCCGACCGGCGCGAACGTGACGAGCTTCACCAATGAAGGCGTCACCACCTACACCGTGCGCCAGCGGCTCGCGCTGCGCACCACCGATATTGCCCGCGCGCAAAAGGCGGTCGCCCGCCAGTTCGATCTGGTCGGCCGCGGCGTGTTCATCGAGGAAGGTTCGGGCATGGCCTACACCTTCACCAAGCTGAACGACATCAAGCCCGAGATGGTGGCCGAAGCGACCAAGGACGCCCGCGCTTCCGCCCAGCAATTCGCCGAGGATTCAAACTCCGGCGTCGGCAAGATCAAGGACGCGACACAGGGCTACTTCGAAATCGAGGCCCGCGATGGCGAGGCCGGCGGATGGGGATCGGCGGACAGCCCTTACAAGAAGGTGCGGGTCGTCACGACTGTCAGCTTCACGCTGGATTAAGGCAGGCTGGCGCTATTGGGCGACAATATCACACCGCTGGTCGTGCGCGGGAGAGGGTTTGTTGCGCGGCAACGTTACGGACGGTATGCGCGCCCCCCTGCCACGATGGTGTGACCACAATCGCCCGTGCGCAGCCCATTCCGGGTTCGCCTAACCTGATCGCTTCATTGACCATGCTCCAGAGATTGCGCGACCTGTTCAGTCCCCCGCCACCGCCCAAATTGCCGGCGGTGCCGGAGGGTACGCGCTATTATGCCATCGGGGATATTCACGGACGGCTTGACCTGTTCGAGGCGATGATCACTGCCATCGAAGCGGAAATGGCGGCCGCGCCCGAAATTGACCACCGCATCATCCTACTCGGCGATCTGGTCGACCGGGGGCCGGACAGCGCCGGGGTGGTTGCGCGGGCGCGCAACTGGCAGCAGACCCGCAACGTCCGCATCCTCGCCGGCAATCACGAGGAGATGTTCCTCGCTGCCTTCGAAAAGCCCGAGGCGCTGCGCCACTTCCTCAAGCATGGCGGTCGCGAAACGGTGTTGAGCTACGGCTTTTCGACCCGGCAGCTTGCGCAGCTGACGCTGGAGGAAATCTTCGAGCGCTTGCCCAAACTCGTATCGGAATCGACGCGCGACTATATCGCCGCCTTCGAACCGATGATCCGCGCGGGCGATTATGTGTTTGTCCATGCCGGTATCGATCCCTCGCGTCCGCTGGGCGAACAGAAGCGCAGCGATCTGCTGTGGATTCGCGAGCGTTTTCTCAGCCACGAAGGCCCGCTGGAAAAGGTGGTGGTGCACGGCCACACCATCTTCGAACGGGTGATGGATTGCGGGAACCGGATCGGAATTGACACTGGCGCTTTTCGATCGGGTGTGCTTACAGCGCTCGTGCTCGAGGGCGAGCAGAGGCGGATCGTTCAAGCCCGCACGGATGATGGCGGGCCGGTGGAGATTTTCCACGGTGACCAGGCAGAATAGGGGCCGCAATCCGCAGCGCCAGCCGTCGTCGGATTCCTTTGAGGGCATCAGTTCATGAAAATTGCGATGGTGGGGTCGGGCTATGTCGGGCTCGTATCGGGGGCGTGTTTTGCCGATTTCGGGCATGACGTCGTCTGCATCGACAAGGACCAGGGCAAGATCGACCGGCTGCACGCCGGGATCATGCCGATTTACGAGCCGGGCCTCGATGCGCTGGTTGACAGCAACGTCAAATCGGGACGCCTCGCCTTCACCACTGATCTGGGCGAAGGCATTGCGGGCGCGGATGCGATCTTCATCGCGGTCGGCACCCCCAGCCGCCGGGGCGATGGCCACGCCGATCTGACCTTCGTCTATGAAGTCGCGCAGGAAGTGGGCGAGAAGCTGTCCGGCGCGGCGGTGATCGTCACCAAGTCGACCGTGCCCGTCGGCACCGGCGACGAGGTGGAACGGATCATCCGCGAAACCGGCACCCCTCACCAGTTCGCGGTCGTCTCCAACCCCGAATTCCTGCGCGAAGGCGCGGCAATCGGCGATTTCAAGCGCCCCGACCGCATCGTCATCGGCGCGGAAGACGAATTCGGCCGCGAGGTGATGCGCGAGGTGTATCGCCCGCTGTTCCTCAATGAATCGCCGATCCTATTCACCAGCCGCCGCACCAGCGAGCTGATCAAATACGCCGCCAACGCCTTCCTCGCGACCAAGATCACCTTCATCAATGAAATGGCCGATCTGTGCGAAAAGGTCGGCGCGAATGTGCAGGATGTGTCACGCGGTATCGGCATGGACAACCGCATCGGCGCCAAGTTCCTGCACGCTGGCCCCGGCTATGGCGGATCGTGCTTCCCCAAGGACACGCTCGCGCTGCTCAAGACCGCAGAGGATTACGACAGCCCGACGCGGATCGTGGAAGCTGTGGTCAAGGTCAATGACAGCCGCAAGCGGGCGATGGGCCGCAAGGTCGTGGATGCGCTCGGCGGCTTCGATGAAGCGCGCGGCAAGAAGGCGGCGCTGCTCGGCCTGACCTTCAAGCCCAACACCGATGACATGCGTGATAGCCCCGCGATTGCGGTAGCGCAGACATTGATGGATGCGGGCGTGGATGTCGCCGCCTATGACCCCGAAGGCATGGAGCAGGCCCGCCCGCTGCTGCCCGGCGTTACCATGTGTGACAGCCCCTATGCCGCCATCGAAGGCGCGGACGTGGTGGTGATCGTGACCGAATGGGACGCCTTCCGCGCGCTCGACCTGAAGCGCGTCAAGGAACTCGCCAACGCCCCGGTGATGGTCGACCTGCGCAACGTCTACAAGCCGGACGACATGCGCGCCGCAGGCTTCACCTATGTCAGCGTGGGCCGAGCCTGACCGCCGCCCAGCCAGTGGCGGCGGTTCTCCTTGCGGGATAGCTGCCACACGGTGACGGCCAGCACCAGAATGATGCCGAAAATGGCCGCCGCGCTGATGCTCGCAAAACGCGCGCCCCCAGCCGCATTGATCGCAATCAGCGCCCAGCTGAACACCAGACCGTAAAGCGGCGCGCCGCGCACGCGCGCGGCTGCGATGGCGGCAATCACCGCGCCGATCACGATCATCACGGTGGTGACCAGCGGCGAAGGCTCCGCAGCGGCGAAGCCGTGATACTTGAGGCTCGCCGCGATGTTGACGATGCTTGCTGCGGTCAGCCACGCCGCCAGCGCGCTGAAGGCTGGCGCAGCAAAGACGCGCTCGCCCCGCGATAAGGTCGGCGCGTGAACCAGCGCGCGCAGCACGATCAGCAGGCCGCCGAGCGAGACGAGGATGATCACCACCGACACGAAGGTGAGGTTCGCCAGCTGGGTATAGGTCGACCATACCCCCTGCGCCGCCAGCGCGACCGCGGCGGGCCATGCGATGCGGTCAAGCAAGGCGTTGGTGCGCTGCGCAGGAAGCGCCTGCCAGATGGCAAAGGCCACCGACAGCGCGAACAATGGTCCCCAGATGGCGAAGGCCCAGCCCGCAGGCGTGATCAGCGTGCGCACCGCGTCAGAGCGGTCTCCGATGAATTCGCCGATGCCGAAGCGCGGCAGGAAGCCTGCGCCGATCTGCACCACCACCGCAAGGATGATGGCAATACGCTGGACCAGCGGCCGGGCCGTCGAAGCACGCGGCGTCATGGCCGATCCGATCACCTGCATTGGGGCTAATCCTTAAGGGTGCCGGGACGGGGATTCCGTCCTCAAGTAGCAAAGCGGTAGGACGACAAGTCCGTCCTCAAGTAGCGTAGCGGTAGGACAACAAAAACGTCAGGGGGCCATCATAAGCCGGGTTCTGTCTCCGCACACGGTATCCCCGAGGGGACCTGCCGCGCGGTGGCAGCCATTCATCTGGTCGCCGGATTGCTCCGGCGCTCTAGCAGCCAACCCGGACCGCTCGGGGCGAAACACCCCTACCCTTCCTTGCGGACGGGCGCGCGGCCCCTATTCGGCCTTGCTCCGGGTGGGGTTTGCCATGCGGTTGCTGTTGCCAGCCCCCCGGTGCGCTCTTACCGCACCCTTTCACCCTTGCCTGTCCCCCGGAACTGGTCCGGGGCCATCGGCGGTTTGCTCTCTGTGGCACTTTCCCTTGCCGCCCTTGCGGGCAGCCGGCGGGCGTTACCCGCCACCCTTGTTTCGTGGAGCCCGGACTTTCCTCGCGTCTTGCGACACGCGGCTGCCTCAGGCCCCCTGACGATGGGGGCTATAGGCTTGACCTGAGGAGATTGCTAGCGCGTCCGCCCCTGGTCGCGGTCGAGCAGCAGCTGCCACAGGATCGCGGCGATTTCGCCATCGGGGATGCCGGTGATGTGTTCGGGCCGCCAGCGCCGTTCAAACGCCTCCACCGCCCTGGCCTGATCGGTGATGTCATAGCCGAAGCGTTCGAGCGCGAGGAAGAACGAACCCTCGTTGTGGAACGGGTTGCCCGCGGCAAGGCATTGCGGGCGCGGCAGGCACAGCTTGTACTGCGCCAGCCGGTCCCACGGGAACAGCTCGCCCGGATCGACCTTGCGCATCGGCGCGACGCAGGAATGGCCGACGACATTGGCGCGCGGGATATCATATTGCCTGACGATCCGCGCCAGCAGCGGGATCAGCGCGTCGATCTGGCTATCTGCAAACCCGCGATAGCCCCCATTCTCGGGCGCGTGGCCGGGGTGATCCAGCTCGATCCCGATGCTCGCCGAGTTCACGTCCGGAATGCCGCGCCAGTAGCTCGCCCCCGCGTGCCAGGCGCGGCGGTCCTCGGGCACCAGCCGGATAACCTCGCCTTCTTCGGTGATGCAGTAATGCGCGCTCACCGAGGATCCGGGATCGCACATCCGCTCCAGCGCGGCTTCGACCGGCTTCATTTCGGTATAGTGGATCACCACCATCGAGACCGGCAGCGTCCGCGCGCCATGATTGGGCGAGAGCACCTCGCGGTGGACCAGTTCGTCGCCCGTCCCGCCGTCGATCATACCCCCGTGCCCCCCGACATCGCAGCCTTAGCCGATCATGCCTTCAGGCTCGGGCAGCACCGCACCCAGCACCAGCGCGCCATCGCCCAGCTTGTACTGGAGGCCGCCCTCCATTTCCTCGGCGAGCACCGCGATCATGTGTGCGGCGGCGGTGCGGCTGGTGATCTCGCCTTCATCAAGGTCGCCCTGCAAGGCGCGGCCGATGGTTTCGTCAAAGGCGATCCGGTCACCGCGCGCACGCGCCACGATTTCCACCGCCCCGTCGCGCCGCTCCGCCCCGATGTCGAGCGTCCCGCCGCGCACCAGCGCGTCCAGCGCGATCTGCGCGAGGTTGAGCATGACCTTGACCGCGGGCTTGGGCAGGCTCGGCTCGGCAATCGCCCAGTTGACCTCGACCCGCTTGGCGTCCGAGGCCAGCGCGTCGATCACGTCCTTGGCTTCGTCAATCGGGATCGCCTCGCCAAAGCCGCCCGCCGCGCCGAACGCGAGGCGGAAGAACTTGAGCTTGTCTGTGCTGATCTTGGCTGACTGCTCCAGCAGCTCCATACAGCGCGCGCGCATTTCGGGGTCTTGCTCGTCGGCAAGCAGCTCCAGCCCGTTGGCGAGCGCGCCCACCGGGGAGAGCATGTCATGGCACAGGCGCGAGCACAGCATCGCGGCGAGATCGGTCTGGGAAATCATGGGACGTTCCTACCCATCGACACGCGCAAAGGAAAGTGCGGTGAAGCCCTGTTCCCCGTCCATCCAGAACCTTACGTCTGTTCCCGCGACAATTGCCCAGATCCGCCCGTCTCCCGATGCCGATGCGCGGTCGGTCGCGGAAGGGACGGGATCGCCGGTGGGGTGCGAGTGGAAATAGCCGAGAACCTGCGCCCCGCCCGCCCGTGCGGCGCGGTGCGCGTCGATCAGGGCTTGGGGGTCGATTTCGAAATGGGTTTCGGGCGCGGGGTGGACATTGCGGGTCTCGCGGGCCTGCGTGATGCAGCGCCCCTCGCCCAGCAGGATACCGCAAGCCTCGCGCGGGTGCGCGGCAGCAGCGGCGGCCTGCATGGCGGCGAGGGCTTGGCTTGTCACAGCGATCTCCATCACGCATGGCCATACCATGTCCGACAGCGAAATCATCACCGGCACCATTTCCGCCCCCGCCCGCCTCGACAAGGCCTTGGCGGAGGCAACCGGGCTCAGCCGCGCGCGGGTGCAGGGGTTGATTGACGAAGGCCGCGTCGATGTGGCGGGCAAGACCGCGACTGCGGCATCGATGAAGGTGGCCGAGGGCACGCCGTTCCGGATCATCATCTCCGCCGCCATGCCCGCCCAGGCCGCGGCCGAGATCATTCCGCTCAATGTCGCATATGAAGACGCGCACCTGATCGTGGTCGACAAGCCTGCGGGCATGGTCGTGCATCCGGCGGTGGGCAATATCACCGGCACGCTGGTCAACGCGCTGCTCCACCATTGCCGGGGGCAGCTTTCCGGCATCAATGGAGTCGCGCGCCCCGGGATCGTCCACCGGATCGACAAGGACACTTCCGGGCTCCTTGTGGTCGCCAAGTCCGATGCCGCGCACGAAGGGCTGGCCGTGCAGTTCGCCGCGCACACCGTCCACCGCCGCTACATCGCGGTCACCGCAGGCCACCCCTCCCCTGCAACAGGCACCATCAACGCCCGCGTCGGCCGGTCGGACAGCGACCGAAAGAAAATGACGGTGCTCCCCAACATTTCCTCGCGCGGGAAAACGGCGATCACCCATTACAAGGTGCTGGAACGGCTGAACGAGGCCGCAGTGATCGAATGCCGGCTGGAAACGGGGCGAACCCACCAGGTCCGCGTTCACTGCGCGTCAATCGGCCACCCGCTATTGGGAGACCCTGCCTATGGCCGCACACCCAAATCCTTGCGCCCCGTGCTGGAACGACTCGGTTTCGCCCGGCAGGCGCTCCACGCCGCGGAATTGGGGTTTGTTCACCCCGTTACCGGCGAAAACATCCGTTTCAGCAGCGATATTCCGCAAGACATGGCGGAACTGATCGACGAATTGCGCGATAGTAATCGATGAAACGCGCATACATCTGACAGATTTTCGCGTATATTCGTAACCCGTGGCCCAGTTCGCGGGATGCCCATCAGGGGTCCGGCGCAAGCGGTCGACGCTAGAAAGGTTAGGTAACCAGTGACCAAGTCTACAACTGCCCGAACCAGAACGAGTTCGGTTCCGGCGCTCAGCGGTGAGCAGAGCCTCAACCGCTATCTCTCCGAAATCCGCAAGTTTCCGGTGCTGACGGCCGAGCAGGAATATATGCTCGCCAAGCGCTATCAGGAACACGAGGATCCCGAAGCCGCTGCCCAGCTCGTCTCCAGCCACCTGCGGCTCGTCGCGAAGATCGCGATGGGTTACCGCGGCTATGGCCTGCCCGTTTCCGACCTGATCTCGGAAGGGAACGTCGGCCTGATGCAGGGCGTCAAGAAGTTCGAACCCGATCGCGGTTTCCGCCTCGCGACCTACGCGATGTGGTGGATCAAGGCTTCGATGCAGGAGTTCATCCTGCGCTCGTGGAGCCTCGTGAAGATGGGCACCACCGCGGCGCAGAAGAAGCTGTTCTTCAACCTTCGCCGGATGAAGAAGCAGCTCGAAGCTTACGAGGACAGCGACCTCAGCCCCGCCGACGTGACCAAGATCGCAACCGACCTCGGCGTGCCCGAGCAGGAAGTGATCAACATGAACCGGCGCATGATGATGGGCGGCGATGCGTCGCTCAACGTCAGCTTGCGCGGGGACGAGGAAGGCTCCGGCCAATGGCAGGACTGGCTGGCGGATGACCGCCCGCTTCAGGACGAGACCGTGGCCGATGCCGAGGAATCGCAGATGCGCATGGCGATGCTTTCCGAAGCGATGGAAAGCCTCAACGAGCGTGAGCGCCACATCCTGACCGAACGCCGCCTGACCGAAAAGCCGCAGACATTGGAAGAACTGTCGCAGGCTTACGACGTCAGCCGCGAACGCATCCGCCAGATCGAAGTGCGCGCGTTCGAAAAGCTGCAAAAGGCAATGCAGCGCATCGCGGGCGAGCGGTTGCTTCCTGGGGTTGCGTAAGGCTTAGTCGTCCGAGAATTGCGAAGGGTCGGAGCCGGAAGCAGCTTCGACCCTTTGTCGTATGGTGACGACCTCGCCCTGCCGAGTTGCCACCTCTCCCTCGGCGTCGACCTCGCGGACAACTCCGGTGATCGTCGTGGTGATTCGGTCGGCAGCGGCCTCTTCGACTACGGTGATCGTGCTCTTGCCAGAGAACTGATGGCTGGCGATCTGGGCCAAGGCTTCCTCGCGCGTGACCGTTTTGCCGCTGACTTCGGCCACCACCATAATCGTGTCGGCGGCGGAATCGCGCAGGTAAGCGGGGTCGATGGCGGCGGTACCAGTGAATACCCGTTGGCCCGGCGGCGTATCGGATGCAAGCACAAGGGTCACACCGGTGCCAGTGTCAGGCAGGCGGTAATCAGCGCCGTCCTCCAGCGGAATGAGACTCAGATCGCTCTTCAGAATTCCCTCGACCGCTGCGTCGGGATCGCATTCGATCTGGAACACGCTCCAAGTGAAATAGTAACGCCCACAAGCCTCAGTGGTCACCTTTATGGCCGCAAGAAAGGCATCGCGGCGCGCCAACATATCGTCTCGGTTTGCGAGAACAGGCGTGGCGCCGGGGCATTCGCGCAACACGATTGGCATCTGCCATTCGACCAGCGGTCGCTTCCGTTCAGGGTCATCGATCAGGTCAAAGATGCGGGTGCGGCACCCTGCGACATCGGCGCGCACCTCCTCCCGATAGGCACTACGTCCGTTCGATGAGCCCGAGCTACCATGACCTTCGGAACTCGTGCTGTAGCGGCTGGTGATCTTGTAGTGCGTTACCTCAAGCGCTGCCGCGCTGTCGTCAGCCGACGCGGCCGCCGGGGCGCTGGCGCACGCCAGCACCCCGGCAAGCGCCAGCGCGATGAGCCGCCTGCTCATCCCGCCTACTTCCTTGGCGCCAGATCCAGCACCGCAGCCACCATCGCCCGCGTGCCCAGCACCACGCTTTCACGCGGGGCGATCTGGAACAGGGGGGAGTGGTGGCCGGCAATCGGCGCGCCGCCTGCCTTGGCCGCGGCGAGGCGCTCGGGCGTGGTGCCGCCGACCGCGAAGTAATAGCCCGGAACGCCGGTATCGGGCGCGACGAAATAGGTGAAGTCTTCCGCGCCCATGCTCTGCTGCACGAAGGGCACCACGGTCGCCTCGCCCAGGTCCCGCTTCAGCACCGCGTTGAGGCGGCGGGCCAGCGCGGGATCATTATTGGTCACCGGCGTGCCCGATCCGCGCATCACCTTGACCGGCAGATTATCGGGCAGGCCATGCGCCTTGCCGATGTTGACCGCGATCCGTTCGACCGTGGCGATCACCTGCTCGCGCGTTTCCTCGTCATTGGCGCGCACCGTGACTTGCAGCTTGGCCTCGTCGGAGATGATATTGTGCTTGGTCCCGGCGTGGAATGATCCGACCGTCACCACCACCGGCTTCAGCGGGGAAATTTCTCGCGAATCAATGGATTGCAGCGCGGTGACGATCTGCGAGGCGATGTAGACCGGGTCCTTCCCGAGATGCGGCGCAGCCCCATGGGTGCCGATGCCCGGCACCATGATGTCGAGCGAATCCGACGAGGAATACTGGATGCCTTCCGAGGCCGAGACCTTGCCGGTTTCCAGATCGGCGGCGACATGGAAGGCCAGCGCATAATCGGGCTTGCCGAAGCGGGTATAGAGTCCGTCCTCCATCATCGCCTTGGCCCCGCGCACGCCTTCCTCGGCGGGTTGGACGACGAACATCAGCGTGCCGCTCCACTTGTCCTTCATCGCCGCCAGCCGCCGCGCGGTGCCCACCATCGAGGTGATGTGCGTATCATGCCCGCAGGCGTGCATCACCGGATATTCCTTGCCATCCTCGCCGATCTGCTTGGCCTTGGAGGCATAGGCGAGGCCGCTCTTCTCCTCGACCGGCAGCCCGTCCATATCGGCGCGCAGCAGGATCAGCGGGCCATCGCCGTTCTTGAGAATGCCGACCACGCCGGTCTTGCCGACGCCGGTCGTCACTTCCAACCCGGCGGCGCGCAATTCGGTCGCCATCTTGGCGGCGGTGCGGTTTTCGAGGAAGCCCATTTCGGGGTTCTGATGGAAATCGAGGAACAGCGGGGCGAGGTAGGTGTCATACTCCGCCTCGATCGCCTTCTTCGTTGCCGGGTCCTCGGCGCGGGCAGGCTGGGCGGCGACAGCGGCAAGCGCGATGGCGCTGGCGGCGAGTTGGAACAGGCGCATGAAAGTTCTCCCCGGTTGATGCCGGCTAGGTAGCCATGCCGTGCCCCTGCCTGCAAGCGCGGATGCTTCCCTGACCGGCAATGCTGCGCTAGAGCCGCCGTCATGGTGCTCACCATTCTTCGCTACGCCGCCAAAGCGGCCGCCAGTTTCATCGCGCTGACCGTGGTGCTGGTGGTGATCTTCAAGTGGGTCCCCGTCCCCGTCACCGCGACCATGCTGATGGACGAAAACGGGATCACGAAGGACTGGGAAAGCCTCGATAACATCGACCGCAATCTGGTCTCCGCGGTAATCGCTGCCGAGGATTCGCGCTATTGCGAACACTTCGGTTTCGACGCCGAAGCGATCGAGCTGGCGATGCGCGAGAACATGGAAGGCGGCAAGATCCGCGGCGGATCGACGATCAGCCAGCAGACCGCCAAGAACGTCTTCCTGTGGCAAGGCGGCGGCTTCTTCCGCAAGGGGCTGGAAGCGTGGTTCACCTTCTGGATCGAACTGATCTGGGGCAAGCGGCGGATCATGGAGGTCTATCTCAACGTCGCCGAAACCGGGATCGGCACCTATGGCGCGGAGGCCGGGACGCAGCGCTATTTCGGCCACTCCGCCGCGCGGATGAACCGGGACGAGGCGAGCCGCATGGCCGCCGCGCTGCCCAGCCCCAAGAAGCGCTCGGTGAAAAGCCCGGGCGGATGGCTCGCGCGCCACGGCAACCGGATCGAGCGGCGGATCGGCATCGTCAGGCGTGACGGGCTCGATGCATGCGTCTACGACTGATCGCATAATGGCCCACGCGCACGCCCATCACCATGATCACGGCCATGCCCATGAAGGGCACGGGCATCACCATCACGCGCCCGCCGATTTCGGCCGCGCCTTTGCGATCGGCATCGCACTGAACGTCGCCTTCGTCGCGGTGGAGGCAGTGGCGGGGGTCGTCTACGGGTCGATGGCGCTGGTGGCTGACGCGAGCCACAATCTGTCCGACGTGCTGGCGCTGGCGCTGGCGTGGATCGCCAGCATCGCAGCGCGGCGCCCGCCTTCGGGCCGGTTCACCTATGGCTACAAAAGCTCGACCATCCTCGCCGCGCTCGCCAATGCGCTGCTGCTGGCGGTGGCGCTGGGCGCGATCCTGTTCGAGACCGTGCACCGGATGATGAACCCCACCGAGCCGCAGGGCCTCGCCATGGCGGCGGTGGCCGGGATCGGGATCGTCATCAACGCGTTGACAGCCATGCTGTTTCTCAAGGGCCAGGAAGATATCAATATCCGCGGCGCCTATCTCCACATGGCGACCGATGCGCTGGTGTCGTTCGGCGTGGTGGTGGCCGGTCTGGCGATCCTGGTCACCGGCATCTGGTGGATCGACCCGGCGGTGAGCCTCGTGATCCTTGCCGTGATTGCCTGGGGCACCTGGGGCCTTGCGCGCGACAGCCTGACCATGGGCCTGCTCGCCGCCCCCGCCCGGATCGATCTGGCGCAAGTCAAGCAGCACCTTGCCAGCTTCGATGGCGTGACGGCGGTGCATGACCTGCATGTCTGGCCGATGTCGACCACCGAAGTCGCACTCACCGCGCACCTTGTCATGCCCGGCCGCCCTGCTGCCGACAGCTTCCTGCGCGATGTCGCCGCCTCGCTGGAGGCACGCTTCGGTGTGGGCCATGCGACTCTTCAGGTCGAAAGCGGCGAGGCACCCTGCCACCCTTGCGGAGCCGACTGCTGATGGCCGCCCGCCCCCGCCCTTCCTCCGACGAAGCCCGCGAAGCGCTGCGCGATGCCATGGCGCGCCTTGCCGCGGGCGATCAAGCCGCGCTGGAAGAAATCTATCGCGCCACGCGGGTGAAGCTATTCGGCATTACCCTGCGTATCTTGGGTGACCGAAAGGAAGCCGAGGACGCCTTGCAAGACGTCTATGTCAATCTCTGGCAGCGGGCCGACCGCTATGACCCGTCCCGCGCGAGCCCGATCGCGTGGCTGGCGGCGTTTGCGCGCAACCGCGCCATTGATCGGCTGCGCACCGGCAAGGTGCGCGGCGGCGCTGTTCCGGTCGAGGAAGCCGCGCCGCTCGCCGACGAAACGCCGCTCGCCGACATGCTGCTGGTCGATGCGGAACAGGCGGCGCAGATCCACAAATGTCTGGGCGCTCTCGATGACCGCACGCAGGGGCATATCCGCGCGGCTTTCTTCGAAGGGCAGACCTATGCCCAGCTGGCCGAGGCTGCGGATGTGCCACTCGGTACGATGAAAAGCTGGATCCGCCGCGGGCTGCAACGCCTGCGCACCTGCCTTGAAGCGAGCGAGGCGGTATGAGCGCGCCAGAAGATACGGGCCCGGAAGTGACCCGCGATGATCCGATGATCGCCGCCGAATGGGCGCTTGGCCTGCTCGAGGGCGAAGAACTGCTCGCCGCGCGCGGGAAGTATGCGACCGATCCGAATTTCGCCTGGCGCAAGGAATGGTGGGACGATTGGTTCGCCCCGCTGACCGATGCCATGCCCGGGGCAGAGCCAAGCGATCACGTGTGGGAAGGCATCGCCGCCCGCGTGACCGCGCAGCAGAGCGATGCCGCCGTGCCCGCCGCGCCTGATGCTCTGCCCGCCAACGTCATCGCGCTCGAAGCGCGGGTGCGCCGCTGGCAGTGGGTCGCTGGTTTGACCTCGGCTGCGGCTGCCCTGGCTCTGGCGCTGTTCATGTTCGCCCCCGGCCGTTCACCAGTCGAAGCGCCGCCCACCCAGATTGCCGCCGCCGCACCGATGGTGGCGACCGTGCCGATTGGCGAGACCGGCCTGCGCCTCGATGTCACCTATATTCCCGAAAGCGAGAAGATGCTGGTCGCCGCGATCGGCCTGACCGCTGACGGGGTGCACGATCACGAGCTGTGGCTGGTGCCGTCCGATGGCAGCGCCGTCCAGTCGCTGGGCGTCGTCGCGCCGGGCGAAGTGCGCAGCATGGTGCTGCCTGCGGCGGTGACAGCCAAGCTGGGTGACGGGGCAAGCGTCGTGCTCACCCGCGAGCCGATCGGCGGCAAGCCCGATGGCAAGGACGCCGGCCCGGTGGTGGCCAAGGGCGCGTTCAACCGCGTCTGAGCCGCACTCGCTTCGCCGTGCGCTAACGGCAATTCATCCGCATTTGCATTTTCGCCGCATCCGCTCCGCCAAGGAATCCGTAACGTCTTATGCAAGCGGGAGGGGCTTGCAGACGCGACATTCCTTTTACGGAGATTCCCCCTGTGACCCCTAAGACCACCCTGACTGCCGTTATCGCCGCCGCTCTGGCCGCGACCACCGGCCTTGTTGCCGCCCCCGCGCTTGCCGATCACCACAAGGAAATGAAGGCAGAGCCCAACATCGTGCAGGTCGCGATGAGCACCGGCGTGCACAACACCCTCGTCGCCGCAGTCAAGGCTGCGGGTCTCGTCGAAACGCTGAGCGGCCCCGGCCCCTTCACTGTCTTCGCCCCCACCGACACCGCCTTTGCCAAGCTGCCTGAAGGCACCGTGGCCACGCTGGTGAAGCCGGAAAACAAGGGCACCCTGACCACCATCCTCACCTACCACGCTGTGGCGGGCAAGGTGACCGCGGCCGATCTGGTCGCGCTGATCAAGCAGCACGGCGGCACTGCCACGCTGACCACCGTTTCGGGCGGCAAGCTCAAGGCGCGCCTGTCGGGCGACAAGATCGTCATCACTGACGCGGCCGGCGGCACCACCGCTGTGACGCAGGCCGATGTCATGACGTCGAACGGCGTGGTCCACGTGACCGACGGGGTGTTCCTCCCCGGCTGATAGAGCTTAACAGCTGGCGCTGCCTTTCAACCCCCATCCCCTCCCATCCGAGGGGCAGCGCTTCTCCCGACCCCGTCCGGCCTTCCTCCAGGGCCGGGCGGGGTTTTGGTTTGTGGGGGACCGAGTTCGCCGTCGGACGGCCAAGCATGTTTGGCAAGGCGCGACTGCTCGGGTCGCGGTGTAGCAGTCCACGGCCGGATTTGACTCGGCAGAAAATCGTCGGCTTTAGCCGTGAGTGCCGACCGATCAGCTTTTGGTCACAGACCAGCTGCAGAACGTCAATCTGCCCCAACGCCAGTTTTGCCGGGACCTGTTGCAATGCCATTGAAAACAGCACCGCGACGGTCTCGCTTCATTGCAGTTGTGGCCGCATCATTGGCGGCGGCCTGTTCCCCGCATGCAGACCTCGATCAGCCCTCGCAGGCCTTGCCGGCGCCGGACAATGAGGTCCAACGTCTCGGTGAAGCCTTTATTGCTGCCGACCAAGCCGATGCGCTGTCCGTTGCGATCATCGAACAAGGCAATGTTCGGTTCCTGAATTTCGGAACCATATCGCGTAGTTCGGCAATGCGCCCGGATAGCGGCACTGTCTACGAGATCGGATCGATCACCAAAGTGTTCACCTCACTTCTGCTTGCACAGGCCGTGGTGGAACAGCGTGTCGATTTGCAGGACGATATTCGCCAGTACCTTCCCGGCGATTATCCCAACCTCGAGTGGCAGGGTGAGCCGGTTCGCCTGGTCCATCTGGCCGAGACAACCTCGGCGCTGCCTGATAATATTCCGGATCTGGAGCCCTTCATCGAAGAAGGTGGGCCAAGCCGCGCCCCGTTCCTGATTTCGGAACGCTGGAGCAGCTATTCAAACGACGATTTCTTGACCGACCTGCGATCAGCAACCCTGATCGACCGGCCCGGCACCACTCCGCGCCATTCGAATGTCGCAGCGACCCTGCTCGGGATCATTCTGGAACGCGTCTACAACGACCGCTACGAAACCCTCGTCTCCCGCTTCATCGAACAGCCTGCGGGTATGAAGAGCGGCAGCTTGGAGGTCCGCGCCAGCGACCTTGCTACCGGTTACTCTGGCCGCGGTGTTGCCATGCCGGCACTCGATAACCGGTACATCCTCTCGGCAGGGGGCCTGCGATATAGCAGCGCCGACATGGCGAAGTTCGTCCAGGCCCAATTGCGCGCGGACGGCAAAGCGATCCGGCTGAGCCAGCAGGCCACCATGAAGTATGATCAAGGCGGGCTCGGCTTCAACTGGCGGTTTGCGATACCGGCCGACGGTACGCATGTCCTTCGCGCTTCGGGCGGGACTTTCGGGTCCAGCAGCTACGTGGAAATCCGTCCTGAGCGCGATTACGGCATCGTCCTGCTGGCAAACCGTACGGGCGCCGAGAACGCGCTTTACCTGCTCGCCGAAAAGGCATGGCAGGTTTCGCGGACGCGGCAGCACATTTAACATCGCGCCCCGCTCGCATCCCCCCACCATAAGTAGATTGCAGTCTCGGCACGCTGAAACAGCGCTGCAAGGACCAACCCCTGCCCTCAAAAGGAACTCCTGCATGACGAAAGTGCTGATCGGACAAGTGCGATTCGTCCCCGCCCTGGCGCTTGCTCTGATCTTGCTGGCCGGGGTGCTGACTCCAGGTTATTCATCGCTATCGCAGCACATCAGCGAGTTGGGAATTCTGCCAGGCTGGCCGGGCTTCGCGATGCGCAGCGGTGCAATATTCGCCGGAACCTCTGTCGCGCTGTTCGGGCTTGGTCTGATCGTGCACAGGCCACACAGGATGGTCTTTACCGGTCTGGCTGCCTTCGTCTTTGGTGCAAGCTACGCCTCGGGAGGCGTTTTTCCGATGGGCGATGCTCGCCACGGTTTGTGGGGACTGGTGATTTTTTACCTGCTGATCCCGGGATTCTTCGCCGCCGAGGCCCCTGCAGCCTTGCGGTCCCGTTTGGTCGTAAACGTCTCGCTGTTCGCGGCGCTTTTGACTTTGCTCTACATGTGGTTCCTGCTTTCGGGGCTGGAACCACAGGAGATCAGGGGCCTTACTGCGCGCATTGCCGTTCTGGTGATCTTCGGCTGGCATGGATTTGCTGGCTACGTTTTGAACGTGCAGCAAAGCGGGCAGGCCGGACAAAACCCTTGAATTCAGCGGCGCTGGCCGCGCGAAGCGAAGAAAGCCGCGCGGACGCGCGCGCGGCTTTCGACGGCAGTCGGCTTACGCCGCCTCTTCCTTCTTCTTCTCGGTGCCGATCACGCGGATCGGTTCCTTCTTGCCCGCGACCACATCGGCGTCGAGTACGATCTCGGTCACGCCTTCCATGTCGGGCAGGTCGAACATCGTGTCGAGCAGCAGGCCTTCCACGATCGAGCGAAGCCCGCGCGCGCCGGTCTTGCGCTTGATCGCACGCTCGGCAATCGCCTGGAGCGCGTCGGGGGTGAAGGTCAGCTCCACATCCTCAAGCTCGAACAGCTTCTTGTACTGCTTGACCAGCGCGTTCTTGGGCTCGTTGAGGATCGTCACCAGCGCCGGGATGTCGAGATCGTGCAGCGTGGCGATAACCGGCAGACGGCCGACGAATTCGGGGATCAGGCCGAACTTGAGGAGATCCTCGGGCTCGCTCTTCTCCAGCAACTCGCCCACGCGGCGCTTGTCCGGATCGGCAACATGCGCGCCGAAGCCGATCGAGCGCTTCTGCAAGCGGTCGGCGATGATCTTGTCGAGGCCCGCAAAGGCGCCGCCGCAGATGAATAGAATGTTCGTCGTGTCGACCTGGAGGAATTCCTGCTGCGGATGCTTGCGCCCGCCCTGCGGCGGCACGGAGGCGGTGGTGCCTTCCATCAGCTTCAGCAGCGCCTGCTGCACGCCCTCACCCGAAACGTCGCGGGTGATCGAGGGATTTTCCGCCTTGCGGGTGATCTTGTCGATCTCGTCGATATAGACGATCCCGTGCTGGGCCTTTTCGACATTGTAGTCCGAGGCCTGAAGCAGCTTGAGGATGATGTTCTCGACATCCTCGCCCACGTAGCCCGCTTCGGTCAGCGTGGTGGCATCGGCCATGGTGAAAGGCACATCGAAGGTGCGCGCCAGCGTCTGCGCCAGCAGGGTCTTGCCCGAACCGGTCGGGCCGACGAGCAGGATGTTCGACTTTGCCAGTTCGACATCGCCAGATTTGCCGGAGTGCTTCAGCCGCTTGTAGTGGTTGTGCACCGCCACCGCGAGGACGCGCTTCGCCCGGTCCTGCCCGATCACGTAATCGTTCAGGGTGGTGAAGATATCCATCGGCGTGGGGATCTCGCCATCTTTCTTGCCGGCGATCCCTGCCTTGGTTTCTTCGCGGATGATGTCGTTGCACAGCTCGACGCATTCATCGCAGATGAACACGGTGGGGCCGGCGATAAGCTTGCGCACTTCGTGCTGCGACTTCCCGCAGAAGCTGCAGTAGAGGGTGCTCTTGCTGTCGGATCCGCTCAATTTGGTCATTCCTGTGTCCTCGAATCCGGCCCTGCACGCTGCGCGATGCGCATGGCGGATTCGTCAAGTGTATCCATGGCACCAGATGAATCAACACATGGCGCGAGAATTCGTGTTGTTACCATAGCGGCGCTACCGCCAGATGAACGGGAAAAGTGGCCTTGCAGGGCCACTGTCCCGCTGCGGTGCAGGAGGCAGGCAGAGCCTTATTCAGGCGCCCCGCCCGAACCGAGCTCGCCGTCGGTTTCCTCGTTGTCGGGCCGCGTCTCGAAGACCTTGTCGACCAGTCCGAAGTTCTTGGCTTCTTCGGCTTCGAGGAAGGTGTCGCGGTCCATCGCCTTTTCGATTTCCTCAAGGCTGCGGCCGGTGAACTTCACGTAGAGGTCGTTCATCCGCGAACGGATGCGCAGGATTTCACGCGCCTGGATCTCGATGTCCGAGGCCATCCCGCGCGCCCCGCCCGAAGGCTGGTGGATCATGATCCGCGCATTGGGAAGCGCGATGCGCATGCCCGGCTCGCCCGCGGCCAGCAGGAAGCTGCCCATCGATGCGGCCTGCCCCATGCACACGGTCGACACGCGCGGCTTGATATATTGCATGGTGTCGAAGATCGCGAGACCGGCCGTCACCACGCCGCCGGGCGAGTTGATATACATGCTGATCGGCTTCGAAGGGTTCTCGGATTCGAGGAACAGCAGCTGAGCGGTGATCAGCGAGGCCATGCCGTCTTCAACCTGACCGGTGACGAAGACGATGCGTTCGCGCAGCAGGCGGCTGAAGATATCGAAGCTGCGTTCGCCGCGGCTGGTCTGTTCGACCACCATCGGCACCAGCGCGCCGGTGACCGGATCGCGGGTGAACTGCCCCTGGGTGCCGTAGGATTCGCCGGTATTGCCGAACAGATCGATCATGGAATGCTTCGCCCTTGCTGGTTTCGATATGGCTATGTCGGACGCTGAGGGGCAATTTCAAGGGCGTTTACCTTGTCTCTGTGAATTGCCTGCGGACGAGCGGGCGTGAGGGGCTAGGGGGACAGGGGCGTTTTGCCCCTTGCCGCGGCGCGCCAGCGTGGCAAACCATGCGCCATGAACCATTGCACTCTGGCCCGCCCGGCCCTCGCCCTGCTCCTTGCCACCGCTGCCATGCCGGCGCTCGCCCAGAAGGCCAGCCCGCCCCCTGCCGACAGCACGCCGGACCGGGCTGCGATAAACGAGCTGCTCGCCGCGGACGAGTACATCCTGCGCATCCAGGCGCTCGACGATAATGGCCCGCGCATCAATGCGGTGATCGATTATGATCCGACCGCCCCGGTCAAGGCGCGCCAGCTGCTCGGCACCGGCCCGCTGCGGGGCCGCACGGTGCTGGTGAAGGACAATGTCGAAACCGCCGAATGGCCGACCACGGCAGGATCGCTCGCGCTGAAGGACAACGCCACCGGCCGCGATGCGCCACTGATCGCGATGATGCGCAAGAACGGCGGCGTGGTGCTGGGCAAGACCAACCTGTCCGAATGGGCCAATATCCGCTCCAACACCTCGACCAGCGGGTGGAGCGGGGTCGGCGGATTGACGCGCAATCCCTACGCCATCGACCGCAATTCCTGCGGGTCTTCCAGCGGCAGCGGCGCGGCGGTGGCGGCGGGGTTTGCCTGGGGCGCGATCGGGACGGAGACCAACGGCTCGATCACCTGCCCGGCCAGCGTCAACGGCCTCGTCGGCTTCAAGCCGAGCGTCGGGATCGTCAGCCGCACCCATGTGGTGCCGATCTCCAGCACGCAGGACACCGCCGGGCCGATGACGCGCAGCGTTTATGATGCCGCCTTGCTGCTGACCGCCATTGCGGGCGAGGACAAGGCCGATCCCGTCACGCTCGAAGCCAAGCGGGTGAAGGATTACACCGCCGGTCTCGACACCGCATCGCTCAAGGGCGTGCGCATCGGCGTGCTGCGCGGCGCGGTGGGCGCGCGCGGTGATGTAAAGGCGCTGTTCGATTCGGCGCTGGCGGACCTGACCCGCGCAGGCGCGGAGCTGGTCGATGTCGAATACGAAGCCCCGGGCGAGCTGTGGGAAGCCGCGCTGCCGGTGCTGATGTTCGAACTCCGGGTCGAGATGGACAAGTACCTCTCCACGCGCCCCGGTACCGAAGGTCCGCGCAGCCTTGCCGATGTGATCGCCTTCAACACAGCCAACGCCGATCAGGAACTGCGCTGGTTCGGGCAGGACCTGTTCGAACAGGCGCTCACCACCACCGATGCGGAAGCCTATGCAAAGAACCTTGCCACCCTGCGCCGCCTGACGCGGGCGGAAGGGATCGACAAGCTGCTCGCCGACAACAAGGTCACCTTCCTCGTCGCGCCGACCGAAGGCCCGGCGTGGACCACCGATCTCGTCAATGGCGACCATTATGCCAATGGTATCGGCGCGGGCTATCTGGCGGCGATTGCGGGCTATCCGCATATCACCGTGCCGATGGGCGGCGTGGAAGGCCTGCCGGTGGGCTTCAGCATCATGGGCGGCCAGTGGCAGGATCATGCCGTGCTGAAGGCAGGCGCAGTCTACGAAAAAGCGCGGACAGCCAAGCTGCCCGCGCCGACATTCCGTCCGTGGCGCGCGGCCGAATAAGCCCTGCCTATTGCAGGTCGATCCGTTCCCGCGCAGCGACACGCGCGTCGACCACCTTGACCAGATTGCAGGTCACAGCGGCCGCGCTGCACCGGGCGGCGACCCGCTCTGCGGGGTCGATATCACGGGCCATGGAAGAAATCCGGACCGATTTGTTCTGGTCGAGATAGAGCGCCACGAGGCTGTTGAACGATGAGGACGCGACCTCGCACGCCTCGCCGGATTCCTTTTCGCACGCCGCCTGCGCCGCCTTGCCGGCCACATCGACATCCTTGATGCCGCTGACGCTCCACACCGAACTGCCCCAACGCGTGCTGTCACCTTTGACCCATGCCTGGGCGGTGGCAAAGGGCTTTCCTTCGGCCGAGGGATCGTAACGGATCACAAATTCATCGGACAGGTTGAACGTGCCGGCGAGCGTGCACTTGCCGGATGACTTGCCCGCCGCCTTGTCCTCCTTGCAATGATCGAGTGCACGCTTTTTCGAAAGTTCAACCGACGCGGCGGTGGCGATGCTTTTCGTCTGCCCGTCGCGATGCACCACCGTCAGCAGGGTGTCCGATGCGGACAGCGCGACCACGCATCGCCCGGGATATTCGGCCTCGCACGCCGCCAGCGCATCGGCATGCGCCTTGTCAGCGCTGGGCCGCCCGCCAACGACCCACACGTCGCCGACATGGGGCCGCCCGTTGCCCTTGCTTTTGTCGAGCCAGACGGCCGCACCATGAATGCGCCGCGGATCGCCCTGCGGCGCATAGATCTCGGGATTCTCCGGGACAGACTGGCCCACGGGCGCTGAACCGGGTTCGGCAGTGGCCCACCGGAGGATCTCGCATTCGTCGTTCTGCTTCCGGCAGTAGTCCTTCGCCGCGCGTTCGGCCTCGCGCCTCTTGGCCCGGTCGACAATATACAGGCCGCCATCGACACCCCGGGCGAGGACGACCGCACCGTTAAGGTTGCTCGCCGCGATCGTGCAGCCGCCGCCCATTGCGGAATTGCAGGCTGACAGCGCAGCGCCTTCCGCTCGCTCCCTGGATTGGAAACCGACGCTGAACCAGGCGTCGCGTGCATCGGCATGCCAGGCCGCCGCGTAGTAATTGGGGATGGACTGCATCGGCACAGCTGGCGGCGGCGGGGGGCCGCTGCTGGCGCACACCGGTACCGAGGCGACGCCGTTGCCGCCCGGAGTCATCCCGATCTGTTGCTCGCCCGGCCCGGGTCCAGTGGGGCAGATAAACGTGCCTTGTGCCTGCGCGGGCGAAGCCCATGACAGGGCTGCCATGGCGGCCGCTATCGCTGCGGCAGCAAACGCCAGCGCAGTGTTCCGGCCATCACGCATGCTCGATCACCTTTGCCCACGAAGCCACGTGACGCGCCTAGCAAGGCCGGGCAACCGCGACAATCTGGAGCGGCAGTACTGCGATGTACTGGTACTCCCGGGCCGCCCCCCTATGGGGGAGGCCCGGGCCGGTATCACTTCTTGGCAGCAGCTTTCTTCGCCGGGGCCTTCTTGGCAGGGGCCTTCTTGGCAGGCTCGGCTTCAGCTTCTTCAGCCGGAGCCGCTTCCTTCTTGGCAGCAGGCTTCTTGGCAGCGGCCTTCTTGGCGGGCTTTTCAGCCGGGGCTTCCTCAGCCGGAGCCGCTTCCGCCTTCTTGGCCGGAGCCTTCTTCTTGGCGGCAGGCGCCTTCTTCGGAGCCGGTGCGGCTTCGGTTTCCTCGGCTTCGATCGCGGCCTGAAGCTCCTCGACGGTCACTTCCCGCTCGGTGACTTCGGCCTTGTCGAACAGGAAGTCGACGACCTTGTCTTCATACAGCGGGGCGCGCAGCTGGGCGGCGGCCATCGGCTCGGACTGGATGTACTGCACGAAGCGTTCACGGTCCTCGGCGCGGTACTGCATCGCGGCCTGCTGGATCAGCATGGACATTTCCTGGCTGGTCACTTCCACGCCATTGGCCTGGCCGATTTCCGAAAGCAGCAGGCCCAGACGCACGCGGCGTTCGGCGATGGACTTGTACTCGTCCTTCTCGTCCTCGATCTGCTTGAGGGCAGCGGCGGGATCGGCGTCATTGGCCGCTTCCTGCTGAAGCTGCGCCCAGATCTGCTGGAACTCGGCCTCAACCATCGTGCCGGGCACTTCGAAGCTGTGGCCGGCAGCCAGCTGATCGAGCAGCGCGCGCTTCATCTGGGTGCGGGTCATGCCGGCGGTCTGCTGTTCCAGCTGCGCCTTCATGATCTCCTTGAGCTTGTCGAGGCTGTCGAGCCCGAGGCTCTTGGCGAAATCCTCGTCCAGCGTGGTTTCGGTTTCGGTCTTCACCGCCTTCACGGTGATGTCGAAGGTCGCTTCCTTGCCGGCGAGATGATCGGCCTGATATTCTGCGGGGAAGGTGACGGTGATGGTCTTTTCCGCGCCGGTCTTCACGCCGACCAGCTGCTCTTCGAAGCCGGGGATGAAGGTGCCCGAACCCAGCACCAGCGCCGCGTCTTCAGCCTTGCCGCCTTCGAACTCGACACCGTCAAGCTTGCCGACGAAGTCGATGATCAGCTGATCGCCGTCGGCCGCCTTCTTGGTCTTGGCGGCGTCCTTGTAGCTCTTGTTCTGCGAGGCGATGTTACCAAGCGCTTCGTCGATCTGTGCATCGGTCACCGGAACGACCAGACGCTCGAGCTTCAGCCCGTCGAGGCTCGGCGCTTCGATGGTCGGCAGAATTTCAAGGCTGACGGTGATCGCGGCGTCCTTGCCCTGCTCGTAATCCTCGTTGAGGCCGATTTCGGGCTGCATCGCGGGGCGCAGCGCCTCGTCGCGCAGCAGCTTGTCGACCGATTCGCGGATCGTGTCGTTCACCACCTGACCGTGCAGGGCTTCGCCGTGCATCTTCTTGACGAGGTTGGCGGGCACCTTGCCCGGACGGAAGCCGGGCATCCGCACCTGCGGCGCAACCTTCTTGATCTCGGCGTCGATCTTCGCGGTGAGATCGGCGGCGGGAATCGTGATCAGATAGGCGCGCTTGAGCCCTTCGTTGACGGTCTGCTTGGTCTGCATGGTGACTGATTGAAGCCTTCTTGCCAAAAATCCGGTGAGCCGGGCTGGTTCGGGGCGAATTTGGTGCGGGCGAAGGGACTCGAACCCCCACATCTTGCGATACCAGAACCTAAATCTGGCGCGTCTACCAATTTCGCCACGCCCGCATGCCCGAACGAAGCCGCGCGGGGAAACCGGCTAAGGCACCCCGCGCGTATTAGCGAGCGCCTCTATCCCGCTCTGCCGAAAAGGGCAAGCGCAACACGCTTGATGGTACGGGGAATGGTGATTAAGGGCGCGCAGATGAGCGAAGAAACACCCGAATCCACCGGCGAAACCGCCCCGACCGTCTCCGGCGCGGACGTGCCGCCCGATCACCTGTCGGTCAATCCGCGCAGCCCGTTCTTCGATGCCGAGAAGCTCCAGCGCGGAGTCGGCATCCGCTTCAAGGACCGCGTGCGCACCGATATCGAGGAATATTCGATCACCGAAGGCTGGGTGCGGGTGCAGGCAGGCAAGGCGGTCGACCGCAAGGGCCAGCCGCTGACCCTGAAGCTGACCGGCCCGGTCGAAGCCTGGTACGAAGACCTCGGCGAAAACCCGCCGGTCGCCAAAAAGGGCTGATTCGCCGGAGCATTGGGGGCAACGCTTGCCAAAATGGGCGTTTGCGCCCACTTGGGCACGCATCATGCCCCTCCCCAAGAAGCCCGAAGTCGTCATCATCGGCCGCCCTAACGTCGGCAAGTCCACGCTGTTCAACCGGCTGGTGGGCAAGAAGCTCGCCCTGGTCGACGATCAGCCGGGCGTGACGCGTGACCGCCGGATGGGCGATGCGAATATTGCGGGCCTGCACTTCACCATCGTCGACACCGCCGGGTGGGAGGACGAGGACGAACTCAGCCTGCCGGGCCGGATGCGCAAGCAGACCGAGGCCAGCTTGGCTGGCGCGGATGCGGCGATGTTCGTGATCGACGCGCGCGCAGGCCTCACCCCGCTCGACGAGGAAATCGCCCGCTACCTGCGCGAACAGGAAGTGCCGGTGGTGGTCGTCGCCAACAAGGCCGAAGGCAAGGGCGGCGAAGCGGGCGCGATGGAAGCCTATGCGCTGGGCCTTGGCGAGCCGCTGGCCATGTCGGCAGAACACGGCGAAGGGATCGCCGATCTGTTCGGCGGGCTGTGGCCGATCATCGGCGCCAAGGCCGAGGAATGGGACGAGATCGACGAAATCACCCGCGCCGAAATCGCGGCGATGGAGGAAGAGGATCGCCCCTCCGGCCCGTTGAAGCTGGCCATTGTGGGCCGCCCCAATGCGGGCAAATCCACGCTCATCAACCGGTTGCTGGGCGAAGACCGCCTGCTGACCGGCCCCGAAGCCGGGATCACCCGCGATTCGATTGCGATCGACTGGATGTGGACCGATCCCAAGAGCGGCGAGGAGCGCGAGATTCGCCTCATCGACACCGCCGGGATGCGCAAGCGGAAGAACGTCACCGAAAAGCTGGAAAAGCTCTCGGTTGCCGACGCGCGGCGGGCGGTCGATTTTGCCGAGGTCGTGGTGCTGCTGCTCGATGCGACGCAGGGTCTGGAACATCAGGATCTCAAGATCGCCAGCCACGTACTTGAAGAAGGCCGCGCGCTGATGATCGCGATCAACAAATGGGACGTGGCCGAGGACGCGAGCAAGCTGTTCAACGGCATCCGTGGCGCGCTCGATGATGGCCTTGCGCAGGTGCGCGGGTTGCCGCTGTTCGCCGTGTCGGCCAAGACCGGCAAGGGGCTCGACCAGATGCTCGCCGGTGCCTTCGAACTGCGCGATGCATGGTCCAAGCGCGTCTCCACCGCCGCATTGAACCGCTGGTTCGACGATGCGCTGGAGGCCAATCCGCCCCCCGCCCCCGGCGGCAAGCGGATCAAGCTGCGCTACATCACGCAGGCTGGCACCCGCCCGCCGCGCTTCGTGATCTTCGGCACCCGCCTCGACATGCTGCCCACCAGTTACGAGCGCTATCTGGTGAACGGCATCCGCGCCAAGCTGGGCTTCGACGCCGTGCCCGTGCGCGTCACGCTCAAGGCCAACAAGAACCCCTACGCCAAGGACTAGCAGCGATGGTGTTCGATCTGCTCGCCCCTGCCGTTACCCTTGCCGCAGAAACGCGCCTGCCTTTCGCGCTGGAGATTTTCGAGCGCACCGCCTCCACCCCCCGGGTGCAGCAGGTGGTGCAACTGAGCCTTGCGCCCGCCTTTCTGTTGTCCGGTATCGGCGCGGTGATGAATGTCATCATGAGCCGGATGATCTGGATCTCCCAACGGATCGAGAACATCGAGGAGAAGATGGAAGGCCAGCGCACCGCCAAGCAGGCGCGCGAGGTCGGCTGGCTGATGCGGCGGCGCAAGCTGATGCAGGGGGCGATCATGTTCTCGACCGCAGCGGCGGTCATGATCAGCGCCGTGATCATGCTGCTGTTTATCTCGGCCTATATCACGTCGCAGATCGGCACCGTCATCGCCGCGCTATGGGTGCTGACGATGGCGCTGCTGGTGACGGGCCTCGGCTTCTTCCTGTTCGAGACGCGACTGGCCGCGATCGGGGCGCAGGAAGCGAAGGATTAGGCGCGCCCAAGGAGTGAAGACGATGCTGAGCGCTAGAACGTGGTTTGTGTCCGGCCTCGCGGCGCTCGCCCTTGGTGCCGCTCCGCTGTCCGCACAGGAGGACGCGCCCGTAACGCCTTCGATCGATGCGGCGGACGAAACCCGTCCGCTCGCAGGCTTGGACGCAGAAGGGGTGGCGACCTTCTTCACGATTCTGGCGGCCAGCGCCGAACTCGACGAAGTGCTGGCCCCGACCATCGAACAGCTGCTCTCGCCCGGCGAGCCGGTGTCCGGCTGGCGCGAAAGCGGGATCGACATCCTCGCCGAACTCGCCGCGCGCGAGGGCGGGTTGGCGGCCAGCCTGTTGCGCGACGACGACACCGAAGTGCTGTCGGTCACCGACCTGTCGGGCAAGGCCGCCCCCGACTTTGCGGGTTTCACCTCACTCACCCTGCGCCCTGCACCGCCGGGCGGCATCGACGAGCGAGTCTTCGTGAGCTTCGCCCCCGGCATCTGGCTGGAGATGGCATCGCAGCGCAAGATGCGCGGGACCGCAATGTGTTATTCCGGCTTGTTCGGACTGACACTGCACAGCAAGCGATCGGTCACCGAGCAGACGATGGACGAGCTGTTTCCAACGATCTTAGCAGTCGGCCTGATCGACCGCCTCGGATCGCAGGAGTTCTGTCTGGTCTACGACCGCGTCGGCGATGCCTATCGCGCCCGCTCCTTCCTGCCGGACGGTCGCAGCCTGCCGCAGCTCGACGTGGATTCCACATTGGTTCGGATCATGCCAGACAGCGACCTTTCGGCCTTCATCCGCAACGCGGAACCCGGCGCACCCCGGGAATAGGCACGCGGCAGGCACCAAAAAGGGGCAGAGCCGCATCCGGCCCTGCCCCTTGTTTCGTGCAGCCCTTGCTGCCCGCGTTTAGCTTTCGCCGGCGGGCTGGCTTTGCAGCTGGCAGTAATTGTGCAGCCCCATGCGCTCGATCATCTCGAACTGGGTTTCGAGGAAGTCGACATGCTCTTCCTCGTTCTTGAGGATATCCTCGAACAGCCCGGCAGAGGTGTGATCCTTGACGCTGCGGGCATATTCCGCCGCGTCCTTGAGCAGCGGGATCGCTTCGTGTTCCAGCGCGAGATCGGCGCGCAGCACTTCCTCCACCGTCTCGCCGACCTTCAGCTTGTGGATCGCCTGGAAGTTGGGAAGCGCTTCAAGGAACAGGATGCGCTCGGCCAGCTTGTCGGCGTGCTCCATTTCCTCGATCGATTCGTGGCGTTCATAGGCAGCAAGCTTCTTCATGCCCCAGTTGTCGAGCACGCGGTAATGCAGCCAGTACTGGTTGATCGCGGTCAGCTCGTTGGTGAGCGCCTGATTGAGATAGTCGATGACCTTGGGGTCGCCCTTCATGGGAATGTCCTTTGCGAAATATCAAAGCCGGTATGCGGCGTTGCATCATAGATACACGCTGCCGGACTATGTCCGCAAGGGCGGGCGATAAATTTTCTTTGCGAATCAGTCGCTTGCGAGACGTTCGCAATCGCGGGTCAGGCGGCTTCTACTGCGAATACATTGCAGCTTGCGGCGGCACGTTCGGCGTCGATGATTTCCTGCGCTTCTTCAAGGCACTGGCCGCAATTGGGCCGCTTGCCGAGGCAGGCATAGGTCGCTTCGGCGTCGCCATCGCAGGTCAACGCGGCTTTCCGCAAATCAGTCTCACGAATGGCATTGCAGATGCAGATGTACATGAGCGCGCGAATCTTTCCTGCGAAGCGTTTGCAGGAGGCAATGTATGCGAACGGTTCTTAATAACAAGAGGAAAAGTGCTTCGGCCTCGTTCGTCAGCCCGACCCACCCTGAGATTCGCGCTGATTCGGCGGCGCAGCACGCCGCAAGGCCGACCGGCCGCCCGCAGCGACGCGCCCGCAGGGCGTGTGAGCGAGGATTTCGCACGCCGGAGGGCGTGCGGAAAACAAAGACTCTCTTCCCGCTATTTCTTCAGCGGGAAGAGAGTCCTGTAAGTCAGGCACCGCCACAGCCATTCCAGCGGGCCGTAGCGATAGCGGTCGAGCCATGGCTTCGACCATGCCAGCATGAGCACCCAGGCCAGCACCACCACAATATACAGCTGCGGGCGATTCAATTGTCCGAACAGCCCCAGCGCCCAGCCGTGGAAGACGAACATCATCACCACCGACGTGCCGAGGTAGTTGGTGAAGGCCGCCCGTCCCGCGGCGCGAACCCGCTCGCCCAGCCAGCCGGTGGCCGAAGGCGCATAGGCCACCAGCAGCGCCGCGAGGCCCACCACCATCCACAACCGCGGCAGCGTGCTCCACGCGACGAAGCCCGCCAGCGTCGAATAATAGCTGAACCCGTAGGTCTTGACCGCAAGGCCGATGCCCAGATGCGCCAGACCGCCTGCGATCGTTCCGATCCAGCCCCAGCGCACCATCTTCGCGCGGTCAAAGGCACCGCTGAAGAACCCCAGCCGGTAAAGCGCAATGCCGATCAGCATCAATGGCAGCGTTTCGAACCCGAACAGCAACGCATTGCCCAGCGGTTCGTACCACTGCTCGGTGACGCGGTGGGTGACCAGCGCGGCATAGTCGCCCGAGGCAATCGTCGCATTGGGCACCGCCCCATGCGCCAGCGCGCCATCGATCTGGTCGATCATGTCGGCCCGCTGCTCGACAAGATCGGGCGACGATTGGCCGAACGGCGTGTCGACAATCAGCCAAGGCATCGACAGCGATCCGCCGATCAGCAGCGCGCCGATGATGTAACCTGCCAGCCCTGCCACAAGCTGGGTTCTGACGCTCCACTTGAGGCAGGCAAGCGCGACAAAGCCGAACAGCGCGTAATAGAACAGGATATCGCCCGCCCAGATGAGGAAGAAGTGGGTCATCCCGAAAGCCATCAGGATCGCCAGCCGCCACGCCTGAAGCCCGCGCGTGGCACCGCGCGCCCAGGCTTTCTCCATGAACAGATACATGCCCGCACCGAACAACAGCGTGAAAAGCCCGCGCATCTTGCCGTCGACCAGCACGAACTGCGCAATCCACATCCACCCGCCCGGGTCGCCTGGATCGGTCTGGAACGCGGCCGGATACATATAGGCTTCGAACGGCTGGCCGAAGGCGACGATATTCGCGGCGAGGATCCCCATCACCGCAAGGCCCCGGATAAAATCGAGCGTGTCGATACGATTGCCGGTGCTTACCGGCGTGAGGCTCTGCGCCCCGTCGCCGAAGGTATCGTCCAGCGCGTGCGGCGAAATTGTCTCGTTCATGGCTGATCCCCCGGCCAGTTGCGCCGGAGAGATTAGCGATTCGCACGCCCTTGGGAAGGGCCGCCTGTCGAAAGGCGGCAGTCCTTGGTCGACGCTCAGCCTTGCCCGGCGACGACGCAGGCCTTGCCTTCGCGCTTCAGCGCGGCGCAGGCGCGGGACGCTTCGCCCTCGTTGGCAAAGCCGGTGGCGAGCAGGCGGGTGACCTTGCCGCTCGGCACCAGGGTCTTTTTCGTGCCCGACAGCGCGGCGTGACCGGATAGCTGGCCCCACAGGCGGTCCGCATTGGCCGACACACCGAACGCGCCGAGCTGCACGCGCCATTTGCCCTGCTTGCGCGCGGCGGCCGGGGCCGGGGCCGAAGCCGCTGGCTTGGGAGCAGGCTTGGGCGCGGCGGCGAGCGTCACCGGCGTGACCGGCTTGGCAACGGGCGGCTTCGTTACAGCGGCAACGACCGGAACAGGCGCCGGAACAGGCGCCGCAGCCGGAGCCGCGGGCCGTGATCCGAGTTCGACCGCTGCCAATTCGGACGAGCGCTGCGCCTTGGCGCCCGCTTCAAGCTCGCGGGCCAGCGATTGCGCCTGAGCGCGCTGCGCGGAGGGTACGTATTTGTCCATCTGCACCAGCGCATCGCGCGCCTGCGGCAGGCCTGCGCCGCTCGCCAGCGTCATCAACGCATAGCCGCGCACCCAGTCGCGCGGGGCATAGTCGGCGTTGAAGTGCGACAGGCCCAGCACATATTGCGCCCGCGGATCGCCGCGATCGGCCGCGGCGCGGATCAGCGGCATCGCCTTTTCCTGCTCGCCTTCCTGAAACAGCATCAGCCCGTAATTGTCGGCGGCCTTCACGTGGCCGAGCCGCGCGGCTTCTTCATAAAGCTGGCGCGCGCGGCCATTGTCGACCTCGACCCCGCGGCCGAGACGATAGGCCTGCGCAAGATTGAACAGCGCATCGGGATCGCCCGCCGCCGCCGGGCCCTGCCATTCGACCACCGCGCGGGTGAAATCGCCTGCGGTCCAGGCATCGACCCCGGATTTAACGTCGGCCAGTGCGGGAACAGCCAGCAGCGCAAGCGCCGCCGCACCCGCCAATGCGGGGGTTCGTACCAGATTCGCCATTGTGATCCTTGCCATCGCCATATGCCTCGCGGGAAAGCCGGGTGAATTGCTGGGACGCAAACTAGCCGAACAGGGTTAGCAAATGGTTGCCCGCCCCTCCCGCGCAATGCAGCGCGCCGCAAGTGCCTGTGCCGGGCCGATTGCTTCTTGCACTCAGATGCAGCGTCTTAACCCTAAATTAGGGGTATCCTGCGATCCCGTCTCCATCCAGCCGGTGTCAGGCGTTGCAATAGGGCAACCCGCAGCGGACCAATTTATGGGGGACCCAGGCGTTGCGTGTACTCGCTTTGGCATCGCAGAAAGGTGGATCGGGCAAGACCACCCTGTCCGGACATCTCGCCGTCCAGGCCCAGCGCGCAGGCGCTGGCCCGGTCGTGCTCATCGATATCGACCCACAGGGCTCGCTGGCCGATTGGTGGAACGAGCGTGAGGCGGAATATCCCGCCTTCGCCCAGACCACTGTCGCGCGGCTTGCCAATGATCTTCAGGTGCTGCGTCAGCAGGGCTTCAAGCTCGCGGTGATCGATACGCCGCCCGCCATCACCATGGCGATCCAGTCGGTCATCTCGGTTGCCGAACTGATCGTCGTGCCGACCCGTCCCAGCCCGCATGATCTGCGTGCCGTGGGCGCCACGGTCGACCTGTGCGAACGCGCAGGCAAGCCGCTGGTGTTCGTCGTCAATGCGGCCACCCCCAAGGCCAAGATCACTTCGGAAGCCGCGGTCGCGCTGTCGCAGCACGGCACCGTCGCGCCGATCACGCTTCACCACCGCACCGATTTCGCCGCCTCGATGATCGATGGCCGCACGGTGATGGAAGTCGATCCCGAAAGCCGCTCGGCTGCCGAGATCGCCGCACTGTGGCGTTACATTGCCGACCGGCTCGAAAAGAATTTCCGCCGCACCGTGTTTGCGCCCGCCCCCAATGGCGTCGCGCAGCAGCTTGGCGGTGTTCCGCGTCCCGCTGGCGGCTTCGGTCGCCGGGTGGCGCAGTAAGCGCGCGGGGGCCGTAGGTCATGTCCGATTCCGGTTTTGCCTCGCTCGGCCCGTCGCTGCTGGCCCGCAAGGGCGGCGCCAAGCCTGCGATGCGTCCGCAGGTCGCTCCGCTCGTCGCTGACGAGACGGAGATCGCCGATGAGCATCTCGAGGATCTCGGCTGGAACGACATGGGCGACCATGAGCATGCCAGTGATATTGAGGGCGGCGCCGACGTGGTGCCGATCCACGGCGATTTCACGCCCGACATGGACGCGTCCGGCCCCGGCCCGATCGTCCGCCGTCAGCAGCGCCGACTCGAAGAACGCGTCCTCGCCGACGCGGCGATGACGGGCGCGGACGACCACGAAGAGGAATATGACGAGGAGGAGGACGCCGTTTACGGCGAATCCTTCGACAGCGCCGAATACGACGAGGACGAAGAAGAGGAAGAAGACCAGGCCGGTGTGCTTTACGCCCCGCTCGCGCCGGTCGCCTTCGAACAGCCGGTCGCCGCGCCCGCTCCGGTTGCCAAGCGCGCTGCCAAACCGGCCCGCATGCCTGCCGTGCAATCCGGTCGCCGCGCCGCTTTCACCCTGCGGCTCGATGCCGACCGCCACCTCAAGCTGCGTCTTGCCGCCACCATGCAGGGCGTCAGCGCCCAGGTTCTGGTGACCGAAGCGCTCGACCGGCTGCTCGCCGAATATGATGATCTCGACGTCATCGCCAACCATCTCAAGCGCCATTGAACCGGCGCCCGATCAACCACCACCACACATGAACCATCAGGATCAAACGGGGGATATGACTATGGACCGCAGCATCAAGACCGGCCGCCCGACTGCGCCGCGCCTCGCGCTCGCCGTCACAACTGCCATCGCAGGACTGGCGCTGACCGGCTGCATGACCTCGGCCGCGCCGCGCGCCGATGTGTCGTTCAGCAGCGCGCAGACCGCGCTGGCCAAGGGCCAGGTCGACAAGGCCATCGTCCACGCCGAAGCGGCTGTGCTGGCCGAGCCGCGCAACCCCGGTTACCGCGCCCTGCTGGGTGCCGCCTATCTTGAAGCAGGCCGGTTCGAATCCGCCGCCACCAGCTTTGGCGATGCGCTTGATCTGGGTGACGACAATCCGCGCACCGTGCTGAGCTTCGCGCTCGCCAAGATCGCGCTGGGCGAAGGCCGCGCCGCGACGGCGGTGCTGGACGAATACGCGCAGGTTATTGATCCCGCCGATCTCGGCCTTGCGATGGCGCTTGCCGGGCAGCCGGAACGCGGCGTCCACGTGCTGGTCAATGCCGTGCGTGCCAGCGACGAGGTTTCGCCGAAGCTGCGCCAGAACCTCGCCTATACCTATGCGCTCGCCGGCAACTGGCGTCTGGCGCGGGTGATGGCGGAGCAGGACGTTCCGGCCGATCAGGTCGATGTGCGCCTGACGCAGTGGGCATCAATGTCCGCGCCCGAAATGTTCCAGCAGCGCATTGCCACGCTGCTCGATGTCAGCCCGCGCGCCGATGGCGGCCAGCCGCAACAGCTCGCGCTCGCCAATTTCCCGGCGCAGGACGTGATGGTCGCCCAGGCCGCCGAACAGGCGCAGGGCGAACTCGCCATGGCCGAGCCCGTGCAGGTTGCCCAGGCCGAAACCTCGGCTGTGTTCACGCAGGCCTTCGCCGCGCCCGAACCTTCGGTCCAGACGGTCGAGCCCGCGCCCGCTGGCGTGCGCTATGTCTCGAACCCGGTGGTCCAGCAGCTTCCTGCCGCCTCGGCCCGCCGTGCGCCTGCTGCACCGCGCATGGCCGTTGCCGCGCCGCAGCGCCGCATGGCCGCTACCACAGCCGCAGCGGCTCCGGTCGCCAGCGACAAGGCCGCCGCATCGCATCTCGTCCAGCTCGGCTCCTACGACAGCAAGGTCGAGGCCGAGCGTGGCTGGACCGTCCTCAAGGGCAAGTTCCCGCAGCTCAAGGATCACAAGCCGGTCATCACGCAGGCCGTGGTGAACGGCCGCACCTTCTGGCGCGTCGCTGCCGACGGCTTCGGCCCCAAGAGCGCCAAGTCGATGTGCGGCACGGTCAAGTCAGCCGGTCGCGGCTGCTTTGCCTACGCCGCGACGACCCCGCCTGCTGGCGCTGTGGGCGCCAAGCGCCCGGTGCAGGTCGCCTCGCGCAGCCGCTGAACGAATTTCCTGGTACGGCAATGAGCACCTTGCTCCCGGACAGCCCCCCGCGCTGTCCGGGAGTTATTTTTTGGTGAGAGCCCATTCGGGCAGTGCGCGCACAGGCTTTCCTACATCGGGGCGGCCGCGATAGGGTTGCGGGTGGGTGAAAATCTGCTGCCCGCGCTGTGAAGCGCGTGAAACATCGCCAGAGCGGCAAGGAATGGCGGAATTCTGCGGAAAAGCACGGCGAAATCCAACACCGCGCGGCGGATTTAGCGCCCTTCCAGACCCCCTCTAGACCCCCCTTAGACCCCCTCTAGACCCTCTTTGCCGCGCTGTTTCACGGCGCCAGATCGAGCTTGATCCGGGCTCGGCCTGTAGGATGGGAGTTTACAGCGCGAGCTTCACGCCGCCCTTCCACAGACCCAGCACGCGCCCCTGTGCGCCCTGCCGGTCGAAGGGGGTGTTGTCGGCAGTCGCCTCCATCTTGCGGCGGTCAATGATCCACGGCGCATCCGCGTCGATCAGCGCAAGGTCAGCCTCCAGCCCCGCCGCCAGCGCTCCGGCGGGAACGCCCAGCAACCGTGCAGGATTGCGGGCGGTGAGGTCGAACACGCGGGCGGTGTCGATCACCTCGTCACGCACAAGACCCAGCACCATCGCCAGCAGCGTCTCTGCCCCGGCCATTCCCGGAGCGGCATCGGCGAAGGGCAGGCGCTTGTCCTCGGGCCCGCGCGGATCGTGGCCGCTGGCGATGACATCCACTGTCCCGTCGGCAATCGCGGCAAGCGCCGCCTGCCGGTCAGCCTCCGACCGCAGCGGCGGCGAGAGGCGGGTGAAGGTGCGGAAATCGGCGGTCGCCAGATCGGACAGCATGAAATGCGCAGGCGTAATGCCGCAGGTGACGGCAAGCCCCCGCGCCTTCGCCTCGCGCACCAGCGCGAACCCTCGGGAGGTGGTGACCTGCCGGATATGCAGCCGCGCTCCGGCCAGTTCGGCCAGCGCAATATCGCGGGCGATGGCGAGCGCTTCGGCCTCGGCGGGGGCAGCGGGCAGGCCGAGCCGCGTCGCGATCTCGCCCGCGGTGGCGGCAGCCTCTCCGGCCAGCCCGCCATCCTCGGCATGGGTGACGACCACCAGCCCCAGCATCGCGGCATATTGCAGCAGGCGCAGCATCACGCCGCTATCGGCGATCCAGCGCCGCCCGGTGGCGATCCCCTTGGCCCCGGCTTCCTGCATCAGTGCCAGCTCGGCCAGCTCGCGCCCCTCAAGTCCGCGCGTCGCCGCGGCGAGCGGGTGGACCCACAGATCGGGCTTGCCGCTCTTGGCGATGAAGCCGACCCGGCTCGGCAGATCGAGCGGGGGTGACTGGTCCGGCATCAGCGCCGCGCGGGTGATCCCTCCAAAGTGGAATGCGGGCTTGTCGACCGCGAATACGCCGAGATCGACCAGACCCGGCGCAAGCAACCGCCCGCGCGCGTCGATCATGTCATCGCCGTCCTGCGCGGTAACGTCTTGCCCGAGCGCGGTGATCACGCCGTCAGCACAGCGCAGCGCGCCTGCGATGACGCCGCCGGGCGTGACCAGCTGCGCGTTGGTGATGGTGAGTGGCCGCGCCTGTTTCATGCTGCCCAGCCCTCCACACCGCGGGCCTCTCGCGTCAGGATATCAAGGCACGCCATGCGGATCGCGACGCCCATCTCGACCTGCCGGGTGATCAGCGACCGGCCGTCAAGATCGGCCACCTCGCTGTCGATCTCCACGCCCCGGTTCATCGGCCCGGGATGCATCACCAGCGCACCCGGGGCGGCGAGCGCAAGGCGCTTTGCCGTCAGCCCGTAAAGGTGGCGATATTCGCGCGGGCTAGGGACGAACTGCCCGCTCATCCGCTCGGACTGGAGGCGCAGCATCATCACCACTTCCGCGCCGTCCAGTGCCGCATCGAAGTTGTGGTACACCTCCACCCCCATCGCCTCGACCCCGGCGGGCATCAGTGCCGGCGGCGCACAAACGCGCACCTTGGCACCCAGCGCGGTCAGGCACAGGATGTTCGATCGCGCCACCCGGCTGTGCAGGATATCGCCGCAGATCACGACATTGAGGCCGGTAAAGTCCTCCGCGCCCTCGCCGCGTTCGGCCAAGGCATGGCGCAGCGTCAGCGCATCGAGCAGGCCCTGGGTGGGATGTTCATGGCTGCCGTCGCCCGCATTGAGCACCGGGCAATCGACCTTGTCCGCAATCAGCCCCGTCGCGCCCGACGATCCATGCCGGATGACGATCGCATCGGCGCGCATCGCGTTCAATGTGATCGCGGTATCGATCAGCGTCTCGCCCTTCTTCACCGAGCTTTGCGCGGCGTGCATGTTGACCACGTCCGCCCCCAGACGCTTGCCCGCGATCTCGAAGCTGAGCAGCGTGCGCGTGGAATTCTCGAAGAAGGCGTTGATGATCGTCAGGCCCGCCAGCAGGTCGGTGTGCTTGGCGCTCTGCCGGTTGAGCGCGACCCACTGTTCAGCCTCGTGGAGGAGATAGAGGATCTCGTGCCGCTGCAACTTGCCGATGCCGGTCAGGTCGCGGTGCGGAAAGGCCAGCCTTCCGGGCGGAAAGCGGCCCGAGGCCGGGGAAAGATCGGTCGGTGTCATTAAAGCCACGCCCTTAGAGGCTGACGGCGCAACCTGCAACGGCCCACGGCCTTCGTCGAGCCACATCCGCGCTTCAGCCTGCGCCGTAAGCTTTCTCATGGAAGTTGTGGGCCAAAGACCCTAGATGACGAGTGGCAGGGCAAAAGGGAATTCTGATGAGCTTCGTCGGCAAGGTTTGGAAGATCCTCGTGGGGATCAAGGACGGGCTTGTCCTGCTGTTCATGCTGCTCTTTTTTGTCGGGCTGTTCGCCATTCTGTCGGCCCGGCCGAACCCGGGACAGGTGCGCGATGGCGCGCTGCTGATCGACCTTGCCGGAATCGTGGTCGAGGAAAAATCCGTGCTCGATCCGATCGAGGCGCTTCTTTCGCGCAGCACCCCCATCGGCGAAACCCGCGCCCGCGACGTGGTGCGCGCGCTTGATGCCGCCGCGGCCGATGACCGCGTCAAGGCGGTGGTGATCGACCTCACCACTTTCCTCGGCGGCGGACAGGTGCACCTTACCGATATCGGCGACGCGATGGACCGGGTGCGCAAGGCGAAGAAGCCGGTGCTGACCTACGCCGTGGGCTACGCCGATGATCACATGCTGATTGCGGCCCATGCCAGCGAAGTCTGGCTCGATCCGCAGGGGCTGGCGATGATCGCCGGGCCGGGCGGCAACAATCTCTATTACGCCGGGTTGCTCGAAAAACTGAGCATCAATGCGCGCGTCTACCGGGTGGGCGAATTCAAATCGGCTGTCGAACCCTATACCCGCAGCACCATGTCGGACGAAGCGCGCGCCAATATCGGCGGGCTTTACGGCTCCCTGTGGGAGGAATGGCAGGCCAACGTCACCAAGGCGCGCCCCAAGCTGGCGCTGGCGCGGGTGACGGGCGATCCGGTTGCGTGGATCGAAAGTTCGGGCGGAGATTTGGCAAAGGCCGCGGTCGAAGGCGGGCTGGTCGACAAGCTAGGAGACCGGGTACAATTCGGCGCACGGGTGGCGGAACTGGCGGGCAAGGACCCGTGGAGCAAGCTGCCCGGCAGCTACGCCTCAAGCGAACTTGCCCCCTATCTCGCCGATATCGGCCAAAGCCGGTCCGGCAAGGCGATCGGTGTCATCACCATTGCGGGCGAGATCGTCGATGGCGAGGCGGGTCCGGGCATCGCAGGCGGCACGCGGATCGCCGATCTGCTCGACGAAGCGCTCGATGATGATCTGGCGGCGCTGGTGGTGCGGGTGGATTCGCCCGGCGGTTCGGTGACCGCCTCGGAAGAAATCCGCCGTGCGATCCAGCGCCATCGCGACCGCAAGATCCCGGTCGCCGTCTCCTTCGGCAATATCGCGGCAAGCGGCGGCTACTGGGTGTCAATGCCGGGAGAGCGCATCTTCGCCCAGCCCGAGACCATCACCGGATCGATTGGCGTGTTTGCCGTTGTCCCGACATTCGAACGGGCCGCGGCACGGCTGGGCGTAACCTCGGACGGCTATCGCACCACCGAACTTTCGGGCCAGCCGGACTTCGTGGGCGGCTTCTCGCCGACGATGGACACACTGCTCCAGACCTCGATCAGCGGCACCTACAAGGATTTCCTCGCGCTAGTCTCGAAGGCTCGCCGGCTGCCGGTCGAACGGGTCGATGCCATTGCGCAAGGCCAGGTCTGGGACGGCGGCACGGCGCGCCAGCTGGGACTGGTCGACGAATTCGGCGGCCTGCCCGATGCCCTCGCCTGGGCCGCAGCCAAGGCCGGAGCCAAGGATGGCGAATGGCACGCAGTCTATCTGGGCGAGCGTGAAGCAAATTACGATTCGCTGATCCGCCAGCTGGTTGCCGGCGATGATGCCGGTGGGCCAAGCGTGCAGAACGGCGATCTCTTCGCAATGACGGCGATGCGCAGCGAGCATCTCGGCGCGCGGATCACCCAGGATGCCGAGCGTCTGCTGGGCACTCGCGGGGTGCAGGCCTTCTGCATGGCCTGCCCCGCTAGCGTGCTTTCCCAAGCCGCACCCCGCGCTGTCACCACTCCGGCGGGCAAGCGGCCCGAAGGCGCGCTGGCACTGCTCGCCTGGCTGGTGGGCGGATAAATCGCGCGCGGGCCTGATGCCAGTGCTTGCCAAGCCTCCAAGGCCGCAGTAAAGGCGCGCCCCTGTCCGGGCCTCAAGGCCCAACGGACGGGCGCGTAGCTCAGCGGTAGAGCACACCCTTCACACGGGTGGGGTCACAGGTTCAATCCCTGTCGCGCCCACCATCTTTTCGATTTCTCAGGAAAGATGGCACGCGGCCGTGACGCCGCACTTGGCCGTTGCCAGACGCTGGTGAGTCAGTGCTCGGTGATATTGTGGACGCCGATCGTATCGCTCAGATCGCGCAGTTCGGCGAGCGTGGCGCCGATGCACAGCGACTTCATCTCGTAGGTGTGGCGCCCGTCGACAAAGAGCAGCGACTGCGAAAGAAACTCTTGCCCGTCATTCCGAACGCTGACCAGTTCCAGCAAGCTCAAACGGCCTTGCTGTCGCCTTGTCATTGTGATCCGCGCCCAAGGCTCTTCCGGCGCTTCGGCCAACCCTTTGAGGCGCGCGGCCTCTTTTTCGACTTCGGTCGTTTCATCGGGCATCGAACCGTTGAAACCGAGGAAATCGAACCTGGTGAGGTTTACCTCGCAGGACGCCGATGATCGGGCAGGCGTCTTCCAGCGATAGGTAACCCAGTAGGCGGCGATATCGCGCCCGATGTCACGCCCGGGGCCCTCCATGTCGAGAGCGGCGTTTGGCTCAATCCTGAATATCCCGCCGAATGCATTGAGGCCGGTGCCACCCACCACCTGGACTCCGGAAGTCTGGGCCTCCGCGTTCAAGGGCAAAAGCGCTAAGGCGAGGATGGCAAGTGTGATCGGTCTTTTGCGCATTGGCCCCCTCAGTCCGGCAACCAAGCTAGACAAGCACCCAAATTGGCGCAAGCGAACTCCGTCATTCGCCCCTCCCCGCTTGACCGGCCATGTGTTGTCGCGGCAAGGCTTTGCGTTCTTCCGCCGTCCGGCGGTCTGGCGAGGGAATTTCATGCGGAACATGTTCTTGGGGCGGTGGCTCATCGTGCTGGCGGCGCTGACGGGTGCCGGCTTCCCGGCAAACGCCCAATCCTTTGCCGAGGGCAGCTTCGATTCGGCTATCCCCACGCTGACGGCCACGGTCGGCCATGCGCCGGGCAGCCGCATCACCTCGCCCGACCAGACCTATGCCTACCTCAAGGCGCTGGCCGAGGCCGCGCCTGATCGCGCGCAGCTGGTGCAATATGCGGTGAGCTGGGAAGGCCGGCCGCTCTATTACCTCGTGCTCTCCGCGCCGGCGAACATGGCGAGGATCGATGCGATCCGCGCCGATATGGCGAACATCGCCGCCGGACGCGCGGGCAATGGATCGGCGCTGCCGGTCACCTGGCTCGCCTATGGCGTTCACGGCAACGAGATTTCCTCGACCGATGCCGCGTTGATGACCGCCTATCACCTGCTTGCCGCGCAGGGTGACGAACGCGCGGCGAAGATCATGGCGAACACCATCGTGGTGGTCGACCCGATGCAGAACCCCGATGGCCGGGCGCGCTTCGTGAACAACTTCCTCGCCTCGACAGGGATCGTCCCCGATGCCGACCGGCAGGCCGCCGAGCATGACGAGCCGTGGCCGAGCGGGCGGGTCAATCACTACATGTTCGATTTGAACCGCGACTGGTTCACGCTTTCCCAGCCCGAGACCCGCGGCAAGGTGGCCGCGATCCGCCAGTGGAACCCGGTCGTGGTGGTCGACTTGCACGAAATGGGCGGGGACGAGACTTACTTCTTCTCGCCCGCTGCCCAGCCCTTTAGCCCCAACCTCACCCCGGCACAGATCCGCGCCTATGAACTGATCGGTCGCTACAACGCGGCTGCCTTCGACGCGCGCGGCGAGCCCTATTTCACGCGTGAGGTGTTCGACCTGTTCTACCCGGGTTACGGCGACACCTGGAACGCGCATCAGGGCGCAGTCGGATCGACCTACGAGCAAGGCTCGGCACGCGGGCTGGTGTTTGCCCGGCGCGACGGGACCGAACTGACCTATGCCGACGGGGTGGAGAACCACTTCACCGCCAGCTTGGCGACCGCCGCTGCGGTGGCCGACAATCCGCAAAAGTTCCTTTCAGACTTCGCGGCCTATCGCGCAGGCAATGCCAGCGGCGCTGCCGGACGCGGGGCCTATGTCATCGATCTCGGCAAGCGGCGCTGGAATGCAGAGCGCCTGGGCCGGAGGCTCGCTGCGCAAGGCATCACGGTGCTGCGCCGCGAAGGGAGCGCCAGCGTCTGCGGCAAGTCCTATCCGTCCGGTTACCTCGCTGTCCCGCAGGCCCAACCTGCCGCCCGGCTGATCCGCAGCCTGCTCGACCGCGACACGCCGTTGCCGCCTGACTTCCTTGCCGAACAGGAACGCCGCCGCTCGGTCGATCTGCCGCACGAACTCTATGACGTGACCGCCTGGTCGGTGGGACCGATGGCGGGCGTCGACGTGGCGCTTTGCAATACCACCGTAAGCGGCGACCCGCTGAGCCCCGATGCGCCGATCATAGCCAAGGCGGAAGGTAGCGGAGCGTTTGCCATAGCCGTGCCGTGGACCGATGGCGGTCAGGCCCGTCTGGTCACGCTGGCCCTGCGCGAAGGGATCGAGGGCCGCGTCACCGACAAGGCGTTCACCACTGCAGGCCGCGAGTTTCCGCGTGGGACCGTGGTGTTCCCGGCCGGATCGAACAGCCCTGAAAAGATGGCACGCCTCGCCGCGCTGGCCAGCGAGGTGGGCGCGCATACCGTCGCGCTTGATAGCGGTTGGGTCGACAGCGGGCCGAACCTCGGCAGTGAACGCTTCGTGCGGCTCACCCTGCCACGCGTTGCTGTGGCCTGGGATGACGGGGTGTCGCAGCTCTCGGCGGGCGCGCTGCGCTTTGTGCTCGAACAGCGCATCGGTCTGCCGGTGACGCCGATCCGCACCAGCCGCCTCGCGCGCGCCGACCTCAGCGATTATGACGTGCTGCTGGTGCCCGAGGGTGACCCTTCGGGTGTGCTTGGCGATGGCGGGCAGCGCGCGGTGCGCAGCTTCGTCCAGCGCGGCGGGGTGCTGGTGGCGATCGGCGAAAGCCTGGAAAGCTTCAGCGGCGGCGATAACCCGCTGCTTGCCGTCAAGCGCGAAGCCGCGCTGGGCCGCGAGCCTGCCGAGGGCGGCGATGCCAAGGGCGCACTGGCCGAGGCGGTCGCCATCACCAATGACGCAGAGTACCGCGAGGCTATCAAGGATCAGCAGGCCTTGCCCGACACCCTGCCGGGCGCGCTGCTGAATGTGGTGGGCGAGCCGGACCACTTCCTCTCCGCCGGTTACGATGATGGCGCGGTGGTGCTGGCGACGGGGACGCAGATCTTCACCCCGCTCGACCGGGCGAAGGGCATCAACGTGCTGCGCTTCGCCGCGCCCGGCAATCTGATCGCCAGCGGTTATGTGTGGGACGAGAACCGTAAGCAGTTGGCTTACAAGCCCTACCTCGTGGCACAGCCGCAGGGGCGCGGGCTGGTGATCGGCTTCGCGCATGATCCCTCCACCCGCGCCTATCTCGAAGGGCTCGATCTGCTGATTGCCAACGCCGTCCTCGTTGCGCCGTCGCGGGTGCGGTGAGGGCGCGGGCTGACCGCGGACTGATCTAGGAACCTGACACTTATTGTGTCATGCTGATGGGCATGGCGCTGTTCGAGGCCCTTGTTGTCGCCCATGTCGTCACCGGTACGGTGGGGCTGACGGCGTTTTGGGGGCCGATCGTAACCCGCAAGGGCGCGGCCAATCACCGCAAGTGGGGCAAGGTCGCCTGTTTCGGCTTTCTGGGCGCCGGCACGCTGGCCATCGCGATGGCGCTGCTGTCGCTCTACGGGCCGGAGCACCGCCACCCGGAGATCACCGATCGCACTCTCTACGAAGGGCTGTTCGGTTGGATGATGCTGTATCTCGGCGTGTTGACGCTTGGCTTTGTCGACTATGGCCTCGCGGTGGTGCGCCATGCGCGTGACCGGCCCGCACTGCGCCGCTTGCGGCATCAGGCCGTGATCGCTGCGGTGATCGTTTCCGGTGCGTGGTGCGGTTTTTTCGGCTTCAAGGTCGCGCACCCGTTGATGGTGCTGGTAGCCTTCATCGGCATTGTCGCGATGCTGATCCAGCAGCGTTACATCTGGCGCGGTGACGACCCGCCAAAGGGCACGCATGTGGGCGAACATTTCCGCGCGCTGATCGGCATGGGGATTTCCGCCTACACCGCTTTTCTGTCGGTCGGGCTGATCCGGCTGGTGCCCGAGCACGTGTTCAATCCGGCGATCTGGGCGGGGCCGAGCGTCATCGGCGTAAGCCTGATTATCTACTTCACGATCAAGGGCAAACGTACCGCCGCCCCGCGGGCCTCAAGAACGCGCCCACATCCGCAATAAGTTGGCGATGGTCTTGTCGAGGGTCAGCAGCTCGGCGGACTGACCGGGGAGCTGTTGACGCAGCGCAGCGCGCAGGTTTTCCAGATCGAACAGCATCTCGCGCTGCGCGGCATCGGCAACGAGGCTTTCGATCCATCCCACGCAAACAATCCGCGTGCCGCGCGTGACGGGCTTCACCTCGTGGATACTGCCCGATGGGTAGAGCACCAGATGGCCCGGCTCGCCCTTGACTTCCTGGGTCGTGCCGGCGGCATGGATCACCAACTCGCCCCCGTCGTAATCTGCGGGCGGGGTGAGGAAGAGGGTAAAGGACAGGTCGGTGCGCAGCCGTTTTGCGCCGCGTCCCATCAGTGCGTTGTCGACATGGGCACCGTACTTTCCGCCCACCCCCGTTCGGCTGATGATCAATGGCGAGAACCGGCGCGGCTGGGCGGCGGCCTTGATGACGGGATGATCGCCCAGGATGCGGCTGATCTCGTCCTGAAGCCCGCGGCCGGCAGTGCTGTCCATCGCTGCCTGTTCGTTCCGCTTGACCTGCCGCGCGACGGAGCCCGCCGTCTCGCGTCCGTCGCGCCATTCGAGCAGGGCGATGCGCTCGGCGATCGCGGTGAGGTCTTCGGCGTCGGGAATGGCTTGGATGGCAAGGATCATGGCCGGCAGCTCTAGCGCCGCAAGACGCCCTCTGCCAGCAAACGGTTGACCCCGGCGGCGATATCGTCCGGCCCCATCTCGGCCCCGCCGCCCCACACCACATAGCGCAGGCCGACAAAGACGTTCATGCCCATCATCGCCCAGGCCTCAAGTTCACCCAGGCCATCGCGGAATTCGCCCCCGGCGGCCCCGGCGCGCAGCCTTTCAGCGATACGGGCGGCAATGGTCTCGTAGTGTTCGCGGTAACTCGCCGGATCGACGAACTCCGCCTCGTCGATGATCCGGTAGACTTCCTTGTGCTCGGCGGCGAAGTGCAGGAACGCGGCGAGCGCGGCCCGCTCGATCTCCAGCGCGCCCATGCCGTCCGTCAGCGCCGAACGCGCGCTGGTGCGCACTTTCTCGCTCATATCGGCGACGAGCGCGCGGAACAGCGCGTCCTTGCTGTCGAAATAGGTATAGAAGCTGCCCAGCGCCACGCCCGCCCGGCGGGTGATCGAGCTGACCGAGGCTTCGTGGAAGCCCTTCTCGCCAAATTCCTCGGCCGCAGCATCGAGCAGCTTGCGCAACGTCCGCCGCCCACGCTCGGTGCGCGGCGTCTTGGCGTCGCTGCACGCAGCGTCTTCGACTTTTGTCGCGGTGCCCGGACTGTTGCCCATCAGCTACTCCCTCCACGCTTTCGGTAGGACGCGCAAGGGGTACGCACAAGTCTAAACTTGAAAGGTGGTTCAACTTTCAATATCTATGCATCCATAAGAAGGCGACAGGAGAGGAACACCCTATGAGATTCACCAATTATGCCCGCACGGCGCTGCTTGTCGGCACCGCCGGCCTTGCCAGCCTTGCCAATCCCCTCGCCGCGCAGGACAGCGCAGCCGATACAGTCGCGGACGAAGCCCCGGCCGAGAGCGGCGAAATCCTCGTCACCGCGCGCCGCCGTGCAGAGCGCCTGATCGACGTGCCGGTCGCGGTCACATCCTTCGACCAGGCCGATCTACAGCGCACCCAGTCGATCGACCTGTCCGGCCTTCAGGCCGCCGCCCCCAACCTCAACCTCGTTCAGGGCCGTGGCTCGGCCGCGAGCGCCAACATCTTCATCCGCGGCCTCGGCCAGCCTGACGCGCTCCAGACATTCGATCCCGCAGTCGGAATCTATGTCGACGGCGTCTACCTGTCGCGCATTCAGGGCGCGCTGCTCGGCCTGTTCGATGTCGAGCGGATCGAAGTGCTGCGCGGCCCGCAGGGCACGCTCTACGGCAAGAACACCACGGGAGGCGCGATCTCGATCGTCAGCCGCAAGCCCGATCTCGACGATGTCCGCGCCGCCGGTTCGGCGCTCTACGGCAGCTACGACCAGATCGTGCTCAATGGCTATCTCAGCGCGCCGCTGGTCACAGACCGCGTGGCGCTCAGCCTCGCGGGCCAGTATGACAAGCGCGATGGGATCGTCACCGATCCGCGCACGGGACGCAAGTACAACGATCGCGACAGCCTTACCGCGCGCGGCATCCTGCGTGTGCAGGCAACCGACACCATCGAGCTGATTGCGAGCGGAGACTACAACCGCCAGCGCAACGCGCTTACCCTGGGCTACGCCACCGCCAACCTTGGCGGCGTGCGGCCAATCCCTGCCCAGCCCGATGGTGCCTATGACTTCCGCGCCTCCACCAGCTTCACCGGCGACGAAGGCCAGCGGCTCGATCACTGGGGCGCCAGCCTCACTGCCAATGTGGAACTCTCGGATGCGATCACGCTGACCAGCATCACCGCGTGGCGCAAGCTTGAACCCGACCTGTTCATCGACATCGATGCCACTCAGGCCGAGCTCGGCGACGTCTTCGTCGGCATCGACCAGCGTCAGTTCAGCCAGGAAGTCCAGCTGAAGTGGGACACCAGCAACTTCCGCGGCGTGTTCGGGCTGTTCTACCTCAACGAAAATATCCGCTCGCATCAGGAGGCCTATGCCGATGATTTGTTCGGCGTGCCCTTCACCCGCCTGATCGACGACGAGCAGAACACCAAGAGCTACGCGGCCTTCGGTCAGGCGACCTACGACTTCACCGATCGCCTCAGCATCACTGGCGGCCTGCGCTACACCAAGGAAGATCGCCGCTACGACCGTGTCACCACGACCGTCTCAACCTTCGGTCCGCTGAACGGGCTGACCTTCCGCTTCCCGGGCAGCCTGCCCGCGCCGTTCAATCTCGATAACGACATCAGCTTCGATGCCTGGACGCCGAGCGTCACCCTATCGTACAAGCCGGGTGCGGACAGCCAGATCTACGCCTCGGCCTCGCGGGGCTTCAAGTCAGGCGGCTTCAATGGCCGCGCCAACGGCCTCGCCGATCTCACGCTGGTGGTGAACGGCACCTCGCAGCTGGTGACGAACTTCGCGCCCGAGACCGTGTGGACCTACGAAGCAGGTGCCAAGGCAAGCTTCCTCGACGGGCGCGTCTACCTGGCTGGCAACGTCTTCTACAGCGACTTCAAAGATTTCCAGGCCCGTGTCGGTGGCGGCGCGGTGGGCGTCTTCCCGGTGCTCAACGCCGGCAAGATGTCGATCCGTGGCGCAGAGCTGGAAGCCGTGGTCAAGCCGACCAAGGCCTGGACGGTGCGCAGTAGCCTCGGCTATCTCGATGCGCAGTATGAGGAATTCAACGACGGCCGCCGCGCGCCCGCCTTCAGCTGCAACCCGACCGGCACGCAGATCACGTGCGAGCCGGCCTTCGCTCCACCGATCACCTTCAACGTTGCGACCGATTACCGCATCGGACTGGGCAGCGCGGGCAGCCTGACCTTCGCCGGCGATGCGCGCTTCGTCGACAAGCATTTCCTGAGCGTCGACAACCGTGCGGGGCTGGTCGAGGACGGCTACTGGCTCACCAACGCCTTCGTTCGCTTCGATGATGCCAACCGGCGCTTCTATGTGCAGGGCGGGGTGAAGAACCTCACCGACGAACTCTACAGAACCGATGGTCAGGAGTTCAGCTCGGTTGGAAACATCCAGACTGTCTACTTCGGCGACCCGCGCACGTGGAATGTGATGGTCGGCTTCGCGTTCTGAACTCCCCAAGGGGCGGCGGCCTCTGGATAGCCACCGCCGCCCCTGTCTTCATTACCGGGTTACTGCTGGACGGGAGCAGACGGCGGGGTGGGCTTGGTGGCCTGCTCCGCCGTATTCTTGTCCATGAAGCGCTTGGCGACATAGCCGCCGACGCCCAGCGCCACCATCGCGGGCAGGCTGACGCGCGAGATGATGAAAGGCACGGCGGTCGCCAGCACGACGCCAGTCGCTCCGCCTGCTGCCGGATGCTTCTTTGCGACACTTGCGCCAATCGCGGCGCCAATCAATTTACGGATCATATTGCGATACCTCCTCAGCGATGAACCGTGGGGCAGCCCGGTAAGTTCCATCCGATTGCGGCTTTTCTTGATCCGCCCGAGCGGGCATAGCGCGGCCCATGCACGATATCCGCTTTATCCGAGAGAACCCCGAGGCTTTTGATGCGGGCCTTGCCCGGCGCGGGCTTGCACCGCTGGCTGCGGGCCTGATCGCGCTGGACGAAGAACGCCGCGCGGTCACCACGCAGGTGCAGATCGCGCAGAGCCGCCGCAACGAAGCGAGCAAGCTGATCGGCGCGGCGATGGCCAAGGGCGACAAGGACGCAGCCGAGGCGCTGAAGGCCGAAGTCGCCGCGCTCAAGGACGAGATGCCCGCGCTGGAAGCGCGCGCCGACGAGTTGGCGAAGCATCTCAAAGAGGCGCTGGAGATCATCCCCAACCTGCCCGGCGCGGACGTCCCCGATGGCGGCGGCGAGGAGGAGAATGTCGAAGTCTCGCGCTGGGGCACCCCGCGGGAGTTCGATTTCACCGCCAAGGAACACGCCGACATCGCCCCTGCTCTGGGCATGGATTTCGAGACCGGCACCCGGCTGTCGGGCGCACGCTTCACCTTCCTGCGCGGCGGCATGGCACGGCTGCACCGGGCGCTTGGTCAGTTCATGCTCGACGTGCAGACGGGCGAGCATGGCTATGCCGAATGCAACCCGCCAGTGCTCGTCAAGGACGAGGCGATGTACGGCACGGACAAGCTGCCGAAGTTTGCTGAGGATAGCTTCGGCATCTTGAACGAGGCCAAAAAGATCGAAATCGAAACCGACGCGCTAAACGCATCGATCAAATCAGATGGCGAGGCGCTGATAGACTTCCTCGATCTTACTCGGCTGATTAGAAAGAATGTGGAAGACGTAGATGCCATAACTGAATCTGATAATTATCCAGCCTTGGTTGATCAGCTTGATGACATGCTTGCTGCGTACGAAAAGCGCTTACTTGACAGAGTGAAGCGCTCGAATGAAATCGAAGAGCGAGAGGCGCTCGCTCGCAAAAGCAAGCAAATATCTTCACTTTACCTCATCCCCACCAGCGAAGTTTCCCTCACCGCCAGCGTCATGGGCGAGCTGCTCGACGAAGCCGCTCTGCCGATGCGGCTCACCGCGCTCACGCTGTGCTTCCGCTCCGAGGCCGGTGCGGCGGGGCGCGATACGCGGGGGTTCATCCGCCAGCACCAGTTCGAAAAGTGCGAACTGGTCAGCATCGTAAAGCCTGAGGACTCCGAAGCAGAACACCAGCGCATGGTCCGCGCTGCCGAGACCATCCTCGAACGCCTCGCCCTGCCCTATCGCAAGCTTCTGCTGTGCACCGGCGACATGGGCTTCGGCGCGCGCAAGACCTACGACCTCGAAGTGTGGCTCCCCGGTCAGGGCGCCTTCCGCGAGATCAGCTCGTGCTCCAACACCGGCGACTTCCAGGCCCGCCGCATGAACACCCGCTACCGCGTGGCGGGCGAGAAGCGCACCGAGTTCGTCCACACCCTCAACGGCTCCGGCCTCGCGGTCGGGCGCACGCTGGTCGCGGTGATCGAGAACTACCAGAACAAGGATGGCAGCGTGACGGTGCCGGAAGCGCTCAGGCCGTATATGGGCGGGCTTGAGGTCATCACCCCCCAATAACCCCTCCGTCATCCTGAACTTGATTGACCTATGGCCAGCTTCGCTTCCAGGATCCATCGTGCCCCAAACACTGCACGGCGACTGGCAGACCGATGGATGCTGAAACGAGTTCAGCATGACGAGATTGGAGAAAACCGCTGAGAATCCTCCTCACCAATGACGACGGCATCCACGCCCCCGGCCTCAAGGTGCTGGAGGAGATCGCGCGGCAGTTTTCCGACGATATCTGGATCTGCGCCCCGTCCGAGGAGCAATCGGGCGCGGGTCACTCGCTCACCTTGACCCGTCCCGTCCGGCTCCAGACACTGGGCGAGCGACGCTTCGCCGTCACCGGCACGCCCACCGATAGCGTGATGATGGCGCTGCGCACGGTCATGCCCGATGCGCCAGACCTGATCCTGTCCGGCGTCAATCGCGGCGCGAACCTTGCCGATGACATCACCTATTCCGGCACCGTCTCAGCCGCGATCGAGGGCGCGCTGGCCGGCATCCGCTCCATCGCCTTCAGCCAGGTCTATGCCCGCGAAGGCATGGGCGATGACGTGCCCTTCGGCGCGGCCCGCGAATGGGGGCCGAAGGTGTTGAAGCCGCTGATCGACGCGCCGATGGCCGACCGCACGCTCATCAACGTCAACTTCCCGGCACGCGCTCCCGAGGACGTGAAGGGCATCCGCGTCGTGCGGCAAGGCTTCCACGACTACTCGCGCGGCACCCTTGTCGAAGGGCGCGACCCGCGCGGCTACCGCTATTTCTGGTTCGGGCTCGACCAGATCGAGCATACGCTGGACCATGGCACCGATCTGGAAGCAATCGAGGAAGGCTATGTCGCGGTGACTCCGCTGCAGCTCGACCTCACCCATTATTCGACCATCGGCATCCTCGCCGATCGATTCGGCGGCTGAGCGGGCGCGCGCGGATGGCCGAGGAGCCGAGCCGCAATCCGTTCCGGCGCAAGGCGCTGCTGGCTGACCAGTTCCAGCCGCTGCGGCGGCAGGTCAGGATTCCGGTGTGGGGCGATCTCGGCATCCGCATGGGCCTCGCCTTCCTGCTGATCACGCTGGTGATAGCGATCCACTGGTGGGACCGCGCGGGGCTGAAAGATAATCACGACAACGTCATCAGCTTCCTCGACGTCGTCTATTTCACCATGATCAGCATCACGACCACGGGCTTCGGCGATATCGCTCCGATTTCCGACCGGGCGCGGCTGATCGAGGCCGTGATCGTCACCCCGGTGCGCATCGCGGTGCTGTTCATCTTCGTGGGCGCGGCCTACGATTTCGTCATCAAGCGCAGCTGGGAGAAGTTTCGCATGGCTCGCATCCAGGAGCAGCTGACCGATCATGTGGTGGTGCTGGGCTTCGGCGTCTCCGGCGCGCAAAGCGTGGGCGAATTGATCGAACGCGGGGTCGATCCGCGCTGCATCGTCGTAATCGACCCGTCCGAGGAACGCCTGACCGAAGCGGAAAAGCTTGGCGTCAATGTCATGGCCGCCGATGCGACGCGTGACGAAACGCTGAAAGCGGTCAGGATCGCGCAGGCCGCCAGCGTGCTGGTGAGCGCCGGGCGCGACGATACCTCGATCCTGATGGTGCTGACCGTGCGCCACCTCGCGCCCAAGGTTCCGATCAGCGTGGTGGTGCGCGCAGAGGATAATGAGCTGCTGGCGCGGCAGGCGGGCGCGAACAACGTCATCAACCCGGTGCGTTTCACCGGCCTGCTGCTGGCCGGCAGCGTCAAGGGTGCACACATCGCCGATTATCTCGCCGACCTCGCCAGCGTCGGTGGGCGGGTGCAACTGGTCGAGCGCGAGGTGAGCGCGGCAGAATGCGGCAAGTCGATCACCGACCTCAAGAGCGGCGGACAGGGCCTGCGGGTCTATCGCAATGGCCGCGCCATCGGCTTCTGGGAGGACGAGTGCCAGATGCTCCAGCCAGGCGATGTGGTGGTGGAAATCGTTCCGACCGCGCAGAGCGAGAACGGCTCAGCGGGTTAGGCCCTGAACCACACGTACACCCCGCCCATCGCCGCCATGCCGACGAGGAAATGGCCAGCATCGATCAGGAACAGCGCGAGCGGTTTGCGCAGGTAGAGATAGTTGATCCCGATCGCCGGGATCATCACCCCGATCGCAAATCCGACCGCCATCATCATCACCACGAATTGCGGCGGATCGGTGCGAGCCACGAGGTGCCACAGCACCATCGCGATCAGCATCTCGAAGGCAAAGGTCAGCGCGAAGATCAGCCCCATGTTGCCGCTCTTGAGCTGGGTGTTCGAAAGCCCGGCCGCGCGCTGCCAAGGCTTGGCGAAGATCACCCCGTACCACAGGGCGCCCACGGCAAAGAACGCTGCGGTTCCCGCCAGCACCGGCCACAGGGCGAAATCACTCATGCTTGCTCTCCTCGCTGCAGCGTCATGCTACCGCAAAGCGCGCACAAGGGGTAGCGCCAGGGCGCGCCTAGATGACGTAAGCGAATTCCTCGGCGCCCGGTGCAGGCTTGCGGCCGCGCATTTCAGCGTCGAGTTGCACCACTGTGCGGCTCGCGGTTTTGACGAACAGGCCCGGGATGATGGCGTGGACCATGCATGCCAGACCCCCGACTACCATCCGCCATCCAAAGCTGAGTGCGGTCCGGGCGTGCTGGCCATAGGTCTCGCCGATGGCGCGCGGGTGGTCTGTGAAGAGCTTCGTGATCATGCTCTCCCAGATGCCCCGCCAGACCTGCGCCCGTCAACCCTAGCGCTAGGGCCGCACACAGTGTAGGGGCGCGCCGCAATGAACACCGCCAGCACCACCGCCCCTACCGTCCTCCCCGACCAGAAGAAGATCGGGATGGTCAGCCTCGGCTGCCCCAAGGCGCTCGTCGATTCCGAGCGGATTCTCACTCGCCTGCGCGCCGATGGCTATGCCTTTGCCGAGGATTATGCGGGCGCGGATGTGGTGCTGGTCAACACCTGCGGCTTCCTCGATTCCGCCAAGGAAGAAAGCCTTGCCGCGATCGGCGAGGCGATCGCCGAAAACGGCCGCGTAATCGTGACCGGCTGCATGGGCGAAGAGGCGGACGCGATCCGCGCCGCGCATCCGGCAGTGCTCGCGGTGACTGGCGCGCACCAGTACGAGCAGGTCGTGGAGGCGGTCCACCTGCACGCCCCGCCGAGCCAGGGGCCGTTCGTCGACCTGATCCCGCAGCCTGACATCAAGCTGACGCCGCGCCATTACAGCTACCTCAAGATATCCGAGGGCTGCAATCACTCCTGCGCCTTCTGCATCATCCCGGACCTGCGCGGGAAACTCGCCAGCCGCCGCATTGATGCCTGCTTGCGCGAAGCGGAGAAACTGGTCGCCGCCGGCACCAGGGAACTCCTCATCATCTCGCAGGACACCAGCGCCTACGGGGTCGATATCCGCCACGAACCGCGCGAGTGGAAAGGCCGGGAAGTGCGTGCGCACATGACCGATCTGGCGCGCGAGCTTGGCGGGCTGCGCACTCCCGAAGGCAACGCGCCGTGGGTGCGGCTCCACTACGTCTACCCCTACCCCCACGTCGATCAGGTCATCCCGCTGATGGCCGAGGGGCTGCTGACGCCCTATCTCGATATCCCGTTCCAGCACGCCAGCCCCAAGGTGTTGAAGCTGATGCGCCGGCCCGCCAACGAGGCAAAGGTATTGGAGCGGCTGAAGTCATGGCGCGAAATCTGCCCCGACATCGCGATCCGCAGTTCCTTCGTGGTCGGCTTCCCGGGCGAGACCGAGGAGGACTTCCAGTACCTTCTCGACTGGCTGGAAGAAGCCCAGCTCGACCGCGTGGGTGCCTTCCGCTTCGAACCGGTTGAGGGCGCGGCTGCCAATGCGCTCCCCGATCAGGTGCCGGAGGCAATCAAGGAAGAACGCTACGCCCGGATCATGGAAGTGACCGAGCGGATCAGCGCCGCCAAGCTTGCTGCCAAGGTCGGCCGGACGCTGCCCGTCATCATCGACGAGGTTGGCGAGCCCGACGAAGACGGTGACATCGGCGCGAGCGGCCGCAGCCAGGCCGACGCGCCCGAGATCGACGGTGCGGTGTACCTGCGCAATGTGCCGGAGACGCTCGCCCCCGGCGATATCGTCAACGTCACCATTGAAGATGCCGATGCCCACGACCTGTTCGGGGTGATCGCGCGTTAACCCCTGCCCTTCGCCCGTCCCCCGCAGGGACGCAGCGTGGTTAACCGCTGGTAACGCTTCGGCTAACGCGGCATATTCGCGGGCATGATCCGTATCCTCGTCTTCCTCATCGCCGTAGCGGTGCTGCAATTCGCAGCCTTCGCGCAGTCCAATGTCGACCGTGCTGCCGATGCCGCAGAAGTCGTGGCGGCGCGCGCCGCGGATACATTCGAGGAGATCGACCCCGATAGCCAAGTGCCTGCGCTAGACGATGCGGCAGCAGTCTATGCCGGCCTGCCGCCGCTGGAGGTCGCGGCACCGGTGATTGAGGCTGAAGAACCGCGCGGTCCGGCGATCCGGATGATGCCAATCGATGTCGCGCAGCCGCTTCCCGTCGCTGCGCCGATGCCGGTCGCCGTCCCGACGCCCGCCACTCTGACGCGCACCAGCAGCAATCCCTTCGTCATCAAGTCGATCCTGCCTATCGAAGGCACCATCCGTTACGGCGACTGGTTCTGGGACGAAGGCGCCGCACCGCGCACCGGCGCACTGGTCATAACCGTCGACCTGGACGCGCGCGTGATCAGCGCCTTCCGTGACGGGCACGAGATCGGGACCGCAGTGGTGCTGGTAGGCACGCAGGACCACCCCACCCCGCTCGGCACCTTCCCGATCCTGACCAAGGAGAAGGACAATGTCTCCGAGAAATACAATAATGCGCCCATGCCCTGGACGCTGCGTCTGACGTGGGACGGGATCGCGATCCACGGTTCGCCGGTGATGAACGGCTATGCCAGCCACGGCTGCATCGGCGTGCCTGACGATTTCGCCTCGAAGCTGTTCGCCGCCAGCAAGCGCGGGGACAAGGTAATCATCACCCGCGGGCGGATGATCGGGGTTGGCGACAAGGTGCTCTAGCGCGCGATCAATTCAAAGAACGCGCAGGTTCCGGCCGGAAGCGCCACACGCGCATCATCACGCCAACCTTTTCGACCCGCTCCACCCCCGGCACCGCCAGCACGCCGCCCAAGGAGGCGTTCTCGCCCGCCCAGAGCCGGTCCCAAGCCCGCGCAGCCTCGGCCCGGGTGGCGTGCCCGCCCAGCGCGGCGATGATCGCGAGGATCGTCTCGATGGCAATCACCCGCGGAACGTTGGCGCAATAGGTGTAGCCCAGCCCGCCCGGCGCGCTGTCATCGCGCATCACCATCTCGTGCCAGTCCAGCTCGGCATACCAGTTCAGCGCCTGCCAGCTTTCAGCGAGATGCGCGGCGCTCGCGGCGATCTGCACCGGATCGAGCCAATCGGCCTCGTCCAGCCGGGCGCGCAATCGGGCGCGGTCGAAATCGGGATTGGTGTTGGACGGATCGAGCGCGGGGGTGATCCCGGCATCTTCTACCACTGCCGACAGCTCGGGTTTGCGCCAGCCGAGCAGCGGGCGCAGCAGCACGACATCGGTCCCGTCAATGGTTGTGCTGGCCCGCACGCCGGCAAGGCCCGCCAGCCCGCTGCCCCGGTTGAGGCGCATCAGCAGCGTTTCGGCCTGATCGTCGGCATGGTGCGCCGTCGCGACCGCGCCCAATCCTGCTTCTTGCGCCCACTCCGCCAGCGCCGCGTAGCGCGCCTCGCGCGCTTTGGCCTGCACATTGCCGGGGGCGAGCGTGACAGTCAGCGGCGTGAAGGGAATGCCCCGCTCGGCAGCGATCCGCTCGACCAGGGCGACTTCGCCCGCAGCCTCGGGGCGCAGGCCGTGATCGATGCTGGCGACCGCGATCCGCCCCGGCATCGTCGCATGGGCGAGCAACAGCAGTGCGAGGCTATCCGGCCCGCCCGATACCGCCAGTCCCAGCGGGCCGCTCCGCTCGTCTTCGGGCCACAGCGCCCCCAGATCGGCAGCGAAGCGCGCGGGAAGGTCTAGCTGCACTTCACCTTCGCGCGGTTCGCCTGATAGTCGGTGGCGAGCCGCCCCGATGCGATCAGCGGATAGGTCTCGGCAAATTCGGCCAGCGCGATGCAGGCACGCTTGGTATCCTTCATCGCGATCATCGATGCGCCAAGGTACAGCAGGCTGTCCGGCGCACGGTCACCGGCCTTGTTGGCCTGATAGTTCTTGAGGAACCACTGCGCGGCCTCCTTGGGCATATTGTCGTCAAGGAAGGCACGGCCCAGCAGGTTGCGCCCGAAGCTGATGCGGGTGTGGTTGGGATATTGCTCGACGAAGCGGGTGAGCTGCTGGCGCGCTTCGGGGAAGAACCCGGCGCTCCACAGGCGGAAGCCGTAGGAATACTCGTCATCGCCCGCGTCGGCTGTCTGCGGCTTGGCGATTGCCTGCACCGCAGCAAGACGCGAGGCGCTAGGCGCGGCGACGCTGGCGGCCGGGGCAGGAGTTGGCGCAGGCACGGTGGGCGCGGGTGTGGTCTGGACCGGGGGACGCACCGCAGGCGTGGTCGCCGCCGCAGGGACAACCACCGGCGTAGTCGCCGCGGGTTGCACAGCTGGCAGGTTCGCCGCAGGTGCATCGATCGGCACATTGCCTGCCGTTTCGAGAGCCGCCAGCCGCAATTCCATCTGCGAGAGCGCGTTAGCCTGCTCTTCCGAACGCGCGGTGAGCGCCTGCAACTGCCTTTCCAAAGCATCGAGACGGATGAGGATGTCGGTCACCGCGGTGGTCGAAGGCGCGCTGGTGCCGATTGCCGGTGCGGGCGTGGTGGCCGACCCTTGCGTGCCCGGGCCGATCTGGGGCTCGAAGAAACGCCCGTCACCGCCGGGGAAGACCTTGCGCTGGAGAGCGCGGACCTCGGCCTCGATCTTGCGGATACGTGCTTCGTCCGCGGTCTCCTGCGCGGCGACCGGTACGGGCATGGTGGCAATGGTTGCAGCGGTGGCCGCCATCAACGCCGCACCGGCAAGGCGCAGCGGGATCATCTTGAGGGCAGAAGTTCGCAGGTCGGGGGTCATGGCTCGTCAGGCTCCCTGGCAATGGTTGCGACTGCGTGGCGCACACCACATGAACATGTCCCGAATCCCTGCCGCGCCCTGCGGCCCAAGTCGAGAGCGGCAAGTCACCTAATCAACGGGAAAAACGGTTAACGCTGCGGCGCGCGATCAGGCGAAGGTGCGGTTTCGGTTGGCGCGGCTATGTCCGGAGTCGGCGCGGGCGCAGCAGTATCGGTTCGGCGGGCGGACAGGTTCTGGCGCACCGGACGCGTCGGCGGAGTGGCGTTACCTGCCAGCGGTGTTACCGCTCCGGCCGCAGGAGCGGTTGTCCGTGCGGCCAATGCCTTCGCCGATACCGCAATGCCGGAGATTGTTTCCGGCCGATCCGAAAGCTTGGGGACCTGCTGGCCGCCAATCGTCACCGCCAGCGCATCGGGCCGCCCGGTGTTGATCCGCGGATCGACTGCCGCCGCTGGCACTTCGACCGACTCGCCCTGCTTGAGTGTCCGTTCGGTCAGCCGCTCGCCCCCTTCTTCGTAAAGCCGTACCCAGATGCCGTCCTCAAGCGCGGTCAGCACCACCGCGCCGCCCGGCGCTGCGACGGGCGCAGGGGCGGGTTGGGCTGCAACCGGTGCAGACGGCGCTGCAGACTCGGGTGACAGCAGCGAACCCGGCTCAGTCCCGGCACCGAAATAGCTGTTGTAGAAGGCAAAGATCCCGATAGCGAACACCAGCACCGCCGCCGCCGCCGCCCAGGCGAGACCCGCCGAAGGAAGCCGTGCCGGATCGCCCGGCTCCATCCCGGAAGACGGTGCCGTCCGCCGCATCGAACCGTCGGCCAGTGCAACGCGCACCGCATCGGTGATGGCCGCGTCATTAAGGCCTACCGCTTTGGCGAAGGTCCGCGAAAAGCCGATCGCATAGGCGCGCGACGGCAGGCTTTCGAAATCGCCCGCCTCGATCGCTTCGAGATGGCGCAGCGGAATGCGCGTCTCGGCAGCGATATGCGCCAGATCAAGGCGCAGCGCCTCGCGCGCCGCGCGCAAGGTCCCGCCCGGTCCGGAAACAACCGGCTCTTGCGCAGTGTCTGCGCTGTTCTGTTCTTCGCTGTCCATGACCCGGGTCCGCGCCTTCTTGCGAGGCTTTATATGAGGTAGTGTGCGTGTATTGTTCCTGAACCGGACTCACCCGCTGGGCTGCGTCCTGTCAAGCGTTGCTATAGCTCGTTGCCGCAGACCGCGCACGTCTGTCGGCGAGCCGAGTTCAATCATATTCTATATCGCGTGCATCGGCCCAAGCCGACAGCTGTTCGCGCAGATTGAGTTCGGGATTGGCGAGCCATGCGGTCATCGCGGTGGTCAGTTCGGCCAGGTCGACCTTGCGCACCAATTCCTTGATCGGGCCGACCGCCGCGGGGGTGATCGAGAGGCGGCGGTAACCGATCCCCATCAGCGCCAGCGCTTCCAGCCTGCGTCCGCCCATTTCGCCGCACACGCCGATATCCACGCCGCTGCCGACGCTGTTCTGCATCACGCGGCGCAGGAAACGCAGGATCGAGGTGCTGAGCCAGTCATAACGCTCGGCCAGCTTGGGGTTGGCGCGGTCGGCCGCGAACAGGAACTGGGTCAGATCATTGGTGCCGATCGACAGGAAGCTGAGGCGCGGCAACAGCAGGTCGAGCACCTCGGCGAGCGCAGGCACCTCCAGCATCGCGCCGAAGTGGATACGTTCGGGCAGCAGCTTCTTCTGCGCGCGCAAGTAGGCGAGCTGTTCGTCGAAGACGGTCTTGGCCGCGTCGAACTCCCAGGGTTCGGACACCATCGGGAACATGACATAGAGCGAACGCCCCGCCGCCGCTTCGAGCAGCGAGCGCGCCTGGATTTTCATCAGGCCTTCGCGTTCCAGTGCGAGGCGCAGCGCGCGCCAGCCCATCGCGGGGTTCTCGTCCTGCGCGGCAATCTCGCTGGCGAGATATGGTACCGACTTGTCGCCCCCGATGTCGACGGTGCGGAAAATCACCGGCTTGTCCCCCGCCGCCTCGAGCACATCGCGGTAGAGCCGCGTCTGGCGCTCGCGCTGCGGCAAGGTGGCCGAAACGAGGAACTGGAATTCGGTGCGGAACAGCCCGACCCCGTCTGCGCCGGTCATGGCGAGCGAGCTCATGTCGTCGCGCAGCCCGGCGTTCATCATCACCTGAATGCGGGTGCCGCAGCGGGTGAAAGGCTCGACATCGCGCAGGGATGCATAGGCCGCCTGTTTTTCCCGGCTCTTGGCAAAGCGCGCCTGAAACGCATCGGCGACCTGCGGCAGCGGGCGGACGATGGCATTGCCCGCGGTTGCATCGAGCAGGATCTCGTCGCCTTCGCGGATCGTGCCGCGCACGGCTTTGGTCCGGCCGATCACCGGCACGTTCATGGCGCGCGCCACGATCACCACATGCGCGGTGAGCGAGCCTTCCTCGAGGATCACGCCCTTCAGCCGCCGCTTGTCATATTCGAGCAGCTCTGCCGGACCCAGGTTGCGCGCGATCAGGATCGCGTCCTTGCGCAGTCCTTGCGAGGCCGCGGTGCCGACCTGTCCGGCGACGATCCTGAGCAGCCGGTTCGCCAGATCCTCCAGATCGTGCATCCGGTCGGCGAGCAACGGATCATCGATTTCGCGCATGCGCATGCGGGTGTGCTGCTGCACGCGCTCGATCGCGGCTTCGGCGGTGAGGCCGCTATCGATCGCCTCGTTGATGCGCCGCGACCATCCTTCGTCGTAGGCGAACATCTTGTAGGTCTCGAGCACCTCTTCGTGTTCGCCGCCAGCGCCGAATTCAGCCTGACTGGCGAGCGTGTCGATCTGCTCGCGCATCCGGTCGAAGGCGCGGTAGACGCGCTGACGCTCGGCCTCGGTATCTTCGGCCATCACTTGCGTAATTTCGACACGCGGCTGGTGATAGACGGCAACGCCCGCGCCCAGCCCCTTCACCAGCGTCAGGCCGGTGATGGTCTGCGGCCCGGTCTGCTCCTGAGTCAGGCCGCGCGCTTCTTCTTCATCGACCAGTTCGGCATTGGCGATCAGTTCGCTCAATACCATCGCAGTGGTCTGCAGCGCCTCGATCTCGACTTCTTCGTAACGGCGCGGTTCGACATGCTGGACGCACAGCACGCCCACCGCACGGGCGCGGTAGACGATAGGGACACCGGCAAAGGAGTGGAACTTCTCCTCGCCCGTTTCGGGGCGGTACTGGAAGTCGGGGTGGGCCTTGGCCTCGGCGAGATTGAGCGTTTCGACCTTCTGCGCAATCGCGCCGGTCAGCCCTTCACCAATTGCCATGCGGGTGACGTGCACCGCGCTCTGGTTGAGACCGCGGGTCGCGAACAGCTCGAGCATGCCCTCGCGCAGAAGGTAGATCGAGCAGACCTCGCTAGACAGGCATTCGCCGATGATTTCGACCACCTGATCGAGCTTGCCCTGCGCGTGCATGCGCGAGGCCATCACCTCGGTCAGGCGGGTCAGGATCTGGCGGGCGGAGGCGGCGGCGGACATCACCATGCCGGTTTACGGGTGCGGCCTGTAACCTGCAATGGTGCAGATGACGAAACCCCCGCCGCTCCGCCCTTTGATCAGGGCGTCAATGTCCCGAGATTTCTTCCTTCAATCGCAGCTTCTGCTTCTTGAGAGACTGGATCATCGCGGTGTCGGGCACGGGCCGGGCCATTTCCTGGCGCAGGCGGGCCTCAAGGCCGGCGTGCTTGCTCTGGAGGGCGTGGAGGTGGGAAGACACTGCGGTCGATGCCATTATGCGTTCTCCTATCGTAGCGGGGGGATGCCCCCGGACAGGCGACTCGGCACATGACGCGGCCGAGCCGCAGGTTCGAAAGAACCACAGCGAGGGTAACTTGCAAAGCCCTGATGGATCGTAAATCGGCGCATCCGTATGTGGCTGAGACGAACCGCGTCGCAGCATTCGTTTCGCAACGGCGTGAAAACTGTGTGTGACATCTACCAAAGCATCACGGGAACGCGTAGCGCAGCGCTGCATTTGGGCGGCAGTGGCCGCGGTGAAGGAATCAGGGGCAAGGATGACCGAGCAAGAGCTCCGGAAAACGCTCGAACTGCTCAAGACCGAGCACCGCGATCTCGACGCTGCGATTGCCGCGTTGACCGATGCGGCGCGCGCCAGTGCGACGGCCGACATGCTCCAGATCGCGCGCCTCAAGAAGCGCAAACTGCGCTTGAAGGACCAGATCGCGATCATCGAGGACACGCTGCTGCCGGATATCATCGCCTGATTTGACGGGGTGCCGCCTTGGGCCGCCTGCGTCGCGCGCCAGCGTGATCGAAAACAGACGTGGTTACCGATCGGTCAATTCTGTTCCCGTAAGGGACGGATGTGAAAATTACTTGGAAAGTAACCATGCTCGTATGGCGAGCCCGGCGCTAGCGGCGTAGTCTTGCGCGCAACATGGCTCGCACCACCAACCTCACACGCCCGATCATCGAGGCGCTCTACACCGAAGCGCTTGTTCTCGCTGACGATGTCCGCGCAGTCTTCGCCGCCGGCGTGCGCGAACCGCTGGCCGGAGAGGACGCCTTTATGCGCCTCGCCCTGTCGACCGAGGGGCTCAAGACCACCACCCGGATGATGCACGTGCTCGCCTGGCTGCTGAACCAGCGGGCGCTGTTTCAGGGGGAACTGAGCGAGAGTCAGGTACGCCTGCATGGCGCGCTACCGGCTGACCGCCTGTCGGACGAGACCCAACTCGCACTGCTCGAACCGGAAACCCGCGAGCTGATCGCCGATACCGAACGGCTGCACCGGCGCATTGCCCGGCTGGACGAGGCATGGCGTCAGAATTTCGAAACGACCTCCCCGGCCCGGGCTTTTCAGGACCGGATCGGCCAGACATTCGGACGGGCAGGTTAGCCCGCCCCCTTCGTCGCTGTTTCACGTGAAACACCGTGGCGGGAAGGGGTCTGGACGGGTCTAGAGGGGGTCTAAGAGGGGTCTGGCTGGGGTCTAACACCCTGCAAGACGCCTCAAGACCCGGTCGGAACGCGAAACCGTCAAGCCGCAGCCAGAGCCTTTTTCCACGCCGCCAGCCGCGCGTCGCGCACGCCATCGTCCATCTGCGGCTCGAAGCTCGCCAACCGCCCGCGCATCGCTTGCGCTGCCGTGCCGAGATCGGGGTACATCCCCGCCCCGCACGCCGCCAGCATCGCTGCGCCAAGCGCTGTCGTCTCGACAAACCCGGGCCGCTCGACGGGGATGCCGAGCATGTCGGCCAGATCCTGCGCCATCCAGTCATTGGCGGACATCCCGCCATCGATCCTGAGCGTCTGCCACGGCGCGCCATCGGCGGTGAAGGCCGCGCACAGGTCGTGTGTCTGGTGCGCCATTGCCTCCAGCGCGGCGCGCGCGAGTTCCGCCTTCCCGCTCGCGAAGCTCAGGCCCGCAACCACCCCGCGCGCCTCGGCCCGCCAATGCGGCGCGCCCAAACCGGCCAGCGCAGGCACGATCACCACCCCGCCGCTATCGGGGATCGACCGCGCCAGCGCCTCGGTCTCCTCGGCCACCTGCACGATGCCGAGCGAATCCCGCAGCCATTGCACAAGGCTGCCCGCCACGAAGACAGATCCTTCGATGGCATAGGTGCGCTGCCCATCAAGCTGGGTCAGCACCGTACCGAGCAGGCGGTTGGTCGAGCGCGGGATGCGGCGGCCCTGACAGGTCAGCACGAAAGCCCCGGTGCCAAAGGTTGCCTTGGTCTGGCCGGGCGCGAGGCACGCCTGCCCGATGGTTGCCGCCTGCTGGTCGCCCGCCAAGCCGGTGATCGGGATGGAGCCTCCGAACAGGTCAGCCGCGGTCACCGCGAGCGGCCCCGCCATGTCGACCACGCCGGGCAGACTGGCGAGCGGGACGCCCAGCAATTCGCACAGCTCCTCGTTGAACTGGTCGTCCTCCAGCCCCATCAGCAGCGTGCGGCTGGCATTGGAGGCGTCGGTAATATGCGCCGCCCCGCCGGTGAGCTTGAACACCAGCCAGCTTTCGACCGTGCCGAAGGCCAGCGTGCCCCGCTCCGCCGCCGCCCGAACCTCGGGCACATTGTCGAGCATCCAGCGCATCTTGGTGCCGGAGAAATAGGGGTCGAGCAGCAGGCCGGTACGCTCCTGCACGCCCGCCTCGTGGCCGGCTTCGCGCAGCTCCAAGCAGAAGGGTTCGGTGCGGCGATCCTGCCAGACGATGGCGTTGGTGAGCGGCTCGCCGGTCGCGCGGTCCCAAGCCACCACGGTTTCGCGCTGGTTGGTGATACCGATCGCGGCAATGCTCGCCGCCCCGCCCGCCTTGGGCACGACCTCCTGCGCACAGGCGAGCGTCTTCTCCCAGATCTCGCGCGGGTCATGCTCCACCCAGCCGCTTTGCGGATAGTGCTGGGTCAGCGGCTCCTGCGCGCTGGCGACCAGCACGCCGTCACTCGCGAACAGCATCGCGCGGGTGGATGTGGTGCCCTCGTCGAGGACGAGGATGTAGTCAGCCATGGGGTATTCCTCTCTCCGGCGTGACATCTGCCACGGCGCTCGCCATATGCAAGGCCATGGTCACGATCCCTCCCCAGCCCTGGCCCACCGGCCTTGCCGAAGATGTCGAGCCGCTGGTGCGCCGCGTGCTGGCGCCCAACCCTTCGCCCTATACCTTCACCGGCACCCAGACCTATGTCGTGGGCGATCCACAAGGGCCGGATTGCGCGGTGATCGACCCCGGCCCGAACGAGCCTGCGCATATCGATGCGATCATCGCCGCTGTCGCCGGGCGCAAGGTGGTGGCGATCATGTGCACCCACACCCACCGCGACCACTCCCCCGCCGCCGCGCCGCTGGCAGAGCGGACCGGCGCGCCGATCGTCGGCTGCGCGCCGCTGATGCTGCAAGTCGCAGGCCCGCGTTCGGACGAGGCCTTCGATCCCACCTATGCGCCTGACCGCGTGCTGACCGATGGCGAGGCGATGCGCGGCACCGGCTGGACGCTCACCGCCGTTGCCACGCCGGGTCACACTTCCAACCACCTGTGCTTCGCCCTCGAAGAGAGCGGCGCGTTGTTCACCGGCGATCACGTGATGGGCTGGTCAACCAGTGTCGTCATCCCGCCCGATGGCGACATGGGCGACTATATGGCGAGCCTCGACAAGCTGATGGCGCGCGAAGACGTGCGCTACCATTCGGCCCACGGCGCCGCGATCGAGAAACCGCGCCAGCTGGTGCGCGGCATGATCGGCCACCGCCGCCAGCGCGAAAACCAGATCCTGCGCCTGCTGGGCGAGGCCGCGCGGCCTGTCAGCGCCTTCATCCCCGATATGTACAAGGGCCTCGACCCGCGCCTGATCGGGGCGGCGGAGATGAGCGTCACCGCGCACCTGCTCGATCTGGAAAAGCGGGGTCTGGCGGCGTGTGACGGCGGCCGTTGGGCGCTGGCCAGCAGCTAGCCCGCAAGCGGCCCTATGAGTCGCATTTGACCAAGGCGTAGCCCACGCCCCGTTCGCACCGGATTTCGTAGTTCTTCAGGCGGCGGCGCAGATTGTGGATTCTGACTGTCAGCGAATCCAGTCGGAATTCGCCCGAATGGAAATCGTAAGCGGCCAGATCACGATAGCGCAGCACTTGCCCCATGTTGTCGAACAATTGCCGGAGCAACGTGAAATGCAGACTGTGAACCCGGCCATCGAGGTTTTCGTCGCAGAACGTTTCGAACGCCACGTCACCGCGTAATGCGCTGTTGTATTGCATCTGACGGCTGCACTGGGACTGGATGCGCAAGAGGATTTCCGAGGGTTTCATGCGCGTGTCGAAAACGTCGTCGAACAGGAAGCGCATTAGCGAGGCCCTGGCCTGCGGATTGGACTCGGTCATGATCGCATAACAAAGCTTTGTCTGGGCAAAGTCCTTGATTTCGCGGAACGCCCGCTTGGCACGCGCGACATCGTCAACCAGCACGATGATTATGCTGTAATCGCCCAATTGGCTGGAAAAGCCCCTGATATCATCGGTCGTCACGGGGTAGACCGCCGTTGGCCCGAACGTCGACAGAACAAACTGGCTAAGCGCTGTTCCGACCTGATTTCCCACCGCCACGAACCGAGCGGCTGCGCCAAGAATGCGCTCCATCGCGCAAGTCCCCTGCTGGTTTATGGCATACCACCCCATCGCGGCGAGAGGGTCGGAGTTAAATGCGAATATGCGGCCATCTTCGTCCATGCCGGAATGATGGACAACAGAACCGACATTATCCTGAATCACCTGATACTTTGCCATGATGAACCGACCTTGCCTTAAATCGGCTCCCCTTCCCGAAATGAAGGACAGCCTGTCTGTAGCGGCTATGCGGTGCCATTGTAGAGAAGCTATTGTTAATCCCAACTCATCGCAAATGTATAACATACTTAAATCAAAGATTAAATGGTTTTCCCGTTAGTTAAATCAAACACTCGATTATCTAAATTGCCATGAGTATTATTACGCATGTTTCCCCCTAGAGCGGTAAGCAGGAAGCAGCCGCGGCCCTAACCGGATCACGCACATCGTCAGAGCGTGCGAGACACGCCCGCATGTTCGGTTCGCGGCCCTCCACCACATGCCGAGTCGGCCAAGCCACCGGTGAACAGCGCGTCATGGCGACAGGCAGCTTTTCGCTCGAAGAGAGCGGCGCGCTGTTTACCGGCGATCACGTGATGGGCTGGTCAACCAGCGTCGTCATCCCCGATATGTACAAGGGCCTCGACCCGCGTCTGATCGGGGCGGCGGAGATGAGCGTCACCGCGCACCTGCTCGATCTGGAAAAGCGCGGAATGGCGCACCGTGACGGCGAGGTCTGGCACACCGCCTAACCGCGCCGCTTGCCCTGACCGCCGTTCCATGGTCTGATTGACGAAGGGGCGCGTGATCGGGGGATCAAGCATATGGCGACTTTGGCACAAGGCGGCGCTGCGGCAGAAGGCACGCGCTTCTACACGATCATGGCTTTCGTCATGGCGCTGGTGATCGTGGCGGGCTTCTCGGTCAATCTGGCAATGGGCCGGTCGAGCTTCGCGCTCCCGCTCGCCTTCCACGTCCACGGCATGATCTTCATGGGCTGGCTGGGGCTATACCTTGCGCAGGTCGTCACCATCGCCTCGGGCAACATCGCGTTGCACCGCCAGCTGGGCAAGTTAGCCTATCTGTGGATCCCGCTGATGGTGGCGGCAGGCACGATGATCATCGTCGTGTCGGCGCGCACCACGGGCGGGCCGTTCTTCTTTGCGGTCAACGAATTCTTCGTCAGCAATCTTGCCGGGCTGCTGGCCTTCGGCGCGCTGGCGCTGTGGGCCCTGCGCGTGCGCCGCTACAGCGGGTGGCACAGGCGGCTGATGCTGGTGGCGATGAGCATCCTCACCGGTCCCGGGCTTGGCCGCCTGCTGCCGATGCCGCTGCTGATCCCCAACGCCTGGACGATTGCTGTCACCGCCAGCTTCATCTTCCCGGTGATCGGGATGATCGCCGATTGGCGACGCGACGGGCGGGTTCATCCCGCCTATTGGTGGGGCATGGGGGTCAATGCCGGGGCGTTCATTGTCTCGATGCTGCTGGCCTATTCGCCCATCGGCTATGCGCTGACCGAGTGGGTGATCGCCGGAACGCCGGGAGCCGAGCGGCCCATGGCCGCCTTCCTGCCGCCGGGCTTCACGATGTAAGGCGGCAGCGCTTTTCGCTCGAAAATCGCGCATCAGCGCCTATATCCCGCCCACACCCAACAGCGGGATCTGTCTTATGAGCTACGTCACCAAAGTCCCCACCGGCGCCGATCTGCTCGCCGAGATCGACCGTTTGCGCAAAGAGCGCAATGCGGTGATCCTCGCGCATTATTACCAGACGCCCGATATTCAGGACATTGCCGATTTCGTGGGCGACAGCCTGGAATTGTCACGCAAGGCGGCGGCGACCGATGCCGACGTGATCGCCTTCTGCGGGGTCAAGTTCATGGCCGACACCGCGAAGATCCTCAGCCCGCAGAAGACCGTGATCCTGCCCGACATGGACGCCGGGTGCAGCCTTGAGGATTCCTGCCCGCCCGAGAAATTCCGCGCCTTCCGCGAAGCCCACCCCGATCACATCGCGCTGACCTACATCAATTGCTCGACCGAGGTGAAAGCCCTGTCGGACGTGATCGTCACCAGTTCCAGCGCCGAGACGATCCTCGCCCAGATCCCGCCCGAGCAGAAGATCATCTTCGGCCCCGACCGGCACTTGGGCGGTTATCTCGCACGCAAGTTCAACCGCGAAATGCTGCTGTGGCCCGGCGTGTGCATCGTGCACGAGGCGTTTTCGGAAACCGAGCTTCTGAAGCTGAAAGAGCAATACCCCGGCGCGCCCATCGCCGCGCACCCGGAATGCCCGCCGACCATCATCGACCACGCCGATTACGTCGGCTCGACCAGCGGCATCCTCAAGTTCGCGCAGGAGTTCACCGGCGACACCCTGATCGTCGCGACCGAGCCGCACATCATCCACCAGATGCAGAAATCCCTGCCCGAGAAAACCTTCATCGGCGCGCCGGGCGCGGACGGCAACTGCTCGTGCAACATCTGCCCCTACATGGCGCTCAACACGATGGAGAAACTCTACGTGGCACTGCGCGACCTCTCGCCACAGATCGAGATCGAGGAAGGCATCCGCCTGAAGGCAAAGCGCAGCCTCGACCGGATGCTGGACATGGCGAGCGGGACTGTGGGGATGGGCGATTTGGGGAAGGTGGCGTTTTCAGGAGATTAGCTCTGATTGTCTGCCCTAGGGAAGACAAATAGCGCGGGGTGTTGACAGGCCGTAAAATGGCGGAATGAAGCACATCGCCAAAATCTTTCTCGCCCTTATCAAGGCCGGATACCACCCCGCGTACGGCCTGATCGCCCTGATCATCTATTGTGTTAGCATGGTCACGTTGGCGCATGCCGCCCTAGGTGCCAGCTTGCGCTGGCATGACGTGGAGCGGGTTTGGGCCTTGCTCCCTTAATTCGTCACCCCAGCGAAAGCTGGGGCCTAGGGCCGCCATGTGCTAAGCTCTTGAAATGGAGCGCGGTGGCTACGTCTACATCATGACCAACAAGCGCTACGGCGTGCTCTACACCGGTGTAACCGGCGACTTGCCGGCCCGTGTGACGCAACACCGTGAGGGCAAGGGCGGCACGTTCACATCGCGCTACAAATGCACGCGGCTCGTTTATGTCGAACACTACCCGACCATCGAAGAGGCCATCGCCGGCGAGAAGGCGATCAAAGCGTGGCAGCGGATGTGGAAGATCGAGGCGATCGAGAGGCAGAACCCGTCTTGGGACGATCTCTTTCTCACGATCAACGCCTAGCCGCCCTAGGCCCCAGCTTTCGCTGGGGTGACGAAAGTGGTCAGGCGGCCCGCGCCCTACTCACAGCCAGCGCAGCCCCCACCAGCACCATGCCGACAATATCCACCCCCGACAGCACCTCGCCGAATGCCAGCCAGCCGTAGATCGAGGCGACAGCGGGCTGCGTCAGCAGCGCCAGCCCCACCACCAGCGGCGGGAAGTATTTCAGCGAAAACACCATCAGCCCCTGCCCGACCAGCTGGCTGAGCACGAACAGCCCCACCACCGGCCCCCATGCCTGCGGCCACACCGGCTCGCCCAGCAGCAGCGCGATCACCAGCAGCACCGGCGCGCCGAACAGGCTCACCCACACCAGCAGGCTCCACGAACCGAAGCTCCCGCGCGCGCCCTGCAGCGTCAGCAGGTACACCGCGTAAAGCAGCCCCGCCGCGACCGAGAACAGGTCGCCGATCAGCGTCTCGTCGGAAATCTCCAGACTGCGCCCCATCAGGATCGCCGCCCCGGCAAGGGCGAAGACAATCGCCAGCCACTCCAGCCGCCCGGGCAGCGTGCGCGCGACAAGGAAGCCCCAGAACAGCAGCACGATCGACCCGGCATTGCCGAACAGCGTTGCATTGCCCAGCCGCGTCATGCCGATCCCGATATGCCAGCTCGCCAAGTCCAAAGCGAAGGTCACCGCGCCGAGCGCCACCAGCGCCAGCGTCTTCGCGCCCATCCCCGTCAGCCGCTGGCCGTTCGCCCGCGCCAGCAGAACCAGGAAGGGCAGCGCCAGAAACAGACGCCAGAAGCCCGCCGCGACCGGCCCGGTATCGGCAATCCGCACGAACCACGGGCCGATGGCCAGCGCCACGTTGCCGCCGAACAGCGCGAACAGCAGCAGCCACGCCGCCGGACGCCTACCCGTCCCGGCAGGTTCACGCGCAACTTCTTCTTGGGCGGCACCCTCATTTTCCATGCTTGCGCCCTAGCCTTGCGCCCCCCAATTGGATAGCCAATCGCAACTGGCTCACAAGGATTACCCACATATGCACGACGCACTCTTCCAGCCGCTCCAGATGGGCGCGCTCCATGCCAAGAACCGCATTCACATGGCCCCCCTCACCCGCGGGCGCGCGGCCGAGCCGATGTTCACCCCTAACGAACTGATGGCGACCTATTACCGCCAGCGTGCCGGCGCGGGCATGATCCTCACCGAAGCGACCGGCATCAGCCGCGAAGGCCTCGGCTGGCCGAGCGCGCCGGGCATCTGGAGCGACGAGCAGACCGAAGCCTGGAAGGCCACCACCAAGGCCGTGCACGAAGAAGGCGGCCTGATCGTCATGCAGCTGTGGCACATGGGCCGGATCGTCCACCCGGTGTTCCTCGATGGCCAGCCGCCCTTCTCGGCGAGCGCCACGCAGGCTCCGGGCGAGGCGCACACGCCGACCGGCAAGCAGCCCTATGCGGTCGCGCGCGAAATGACGCATGAGGATATCCAGCGGACCATCGGCGACTATCGCCGCGCCGCCGAGAACGCCAAGAAAGCGGGCTTTGACGGGGTTCAGCTGCACAGCGCGAATGGCTATCTGGTCGACCAGTTCCTGCGCGACGGCACCAACCTGCGCACCGACGAATATGGCGGCAGTCCCGAAAACCGCACCCGCTTCATGCGCGAAGTGCTCGAAGCCCTGATCGATGTGTGGGGTGCGGACCGTGTCGGCATCCGCCTCTCGCCCAATGGCGATTCGCAGGGCACCGATGACAGCAACCCGGCAGCGACCTTCGGCGCGGCGGCCAAGGTCTGCGAAGAACTGGGCCTTGCCTTCGTCGAGCTGCGCGAGCCCGGCCCGGACGGCACCTTCGGCCAGACCGATGTGCCCAAGCAAAGCCCGCTGATCCGCCAGATCTACACCGGCACACTGATCCTCAATTCGGACTACACCGCCGAGGAAGCCGTCGCCGATGTGACCAGTGGCAAGTGCGACGCGGTCAGCTTTGGCCGCCCCTACATCTCCAACCCCGATCTCGAAAAGCGGATCGCGGTCGGCGCGCACTGGAACCCGAACAAGGACGTGCCCAAGAGCTGGTACTTCCCGATCCCCGAAGGCTACGTCGACTACCCGACGCTGGAAGAAGAACAGGCCGAAGCGGCCGAGTAAGGCTCACGCTCCCGGCAGTGTCCGCTTCGGGCGCTGCCGGGGGAAAAGCTGCCGGTTGGGAAGCGACGCCGTAGCGCCCATTCACTTATCGATGTAGATCAACTGAATGCGTGCCTTGTTCGCCTCATTCGTCTTGCTCATTGTTACAAGCTGTGCGCCCGACAGCCGCGGCGAGGAAATCGAGCGGCTCGAGATGCGGCTTTCTGGCTGGTCTTCTCTCGACGTTGTGATCGATGCAGGAGGTAATGGAACCTACAAGGATAGCGAACCACATCCTGACGGGAGGAAGGGTGGTTTCAAACTCACTCGAGGCGAACTGCTTGAACTGCTTGCAAAACTGCAGCCATATCGCAAGCAAGCGGTGCCAATCTCTGACGAAAGTGCGATGAGGTTCATCGAGCAAGTCTGCCCGAAAGGCGTGCCCAAAGTTACCGACGCAGGCGCACTCTATGTGCGCTGGCAATCAGCCGACGACGATGTCCATTATCTTGCGGATTTCGGCTGCGACCACGAGAGATTGGCAGATAGGAATGGCGAACTGCGCGAAATCGTCGAAGGCCTTCCCATACCCTCAGTTCAGTGATCAACTTGTCCGGAATCCACCCAATTCCGGTCATTCAGACCAAGCTTGCCCATCCCTGAAACCTGCCCCCAAGCCGCCCGACCCAGTCATCCCCGCAGAATCTTCGCTGTGTCGTCTTCCCGGGCTTGACCCGGGATCCCGCTATCATTGCTTGCGGGCTTAGACGAAGGCAGCGGGGCCCCGGATCACGTCCGGGGAGACGGGAAGGAAAGGCCGCGGGCTATTCTTCCGGCTGCGCTACCGGAGCCACTGGTGCCGGTGCGGCCCCTTCGCTTGGCGGCGCACCATCAATCCCTTCGGCAGGCGTGACGACCGGCTGCTCTGCATCCAGATCGGTCGGAACCGCCCCCTGACGCGGGGCGAGCGGGGCCTGCGATTCCAGCTGTTCGAGCGGGATCATCGCGTCGTTGATCGACCCGGCGAGCACTTCGCCCGAAGCCTCCCCGCCCTGCTGCGCAGGCGGAGCGGCTTGCTCACCGCACCCGGCGACAAGACAACAAAGGGCAAGAAGCGCGGCGCGGTTCATAGGCACGCCCTTTTCGCCGCCGCGTCCAATGCGTCAAGGAAATCATCGCTGGTGGCGATCAAGGCGGCGTCCCATTCCTCGGCGGAGACTGTCAGCCCCAGCCGCGCAAGACTGGTCACGCCATATTCGGCAATGCCGCAAGGCACGATCCCGCCGAAATGCCCAAGGTCAGGGTCAAGATTGACCGAGAAGCCATGCATCGTCACCCAGCGCCGCACCCGCACGCCGATCGCGCCGATCTTGGCCTCGCGCCCGTCAATGTCCCTGGTCCAGATGCCAACGCGGCCTTCCGCGCGCCAGCTTTCCACCCCGAAGCGGGCGAGCGTCGCGATCACCCAGCCTTCGATCGCGTGGACGAAGCAGCGCACGTCCTTGCCGCGCTTGGCCAGATCGAGCACCAGATAGCCAATCCGCTGGCCCGGCCCGTGATAGGTGTAGCGCCCGCCGCGCCCGGCCTCGACCACTTCGAAGCGCGGATCGACCAGTTCGGCAGGATCGGCGCTGGTGCCTGCGGTGTAGACCGGGGGGTGTTCGAGCAGCCAGATCAGCTCCGCCGCCTCGCCTGCGTGAACGGCCGCATTGCGCGCCTCCATCGCGGCCAGCGCGGCGCTATAGGCCACCGGCGCGCGCTCTCGTCGCCATTCGATCGGATATGCAACGCCGGGGGCGGGAGCAATGCTTGCCATGCCGCACCGGTGGGGGCATTGAGCGGCGAGATCAAGAGGCGATTGCGCGACACGTGCCGCCCGGCGGAAGGGATCCGACATGACAAACCGCAAGCTCGACATGGGCCAGGCCTGGACGCAGACGACCGGACTGATCGGCGCCAACCGCGACACGATCAGCGCGATTGCCGGGCTGTTCTTCTTCCTGCCCTCTTTCGCGGCGGCGATTTTCGTGCCGGAGCTGGCCAATCCGCCGCAACCCGCCGGGCCATCGGGCGCCGATCCTTCGGTTGCCATGCAGGCGCTGGTTGACCAGATGAGCGCGATCTACGCCGCAAACTGGCCGCTGCTGCTCGGCCTCAGCGTGGTGCAGTTCGTGGGTTCGATGAGCCTGTTCGCGCTGCTGACCGATCGCGGCCATCCCACCGTTGGCGAGGCGCTGGGGACGGGGCTGCGGAGCATTCCGGCCTATATCGCCGCCCAGCTGCTCAGCGCGATTGCCGCAGGGATCGCCATCGGCCTTCCGCTCGGCCTGATCGCAGCGATCGCGCCGCCGGCTGTGGCGGCGCTGGCGCTGGTCGCGGGCCTCGTTGTGATCCTTTACCTGTTCATCAAATTCTCGCTGATCGCGCCCGTGATCGCCATCGAGGGCGAGCGCAATCCGGTCGCCGCGATCAAGCGTTCGTGGCGGCTGACCAAGGGCAACAGCTTCCGCATCGTGCTGTTCCTGTTCCTGCTGCTGTTCACCATCGGGATCATCTCGGCGCTGGTCACCGGGATCCTGGGACTGGTGCTGGCGGCTTTCGGCGAGCCGGTCACAAGCGTCGGCACGGATGTGGTGGGCGGCCTCGTCAACGCCCTGCTCACAGTGATCTTTCTGGTGGTGACGGTCGCCATCCACCGCCAGCTGGCAGGTGCATCGCCCGAGGCGCTGGCCACCGAATTCGAGTAACCGCGCGCGATGGCCGATACTGATCCCGACCTGACGCGCGCGGCTCCACCCGCTGCTGCTGCCCCCACCGGCGCGATACCGCCTTCGCGCATGGCGCTGCTGTTCATGGTGATGCTGGTCACCGCAGCGGGCAACACCGCGATGCAATCGGTCATGCCCTCGATCGGGACTGCGCTTCAGGTCGATGATGTGTGGATCAGCCTGGCCTATAGCTGGTCGGCGCTGTTGTGGGTGGTGTGCGCGCCGTTCTGGGCGCGGCGTTCGGACAAGCGCGGGCGCAAGGCGATGATGGCGCTGGGCCTGTCAGGCTTCATCGCCTCTTTCGTGCTGTGCGGTGTCGCCTTGTGGGCCGGACTTTCGGGCTGGATGACGGCGTTCTGGACGCTGATCGCCTTTGCCGCCGCGCGCAGCCTGTATGGCGGGTTCGGCAGCGCCGCGCCGCCGGCGGTGCAGGCCTATGTCGCCTCGCGCACCCCCCGGGCGGAGCGCACGCAGGCGCTGTCCCTGATCGCATCAAGCTTTGGTCTTGGCACGGTGATCGGCCCGGCGCTTGCCCCGCTGATGGTGGTGCCGTTCCTCGGGCTGGGGCTGACGGGACCGTTCCTGTGCTTTGCCGCAATCGGCGTCGTCGCACTGGTGTTGCTGCGCCTGCGCCTGCCCGATGACGAGCCGCAATATGCCGCGCGCGGGCAGGGGGTCGCCTATTCGAGCGGTTCGGGCGCGCCTGTCGATCCGCAAGAGACGCCCGAACAGGACGACACCGCGCCCGAACCGCCCCGCCTCAGCTGGCGCGATCCGCGTCTGCGGCCGTGGGTGTTTGCGGGGTTCTTCGGCGGCCATGCGCAAGCGATGGTGCTGGGGATTTCGGGCTTTCTGGTGCTCGACCGGCTGGGCCTGCGCGACACGCCAGCCGAAGGCGCGGGGCCGGTCGGCCTCGTATTGATGAGCGGAGCCATCGCGACCCTGCTCGCGCAATGGGGCCTGATCCCGCGCTTCGACCTCGGCCCGCGTGCGGCGACGTTGTGGGGGATTACCGCCGCAGCCTTCGGCACGGTGCTGCTGGCGGTGGCAGGCGATCTCCATCTGATCGCCTTGGGCTATGCCATCGCCTCGCTGGGGTTTGGCCTGTTCCGGCCGGGTACGACCGCGGGCACCTCGCTCGCCGTGACCCGCGCCGAGCAGGGGCAGGCGAGCGGCATCGTCGCGTCACTGGCCGGGGCGAGCTACATCTACGCCCCCGCGCTGGGCGTGTGGCTCTATGGACATTCCGACTGGCTGGGCTTCGGCCTGATCGTGGCGCTGTGTCTGATCGTGCTGGTGCACGGGTGGTTCCGGCTTCAGGCTGACGGAGACTTGATTCGGTCTTGATTGCGCACCCGCCTCCGCGGGTGCGTCCTCGGTGCTGATCCCTTCGCTACGCTACGGGGCACCTGCGGCTCGCGCGCGTGCGCTCGCGGTCGCTAAGCGACCGAGCACCGCCAGACCTAAAGGATTTCCAAGACAATATCCTGCGGGCGGCACAGGCGCACACCCTTGTCGGTCTCCACCAGCGGTCGCTCGATCAGGATCGGATCGGCCACCATCGCCGCCAGCACCGCCGCGTCGCCCGCCTCGGGGAGCCCGCGCTCAGCCGCGTCTGTGCCGCGCAGGCGCAAGCCTTGCTGCGGGGTGATCCCGGCATCGCGGTAAAGCTGCGCGAGCTTCTCCGGGCTGGGCGGGTCTTTCAGATACTCGACCACAGTCACTTCGACCTTGCTGAGGTTCTCGAGGATCGCCAGCGTCTTGCGCGACGTGCCGCACGCCGGGTTGTGCCAGATCGTCGCCTTCATTTTCGTCATCCTACTCGCCCTTCGGCACCCGCAGTGCGGGCACGGCCTTGGCTGCATCCTCGGGGCTGATCCCCGGCGCGGGTGCGGCGCTGACGCGCTCTTGCCGCTGCGCCACGCGGCCCGCCTGTTCGACTGCATTGAGCAAGCGGGGATAGACGCCGCAGCGGCAGATATTGGGGATGCTCGCATCGATATCCTCGCGGGTTGGCGAAGGATTGCGCTGGAGCAGCGCTGCCGCCGCCATGACGATGCCGGGCGTGCAATAGCCGCACTGGATCGCCTGTTGCGCCACCATCGCCTGCTGCACCGGGTGCGAGCGATCGCGCGACAGCCCCTCGATCGTGGTGATCAGCCGCCCCTCAGCCTCGGCCAGCGTGATCGCGCAGGACCGCAGGGCCACGCCGTCGACCAGCACCGTGCACGCGCCCGAGCATTGCGGCCCGCCGCCACACGCCTTGGTGCCGGTGAGGTTCATCGCCTCACGCAGCGCGTAGAGCAGCGGCATACGCGGATCGAGGTCGAATTCGACCGGCCGCTCGTTGACGGTCATGCGCGACATGGTCGGTTCCTAAGCGGTGCTTACTGACGCCAGCTATCGTCGATCTTGTCGACCCGGCGCTTCCAAGCTTCGAAGTCGAACATGCCGGCACCGCCCTGCCCGGCCATCACCGACAGGTCGCGCTGGTGGACGTCGATCACCTCCTGCGGGACGAGGTTCGGATTGCCCATGGAGAGCGTCGCCACCTGAATCTCGCAGGCGCGCTGCAAGGCCCACATCTTGACGAACATGCCCTGAATGGTGCGGTCCATGACGACAGGGCCATGGTTGCGCAGCATCAGGATGGTATGATTGCCAAGGTTCTGCACCAGCCGCTCGCCTTCCTCGGCCCGGACGGTGACGCCTTCAAAGTCGTGATAGCCGATCTGGCCCTGGAAATTGCAGGCGTAGAAATTGGTCGGCAGCAGCCCGTCCTTGTGGCTCGCCACGGCCATCGTCGCTGTGGTGTGGACATGGCAGATCGCGTCGGCACGGCTGCCCAGATGCTTGTGGAAATAGGCGTGCTGGGTGAAGCCCGCCTTGTTCACCATATAGGGTGACCCGCCGACATTACTGCCCTCGACATCGATCTTGACGAGGTTGCTCGCGGTCACTTCGCTATACAGCAGGCCGAAGGGGTTGATGAGGAAGGTGTCCTCCTCCCCCGGCACCTTCAGAGAGATGTGGTTGTAGATCGATTCCGACCAGCCAAGGTGATCAAAGATCCGGTAGCACGCCGCCAGGTCGAGCCGCGCCTGCCATTCTTCCTTGCTGCATTCGATTGTGGGTTTGAGCTGGGTCGCCATGGGCCATTCCTCTCCGTCTGTCCTTGGGCCTAGCTATCGCATGCGGAGGGAATGCTTTGCAAGCCGCGCGGCCTGCCGCTAGGCCTTGGAAACGATGAATGCGCCCGCTCTTTCCTCTGCCAGACTGGTCAGCGGCAGCATCCCCGGACACCTCGTCAGCCAGACGCTGCCTGCCGTCATCGGCGTGGCGGCGATCATGTCGATCGGGATCGTCGACGCCTATTTCATCGGTCAGCTGGGCAGCGCGCCGCTGGCCGCGATCAGCTTCATCTTCCCCGTCGCCGTGGCCAGCACTTCGCTGGGCGTGGGGGTGATGGTGGGGATCAACTCCGTGGTCGCGCGCGCACTTGGGGAAGGCGATTTCGAAAAGGCCGCGCGGCGCGCCAATTTCGGGATCGTGTTTGCCGCAGCCTGCGGCCTGCTGATGGGCCTTGCCCTGTGGCTGCTGATCGATCCGATCTTCACCGCGATGAACGCGCCCGCCCATCTGATGCCGCTGATCCGCGCCTATATGGCCCCCTATGCCAGCGGCTTCCCGCTGAGCCTTGCGATCATGGGCTTCAACGGCGTGCTGCGCGGTCAGGGCGAGGCGAAACGGACCAGCACGGTGAGCATCGCCTATGCCGCCGCGAACTGGGTGCTCAACCCGATCCTGATTACCGGCACACCGGATGTTCTTGGCGGCTTTGAAGGCTTCGGCATCGCCGGATCGGCTTATGCCACCGTGATTGGCTGGGGCGTCGGCGTAGCGATGGCGCTGTGGCTGCTGCGCGGCACGGCCTTGCCTTTGAACCTCGGCTTGCTGCGGAATTGCAGCCTGATCGACCCTGCCAAGGCGATCATCCGCGTCGGGCTTCCGGCAGCGTTCTCCAATGCGATCAACCCCTTGGGACTTGCGGTCCTGACGTCACTGGTGGCGCTGGAAGGGCAGGCGGCGGTGGCGGGCTTCGGCGCGGCGGGACGGTTGCAGAGCTTCGTGATCGTTCCGCTGCTCGGGCTGTCGGGCGCGATCGGCGCGATTGTCGGGCAGAACTGGGGCGCGGGTCGGATCGACCGGGCGCGCGAGGCGGTGCTCTATGCTGGGGGTTTTTGCGTCGTCTGGGGGCTGCTTGTCGCGGTCGGCATGATCGCCGCAGGAGAGAGTTTCGCGCGGATTTTCAGCGACAATCCTGCCGTGATTGCCGAATTCGCGCTGTACCTGAAAATCGCGGCCTGGGGCTATGCAGGCTTTGGCCTGCTGATCGTCGGCAACGGGATCATGAACGCCGTCGACAAGGCGGGCTTCGCGCTCGCGCAATCGGTGGCGCGGGTCTTCGTGGTGATGCTCCCCGTTGCACTGGTGCTGCGCCCCGGAATGGGATCGGCTGCGATCTATTCGGCCGAACTTGCCGCCAACCTGTTCGGCGCGGTATCGACGGTGGTGCTGGTGCGGTACATTTTCGGCAGACAACCGCCCGTCCCTGCCGCGCGCTAGGCGCTTGTTAACCAACTCTGTCGCATAGCCCTCAACGCAAAGCGAAAAAGGGCGCGCACCGCATGGACGATCTGCTGGCGGATTTTATCGCCGAGACCCGCGAGATGCTGGAAGCCTCGGGCGGCGAACTCGTCGCCTGGGAGGCGGATCCGGCTGACCGCGCGCGGCTCGATACGATCTTCCGCTTCGTCCACACCGTGAAGGGCAATTGCGGCTTCTTCGACTTCCCGCGCCTCGCCGGGCTCAGCCATGCTGCCGAGGATGCGCTGGCCGATTGCCGTGCCGGACGCCGCGATCCCGATCAGCAGCTCGTCACCGCCGTGCTCGCCATTATCGACCGGATCGCCCAGATGATCGACGCCATCGAGGCGGGCGAACCTTTCCCCGAAGGTGGCGACGAAATCCTGATCGCGGCGCTCGATGTTTCACATGAAACACCCGGTAACGGGGGTCTGGAGGGGGTCGAGGAGGGGTCTAACCCGCCCCTGCACGCTCCGGCCGCCGCGCTGCTTGCTGCCAATGACGAGCAGGCCGCACCTTACCGCCGGTCCGATCCCGCCGCTGCCCAGCGCACCATCCGCCTGCCCGTCGAACTGCTCGACCGGGTGATGAGCGGCGTGTCCGACATGGTGCTGGCCCGCAATGATCTGGCCCACCGGCTCCGGCAGGCGGGCAACCAGCCGACCATCGACGGCCCCTTCGAACGCCTCACCACGATCCTCTCCGACGTCCGCGATGCGATCACCCGGATGCGGATGCAGCGGATCGAGACGTTGTTCGGCGCGCTTCCCCGGCTCGTCCGCGACCTGTCCGCCGAACTCGGCAAGCAGGTGATGGTCGATCTTGATGGCGGCGATGTGGAACTCGACCGCGAGATGATCGAAACGATCCGCGATCCGCTCACCCACATCATCCGCAACGCGATCGATCACGGGGTCGAGGCACCGACCGTCCGCCTCGCCAATGGCAAGCGCGAGATCGGCCTGCTCGCCATCGCCGCGCGCCAATCGGGCAATACGATCAGCATCGTCATTTCCGACGACGGCCGCGGGCTCGACGAGGAACGCATTGCGGCCAAGGCCATCGCCACCAGCCTTGTCACCTCGGCCGAACGGCAGGCGATGAGCCGCGACAAGATCCTCAACCTCATCTTTGAACCCGGCTTCTCCACCGCCGAGATTGTCAGCAATGTCTCGGGCCGCGGCGTGGGTCTCGATGTGGTGCGCCAGAACCTCGAAAAGGTCGGCGGCAGCATCAAGGTGGCGAGCGTCCCCGGGCAAGGCACCACCTTCACGCTCCAGATTCCGCTCACCCTCAGCATCATCGCCGGGCTGACAGTCGAAGTTGCCGGACACCGCTTCGCGATCCCGCAAAGCTATGTCGAGGAGATCGTCCAGGCCTCGGCCAAGGCGCTCGACCTCACCCGCATGGGCGAAACCGCGCTGGTCACCTTCCGCGGCAACCGCGTGCCCTGCCTGATGCTGGGCGAAGTGCTCGGCCTTGAATGCGGCGAGAGCGCCCCGCGCGAGCCGACGCTGGTGATGCTCCGCCTTGCCAGCGGCGATCTGTTCGCGCTGGCGGTCGAAGGCATCCACAACCACGGCGATCTGGTGGTCAAGCCGCTGGCACCCGCAGTGATGCGGTCAGGCCTCTATGCCGGATCGACGCTGCTGGACGATGGCCAGCCGGTGCTGCTGCTCGATGTCGCCAATATCGCGGCGCATCATCATCTGGTCTCGGAGACCCGCACCCGCGTGCTCGGCCCGCTGGATGGCGATGCCGCCGCGCGCACCGAAGCCGTGCCGCGTGCCATGCTGTTCACCGATTTCGCCGGTCGCCGTTCCGCCGTGCGGCTGGAACTGGTGCAGCGCATCGAAACCGCGCCTGCCACCGCCATCGACCGATCAGCCGCGCGCCCGCGCGTGGTGATCGACGGTTTGATCCTGCCGCTGGTCGGCCTGCCTGAAACCCCGCTGGCCCAGCCGCGCGTGCGGCTGCTGCGCCTGTCGGACGGCGCGTGCGAATTGCTCTATGCGGTGCGCGAGGTCGAGGATGCGGTCGAACTGACCGAGGCCCTGACCCCGGTGCCCGAAGATCCGCTGGCCGAAGCCATGACGCTGATCGGCGGAAAGCCCGCGATCCTGATCGACGCGCACGAACTGTTCGCCCGCCACGGCGAACCGCCGGTTGCCGCTGCGCGCCCGCAATGCGTGCTGCCCGATGGCGAATGGGCACGCTCGATCCTCGCGCCGCTGGTGACCGCCGCCGGTTATGACATCGTTCCCGATAGCGAGGCTGACGCCGGTGCCATCGGCATCCTGTTCGAGGATGTCTACGAAGTTGCCGAAGCGCTCGGCCGACCGCTGCCCGCCAGGCTGATCCGTCTGCGCGACCAGCCCGAAGCGCCCAAGGGCAGCGAGACGATCTACCGCTATGACCGCGAAGGTCTGCTGGCGGCCTTGGCCAAGGCCGCTGCATCGCGAACGGGAGTGGCCGCATGACCGGAGACCTGCTTGTCATCGCCCAGATCGCCGGGCGCCGCTGCGCGCTTTCCGCGCTCGACGTGAAATCGGTGATCGAGATCGGCACCATCACCCCGATCCCGCGCGCACCGGTCTGGATTGCCGGGATCACCGCGCTGCGCAGTCAGGCGCTGACCGTGATCGACTGTCGCCGCGCGATCGGATTGACGGGCGGCCAAGCGGAAGGCGACTGGGCGACAGACCATCGCGCCGCCGTGGTGGCCGAGGGCGGCTATTCCTATGCGCTGCTGGTCGACGGGATCGAGGATATCACCACCGCCGTGGGCGAGGCCGGGCAGGTGCCGGGCGGATTCGGCCCCGAATGGTCGCGGATCGCCACCGGCATGATCGAGACGATGGCGGGGCCCGCCCTGCTGATCGATCTGGCCGCGCTGCTCACCGGACCAGAGGCGGTTCGACACGAAATCGAAGTCGCAGCTTAATCCTATGCTTACCAACTTGGCCTAGGTTCATGGTCCAAACGCAGGAACGCCCATGAAAACTTGCCTCATCGTCGATGATTCCCGGGTCATCCGCAAGGTTTCGAGACATATTCTCGAGACCCTCGGCTTTGCCGTGGAAGAAGCTGAAAACGGCAAGCTCGCGCTGGACGCCTGCGAAGCGGCGATGCCCGATGTCGTCCTGCTTGACTGGAATATGCCGGTGATGACGGGGATCGAATTCCTCGTCCATCTGCGCCAGCGTCCGGGCGGCGACCGGCCCAAGGTGGTGTTCTGCACCACCGAGAACGATGTCGCGCACATCCGTCAGGCCATCCAGGCCGGAGCGGACGAATATGTGATGAAGCCTTTCGATCACGAGACGCTCCAGATCAAGTTGCAGCTTGTCGGGTTTGCGTGAGCCACCCCCTCCCCTTGCAGCGCCCGTCCCGCACCGATAGCGGCAACCGTCCCTATGCCCATGCCGGAGCGGCCGCAGCCATCCGGGTGATGATCGTCGATGATTCGCTGACCGTTCGCACCATCTTCAAGCGGATGGTCGATAGCGACGCCGCGCTGGTGATCGTCGGCACCGCCAGCAGCGCCGAGCGCGCAATTGCGCAGCTCGCCGATACCCCCGCCGATGTGGTGCTGCTCGATCTCGAGATGCCGGGAATCGGCGGGCTTGAAGCCCTGCCCGCCATCCTTGCGACGCCCGGCAACCCGCAAGTGCTGGTGGTTTCCTCGCTGACGGTGGACGGAGCCGAACACACCCTTTCCGCGCTCCAGATGGGCGCTGCCGATACGCTGCTCAAGCCGCGCCCCGGTGGCTTCACCGATGATTACCGCGCGCAGCTGCTCGGCAAGATCCGCGCGCTCGGTTCAAGCCGGATCGACAACGTCAGCGACAGCGAATCCTTCGTCGCACGCCCGCCCGAGCCGACCTTCGTCCGCCCCGGCCTTGCGCGGCGGATGTGGCGGCCCGAAGTCATCGCCATCGGCGCTTCGACCGGCGGCATCCACGCTCTCGGCCTGATGCTGCGCCAGCTGGCGCGTGATTTCGATCTGCCGCTGCTGATCACCCAGCACCTGCCCGCATCCTTCATGCCGGTCTTCGCCCGCCAGATCGAAGCCGCCTGCGGAAGGCCTGCCGACATCGCAGAGGATGGCCTTGCCCTCACGCCGGGGCGGATCGTGATTGCGCCCGGCCACGGCCATATCGTGATCCGCCGCAAGGGCACGGGTAGCAGCGGCCTCGTCACCCGGATCAGCACCGAACCTGTGACGAGCGGCTGTTTGCCCTCGGTCGATCCGATGCTGTCCAGCCTCGCCGAAGCCTGCGAAGGCCGGGCGCTGGGCGTGATCCTTTCAGGCATGGGCCGCGACGGCGTGCTCGGCGCGAAGGACCTCGTTGATGCGGGCGGCACGATCTATGCGCAGGATGCCGATACCAGCGCCGTGTGGGGAATGCCCGGCGCGGTGGCGCGAGCCGGCCTTGCCAGCCTGATCGCCCCGCCCGACCGCCTCGGCAGTGCGGTGATGGCGCAGCTCGCCGCACCCTCCGCCCCGGTGCTGCGGTAAGCGGCCCGGGACCGATGGAAGCGAGCGAAGCCTCCCACCAGATCATCGCCGATCTGCTTGAAGCACGGACCGGCCAGCACCTGACCGAAAGCCGCCGCTGGCGCGTCAATTCGGCGCTGGCGGGCATTTTCCGTGCGCACGGCATCAGCAATGTCGACCAGCTCGTGTGCCTGCTCGCCGCGCCTCCGGGTGGACCGGAAGGCCCTGATCTGTCGCAGGAAGTGGTCGAGGCGCTGCTCAACAACGAGACCTATTTCTTCCGCGACAAGCCGACCTTCGACCAGCTTCCCGGCGAAATCCTTCCCGAACTCGCGCAGCGCCGCCGCGATGTGCGCCGCTTGTCGATCTGGTCGGCGGGCTGCTCCACGGGGCAGGAGGTCTATTCGCTCGCCATGCTGTTCGCCGAACAGGCCGAACGCTGGCAGGGCTGGACGATCGACATTCTCGGCACCGATGTCTCGCATCGCGCGATCAACGCGGCGCGCAGCGGCACCTACAGCCAGTTCGAGGTGCAGCGCGGGCTCGGCGTCACCCAGATGCTGCGCCATTTCGAAGAGACCGCGCGCGGCTGGCAGGTGCGTGATGACGTGCGCCGCATGGTGCGCTTCAGCCAGCACAACCTGCTCGGCTCGGCCCATCCCGGACGCATCCCGTTTGATCTGGTATTGTGCCGCAACGTGCTGCTCTACTTTGACCGCCAGACCCGCAGCAACGCCTTTGCCCGCCTGTCCGGGGCTGTCATGCCCGATGGCTTCCTGATGCTCGGCGCGGGCGAGACCGTGATCGGCCAGACCGACCGCTTCGTGCCGACATCGCGCCGCGCGAGCTTTTTCGAGCCGGTCACCATGCCCCACGCGCCGGTCCTCCGGAAAATCGCGTAAAATGCGCGTCTCGCGGGCGGCGCGGGGCTTATGCTTTACCCTTCCTTAGCCGCTCCTCTTTAGGACGATCTGACCACAGCGCGACATTTGCGCGCCTATCGGGAAGCCTGATCGTGATCACCGCCAAGCCACCTCTGCACCTGACCTCGGTCGGGCTGGTGCTTATCCCCCTCGGGGTGGTCAGCGTGATGAGCGGAGCGCTGGCTCTGGCGGTGGGCTTCTCCGATCACTGGGCGTTCGGATCGAAGAGCGGGTTGCTGATTTCGGCGATTCTTGTCTACGCCGCCACGCTGTTCTTCCTGGGCCGCAGCGGGATCGCCAGCGTTCGCGGGCTCGAGGAACGCGCCAACACCGATCCGCTCACCCGGCTGCCCAATCGCCACGCGCTGCACGAGGACATTCAGGCCTTCTCGCGCGGCGAGGACGAAGTGGCGCTGGCGATGATCGATCTCGACAGCTTCAAGCAGGTTAACGACCACTATGGTCACGCGGTCGGCGACCAGTTGATCGAACGCTGCGCGCAGCTGATCCGCGAAGTCTGCGGGGCCGAGGCGCGCTGCTACCGTCTGGGCGGCGATGAATTTGCCGCTGTCATGTCGGGCAAGGTGTCAGGCACGATCCTCGAAGGCATGTGCCGCACGCTGCTCGAACGGCTCGGCACGCCGCTGACGCTCGATCACCGGCACATCGCAGTCGGTGCCAGCATCGGCCTCACCCGCTCGACCGCCGATCTGCGCGTCCCTTCGTCCGAGATGCTGCGCCGGTCCGATGTGGCGATGGACATGTCGAAGCGCGGCGGCAAGATGCGCTGCACCTGGTTCAACGAAAGCTTTGATCGCCGCCGCGAGCGTGTGCGCGAGATCGAGGACGAAATCCGCACCGGCATCGCCGCGGGCGAATTCCACCTCGCCTATCAGCCGCTGGTGAACGCCGACGACAAGCGCATCGTTGCGGTCGAGGCGCTGCTGCGCTGGGATCGCGGCGACCGCCCGGCGCTCGGCCCCAATATCTTTATCCCGGTGGCCGAGGATTCGGGCCTGATCAATCCGCTCGGGCTATGGGTGCTGCGTCAGGCGGTGTGCGATGCGCTGCGCTGGGGTGACATCACGCTTTCCGTCAACATTTCCGCCGCACAGCTGCGCAACGCCGAATTCCCGATCAAGCTGGGCGAGGTGCTGGAGGAAACCGGCTTCCCGCCGCACCGGCTGGAACTCGAAGTGACCGAGACCTGCCTGGTGCTCGATCCGGTGGTGGCTGAACGCACGCTCGCGGTGATCCGCAGCTTCGGCGTGCGTATCGCGCTGGACGATTTCGGCACCGGCTATGCATCGATCGGGTTCCTGCGGCGCTTCCGCTTCGAAAAGCTCAAGCTCGACCGCAGCCTCGTCGAACTCGCCGGCGTTGATGACGGCAGCCGCGCGATGATGCTGTCCTCGATTGCGCTGGCCCGCGCGCTCGACATGGGCGTCACCGCCGAAGGGGTCGAGACCGAGGAGCAGGCCGAACTGGTGCGCCTTGCCGGGTGTGACCAGATCCAGGGCTGGCTCTACTACCGCGCCCTTCCCGCAGCCGACATCGACAAGTTGATCGCCGCACAGGGTCTTTTGGACGCACAGGCCGCAGGGCCCGAGAGCAAGGACGAACAGGCGGCATGAGCGCGCTTCAGGATATTGCCCTCGACGTCGAAGCCGAAACGGCCGGACATGAGGCGGCTTTGCCCGCCACCCGCTTCGCCCGTGCGCAGCAGTGGTTTGCATCGCTGTCGGTCGGCGGCAAGATCACGCTGTTCTTCAGTGGCAACCTTGCCTTTGCCTTGCTTGCCGGACTGTTCGTGGTCGGCGGCTATATCGAGCTGGGCCAGCGGGCCGAACGGATCCGCACCACGCACGAGGCTGCGCTCAAGGCCGAACGGATGCTCGTACAGCTGAGCGAAGGCCAGCGGCACGCCGAAATGCTCGTTGCCGATGGCGATGTGGCCCGCGCCCGCGCGGCGCGTGAAGCGCTCGATCGCGCAGCGGCCAGCGCTGCCGCACTCTCCGATAGCGCTGCGGCCGGCGGCATCGCCGCGCAGGAGCGCGTGGCCCTGATCCGCACCGGCATTGATGATCTCGCCCGTCAGGTCAGCGCCTTCGACCCTGACACTGCGGACACCGCCACCCGCCACCGTCAGGCATCAGGCATCGCCGGCACCGGAAGCGCTCTGCTGGAAAACGCGCAAGGCATGACCGCAACGCTCGGCGATGAAGCCGACGCCATGGCTGACAACGGCGCAGCGTTGATCTCGCGCCTGCTGGTGATGTGGATTGCGCTGGCCACGATCCTCACGCTCATCACCCTGTTCGCACAGCGTTATTTCAATCGCACCGTGGGCGCGACCCTCTCGGCAATGGCACGGCAGATGACCGGCATCGCTGCGGGCGAGCATGATGTCACCATCAGCGGCAAGGATCGGCAGGACGAGATCGGCGACATGGCGCGCGCCACCGAAATCTTCCACCGCGCCGGACTGCGGCTTGAACGCCTCAGCCGCGAACGCGCCGAACGCGCCAAGGCCGAGCTTGACGAACATGCACGCGAGCAGGTGCAGCGCGAGGAATCCCGGCTTGAACGCGAACGCGTGCTCCAGAACATTGCCGACCAGTTCGAACGCACCGTGGGCGAAGTCGTGACCGGCGTGGTTGCCGCGTCCAGCCAGTTGCAGTCCACCGCCACGCTGATGGCCACCACCGCAGAGGACGCCAGCGCCCGCACCGGCGAAGCAGCATCCGCGATGCAGGAAGCCAATCTCGGCGCCACAGCAGCGGCAGCGGCCAGTGACGAATTTGCCATGTCGATCGGCGAGATCAGCCGCCAGGCCGCCTCCTCGGCAGAACTGGCGCGCGAGGCAGGCCTTTCGGCGCGGCAGGCGGACAGCACCATCGGCGCGCTGTCATCTTCGGCGCAGGAAGTCGGCCAGATTGTCGAACTGATCCAGACCATTGCCCAGCGCACCAATCTGCTGGCGCTCAACGCCTCGATCGAAGCCGCGCGCGGCGGCGAGGCCGGACGCGGTTTTGCCGTGGTCGCCAGCGAGGTCAAGGAACTCGCCACCCAGACCAGCCGCGCGACCGAAAAGGTCGCCGAACAGATCCGCGCCATGCAATCGACCACCGGCGCCAGCGTCAGCGCGCTGCGCACCATCGCCGCGCAGATCGAGCAGCTGGAAACCACCTCGGTCTCGATTGCGGCAGCGGTCGACCAGCAATCGGTCGCCGGGCATGATCTGGCCCGCAGCATCGATCTGGCCGCACGCGGGACCGAGAAGGTCGCAGGCCATGTCGATACAGTGCGCGCGCTTTCGCTTTCGACCGGCGCAGCGGCAAGTCAGGTGCTGTCCAGCGCCACCAGTCTCGAAACCCAGGCCTCCACATTGCGCACGCAAGTTCAAGGTTTCCTGTCGCGGGTTCGCGCCGGATAGTAACGCACTGCAATTCCGCGGACTCAAGCATTTGGAAAGGATTTTCCTTCATAAATGCTTGCAACCAGACCCCGGGGGATTGCGGCATGAACATGATGAGCTTGCAGGAGCGTCGCGAGGAACAGGCTGTTCCCGAATTCGTGCGCGACCTCAGAACCGACTTCGATCTTGAAGAACTGGACGGTGCTGCTGCTGCCGCAGGCGCTGCACCGAGCGCAACGCTCCTCGAACGCCTGACCTGGTTCCGCAACCTTTCGCTGTCGGGCAAGATCAACGCGGTTTTCGGCACCTTCCTCGGCGTCGGATTGTTAATGACCCTGGTGATCGGCCTCGGCCTGACCCACCTGTGGGACCGCTACAACGCATCGGCCCGCGTGCAGGAAACCCTCGTCGCCGCCGGGCAGCTGCAATCGTCCGCGGGCGAATTGCGCTATCACTCGGTGCGCGTGCTCTATGATCGCAGCCCCGCCCTGCGCGAACAGCAACGCGCCGGGGAAAGCGCGCTGCTGACGCAGGTGGCGTCCATCGAAGCGGCTGTCGCCACGGAGGCGCCCGAACTGGCACCTCAGGTGCAGACGGTTCGCGCGGAGCTCGCCCGGTTCGAAAGCACCTTTGACCGCGCCAGCGAAACGGTGCGCGGCGGCGGGAACGCCAATGCGGCTGCGGCGCAAGTGTCCGATCAGGGCAACGCGGTGATGGCTGCCAGCGCCAAGCTGTCCGCCGCAATCGCGGCGCGCGGCGAGCAGCAGGAAGCCTCCGGCATCGGCTACTTCTTCAACATGATCCTGATCCTCGCCGCGCTGGCGATTGTTGGCGCTGCCGTGCTGCTGCTGGGTGTGACCTACCTGTCGCGCGATTTCTCGCGCAAGATCGTCGAGATCGCAGCGGCGATGAACCAGCTCGCCGCCGGAGACCGGCATTTCCACATCGATGGCGCAGACCGGAAGGACGAGGTGGGCCAGATGGTCCGCGCGCTCGAACTGTTCAAACGTGCCAACAAGTGGATGGAGGACCGCGCCCGCGAACGTTCGGAACGCGCGGAGCAGGAATTGCAGCTCCAGCAGGATCGTGAGCGCGAGCGGGTTGAAGCCGAAGCAAAGCGCGCCGCACTGCTCGATGATGTGGCCCGCCAGTTCGAACGCACCGTCGGCGATGTGGTGAGCGGCGTGGCGGCAGCGTCCAGCCAGCTCCACACCACAGCCTCGCGCATGGCGACCAGCGCTGAAGAAGCCAGCCGCCGCACCGGCGAAGTGGCCGCATCGATGGAAGAGGCCAACGCCGGCGCCACCGCAGCAGCAGCCGCCAGTGACGAATTCGCGCTGTCGATCAGCGAGATCAGCCGTCAGGCGGCCTCGTCGAGCGAACTCGCGCGGCTCGCCACCGTCGCCACGGGCGAAGCGGACGATACCATCTCTGCCCTTGCCGCCTCTGCTGATGAAGTCGGCCAGATCGTGGAACTGATCCAGACCATCGCCCAGCGCACCAACCTGCTCGCGCTCAACGCTTCGATCGAAGCGGCGCGCGGCGGCGAGGCAGGTCGCGGCTTCGCGGTGGTGGCCAGCGAGGTCAAGGAACTCGCGATGCAGACCACCCGCGCGACCGAGAAGGTCGCCGACCAGATCCGCGCCATGCAGTCCACCACCGGGGCGAGCGTCAAGGCGCTCCGCGCGATTGCGGGGCAGGTGAAGGATCTCGAATCCACCGCCGTCTCGATCGCGACAGCTGTCGACCAGCAATCGGTCGCCGGCCGTGATCTGGCGCTAAGCATCGATCTCGCCGCGCGCGGGACCGAGAAGGTGTCTGCCCATATCGAGGACGTGCGGCAATTGTCGCTCTCGACCGGCGCGGCCGCCTCGCAAGTGCTGTCGAGCGCCAACGAACTGGAGTCGCAAGCTGCCCATCTCGGCGATCAGGTACGCGGCTTCCTGCGCACCGTGCGGATGGGCTGATCCGCGACGGCGTGGCGGTGAAGCGGGCTCAATCCTTGTAGAGCGGTGTCGTTTCGCCGCGCTCGTACAGATCGACGAGCGCGCGATTGGTGTAGGTCAGATTGTTCTTCTTGGACGATTCGGCGGCCTTCTTCTTCACATCCTCGATCGAGTACCCTCGGATAATGTGAAGCTGGTCTCCCGGTAGCTCGTAAAGGCCCAGAAACATGCTGGTCAGGTTGTCCGGGTTGTCGAGATACAGCTCGCACGTCAGCTTGCTCTGGCTTTCGCACAGCTTGATGGCATCCGCGTTTGCTGCGGCGAGCGTCGGCCGCCCCGTCACGATCGCGAGCCGCGGCCAGCCTGCCTTGGTTGGCCATGCGACCGACATGTAACCGCGGGTTGGCTCTGGTTCTGATATGACTTGAAGCCGGGGTGTTGCAGCATCGTAAAGCGCCAATATGCGGCAAGGCATTTCGTCAGGCGTGCAGAATTCGGCCACACGTGCCTCTGGCGTCGCCGCACCTGCCGCGTTCAGCCAGGAAGTCTGTCCCCGTCTGTTCACATAGTGGATGAGAACACCATCAGCAACACCCACGCCGAAGCTGCACTTCGCTCCTGTGTCAGCTTGACAACGAGCGACCACTTCTTCCTTTGCAGCTGCCCAGTTATCCCTGCCCGAGAGCAGCCAGGTCTTGCGCTGCCAGGCCATGGAAGGAACCCCATCAGGCTGGGCCAACAGAGCCCATTTGCGGCGCTTCACCGGACCTTGCGGAAAGTAGTCCTCCGAATAATCGTGGCTTTGATCAGCGCCCGCAGGGATGAGGACGTTTCTGAAGCTGAAGGCTATCTTGCAACCCCATTCGCGAGCCATTTTTTTGCAGGTGTCGAGCGCTTCTTTTTCAGCTTCGGACTTTCTTTCCGCGCCCTCGGGCCACACGCCTCCGCCGCCATCGACTGCGACGGCAATGAGGATGTTGCCGGTCCACGCCTCTGAGTAAATGCAGCCTTCGCCCATGGCAGCCGCACAGGCATCCATGACGCGGTTCTTGGCTGCTTCTACTGAGCGATGG
>NZ_CP078091.1:3480000-3618402 GCF_025917005.1 Porphyrobacter sp. ULC335
ATTCCGCCTTCATGCCCTCGAGTTGCAGAGGACAATCCGAACTGAGACATCTTTTGGAGATTAGCGCATCCTTGCGGAATAGCTGCCCACTGTAGATGCCATTGTAGCACGTGTGTAGCCCAGCCTGTAAGGGCCATGAGGACTTGACGTCATCCCCACCTTCCTCCGGCTTATCACCGGCAGTTTCCTTAAAGTGCCCAACTTAATGATGGCAACTAAGGACGAGGGTTGCGCTCGTTGCGGGACTTAACCCAACATCTCACGACACGAGCTGACGACAGCCATGCAGCACCTGTCACTAGGTCCCCGAAGGGAAGAAATCTGTCTCCAGAAGTCGTCCTAGGATGTCAAAGGCTGGTAAGGTTCTGCGCGTTGCTTCGAATTAAACCACATGCTCCACCGCTTGTGCAGGCCCCCGTCAATTCCTTTGAGTTTTAATCTTGCGACCGTACTCCCCAGGCGGATAACTTAATGCGTTAGCTGCGCCACCCAAGTTCCATGAACCCGGACAGCTAGTTATCATCGTTTACGGCGTGGACTACCAGGGTATCTAATCCTGTTTGCTCCCCACGCTTTCGCACCTCAGCGTCAATACTTGTCCAGCGAGTCGCCTTCGCCACTGGTGTTCTTCCGAATATCTACGAATTTCACCTCTACACTCGGAATTCCACTCGCCTCTCCAAGATTCTAGCTTCCCAGTTTCAAGGGCAGTTCCGGGGTTGAGCCCCGGGATTTCACCCCTGACTTAAAAAGCCGCCTACGTGCGCTTTACGCCCAGTAATTCCGAACAACGCTAGCTCCCTCCGTATTACCGCGGCTGCTGGCACGGAGTTAGCCGGAGCTTATTCTCCCGATACTGTCATTATCATCTCGGGTAAAAGAGCTTTACAACCCTAAGGCCTTCATCACTCACGCGGCATTGCTGGATCAGGCTTTCGCCCATTGTCCAATATTCCCCACTGCTGCCTCCCGTAGGAGTCTGGGCCGTGTCTCAGTCCCAGTGTGGCTGATCATCCTCTCAGACCAGCTATGGATCGTCGCCTTGGTAGGCCTTTACCCCACCAACTAGCTAATCCAACGCGGGCCCATCTAAAGGCGATAAATCTTTGGTCCGAAGACATTATCCGGTATTAGCAGTAATTTCTCACTGTTATTCCGAACCTAAAGGCAGGTTCCCACGCGTTACGCACCCGTGCGCCACTAGACCCGAAGGTCTCGTTCGACTTGCATGTGTTAGGCATGCCGCCAGCGTTCGTTCTGAGCCAGGATCAAACTCTCAAGTTGTGTCACACACCAAACCAGCATGGGGAAAACCCCACCCTCCAGTCTGGCATGAGCTGCAAGGAGCCGATACCTGCTGTCAAACGTAATGGATACGAATGAACATGCTTGCCATCCGGACAGGCGTGGAGCCTGTGTCGGATGTGGCATCGGCATAAATTAACCGGTTACCGGAGCCTTGAGGTCCCCGGACCGGGCGCCGTCGCCCACATGTCCCTTCATCAAAAACCAACAATGTCAAAGAGCCGCCAGACAGTAATAGCGGACAGCGATTGGTTCCCCGATTTACACCGGGGGACCGGCTATCCGAATTTGTTGGCGACCGGTCGTTGCGGTGGCGGTGGAAGCCGTCAGCGCCGCGTCGGTGGAGCCCATCTATGAGGGGTTCGTGATTCGGTCAACGGCTTTTTGCAATTTTATTTCACGAGCACGCAAGAACCGCAGAAATCCGCCATTTTTTCCCTACTTTCGGCCCCATTCCACCCCTTTGAGGTGGGGTGAATGACCCATACGAGCCCCCGAATCCGGGTGAATCGGGGCTCGGAATCGGTCTTTTGGCCTGCCTGGACCGCCCCAGACCCGCTCCTGCCCCGTGTTGGCCCCGATTCACTGTTGGACCGCGCCCCCTTCCCTTCAAAGGTGAGTCGCAGGCGTGTTGGGAAGCTCTCCTTAAAGTGGTAGGATCGCCGGCAACGGACAGAGCCATCAGCGCCTTGCCGTATCGGAGAGTTGCCATGATCGCCCGGACCATCCTTGTCGCCACCGCGCTTGGTGCTGCTTCACCGTCCACCGCCAGCACCCCCTCTGCCGATCCCACCGCTCCCCCAGTGGCCACCGGTCTTGTTGATCAGGGCGCCGAAGTGCTCGCCCTCGAACAGGAGCGGCACGACCGGCTTACTGTCCCTGTGATTGTGGAAGGCACCGGCCCCTATGCCTTCATGATCGACACCGGCAGCCAGGCGACCGCTGTCACCCACGAGATCCGCGCCGCAGCCGCGCTCGGACCGGCGGGGAAGGCGATGCTGGTCGGCATGGCCAGCCGCCGCGAGGTCGACATGGTCGATGTCAGCCGGATCGAGTTCGGCACCAACAGCTACACCAACTTTGCCGCACCCGTTCTGGCGCGCGAGCACGTGGGGGCAGACGGGATCATCGGGCTCGACGCTCTCCAGGACTTCCGCGTGCTGATCGATTTCCGCAAGCAGACCATTGCGGTGGAGGACGCCGGACAGAAAGAGCGGCGCGGCGGGTTCGACATTGTGGTGCGGGCGCGCAGCAAGCTGGGCCAGCTGCTGATCACCGACGCCACGGTGGAAGGCGTGCGCGCCACCGTCATCATTGATACCGGCGCGCAGGCGAGCCTTGGCAATCTTGCCCTGCGCGACAGGATCCGCGCCCGGCGAGCACAGGAAGTCATCACCACCGACGTCAACGGGGTCGATATCGTGGGCGAGCTCGCCTTCGTGCGCTCTTTGACAATAGAAGGCATGTCGCTGACCGATGTGCCCCTCACCTTTGCGGACACCCCGGCCTTTGCCGCGCTCGGGCTTCAGGATCAGCCCGTGCTCTCGATCGGGATGCAGCATCTCGCGCTGTTTGATCGGGTGGCGATAGACTTTGGCCGCCAGCGCATTCTCTTCGATGTGCCTGCCGATGTCGCACGGGCGATGCGCGAGGCGCGCAAGTCGGCAAATTACCGGGCGCGCTTCTAGAGCATTAAGTGCTCTAGCCCTGCGTCCTTGCGGGATGGCTGCCCTGCGCCCACATGGGGCAGGTCATGCCACCCGAAACCGCAACGCCCGCCGATCCCGCCGCCAATGAGAAGACTCGCGCGCGCGACACGGAGAGCTGGGCGACGCTCAAGCGCTTCCTGCCCTATCTCTGGCCCAAAGATAATCCGGGCCTGCGCACCCGCATCGTCGTGGCGATGGCACTGGTGCTTGCGGGCAAGGCGGTCACGCTGGCCCTGCCCTTTGCTTACAAGGGCGCGGTCGACGCGATGTCGGGAACCGCACGCGAGGGCGTGACGGTCGCGCTGGCGCTGGTGGCGGCCTATGCACTGGGGCGCTTCACCTCGGTCGCCTTCGACAATCTGCGCAACATCGCCTTCGAGCGGGTCGGACAGGTCGCGACGCTGCATCTGGCAGAGGACGTGTTCCACCGCCTCCACCGCCTGTCCCTGCGCTTCCACCTCGCGCGGCGCACCGGGGAGGTCACCAAGATCATCGAGCGCGGAACCAAGAGCATCGACCAGATGCTCTATTTCCTGCTGTTCAACATCGCCCCCACGATCATCGAGCTGATTGCGGTCGGCGTGATCTTCTACATCAATTTCGGGATCGAACTGGTCGCGGCGACGGCAATCACCGTGGTCGCTTATGTCTGGGTGACGCGCGCGATTACCGAGTGGCGCACCAAGCTGCGCCGCGAGATGAACGATCTCGACGGCAAGGCGCTGTACCGCGCAGTGGATTCCCTGCTCAACTACGAGACGGTGAAGTACTTCGGGGCCGAGCATCGCGAGGAAGCCCGCTACTCGCAGGCCGCGCGCGCCTATGCGCAGGCCGCGATCAAGTCCGAAAATTCGGTCGGCCTGCTCAACATGGCGCAGTCGGTCATCACCAATGCGCTGGTCGCTGCGGCGATGGCCTATACCGTGTGGGGCTGGAGCAAGGGCACCATGACGGTCGGCGATCTGGTGCTGGTCAACACCTACCTGATCCAGCTGTTCCGCCCGCTCGACGTGTTGGGCTGGGTGTACCGCACGATCCGCCAGGGCCTGATCGACATGGCCGAGATGTTCCGCCTGATCGACACCGATATCGAAGTGAAGGACAAGCCCGGCGCGCCCGCCCTGATTGTGCGCACGCCCACCGTGGTCTTCGACAACGTCACCTTCGGCTATGATCCGGGGCGCACGATCCTCAACGGTCTCAGCTTCGAGGTGCCCGCCGGCACCACCACCGCGATTGTCGGCCCTTCGGGCGCGGGCAAGAGCACCATCGGGCGGCTGTTGTTCCGCTTCTACGATCCGCTGTCCGGCCGCGTGCTGGTGGGGGGCGAGGATATCGCCGAGGTCACGCAGGAAAGCGTGCGCGCCGCGATCGGGATTGTCCCGCAGGACTCGGTGCTGTTCAACGAGAACCTCGCCTATAACATCGCCTATGGGGCGGAGGGCGCGGATCAGGCGATGATCGAGCAGGCCGCGCGCGATGCGGCGCTGACCCCGCTGATCGAACGCCTGCCCGACCGTTACGAGACAATGGTGGGCGAACGCGGCCTCAAGCTTTCGGGCGGCGAGAAGCAGCGCGTCGCCATTGCGCGGACGCTGGTCAAGAACCCGCCGATCCTGCTGCTCGATGAAGCGACCAGTGCTTTGGACACACGGACAGAGCAGGAAATCCTCGCCACGCTGCACCGGATTGCCAAGGGCCGCACCACAATCGCCATCGCGCACCGGCTTTCGACGATTGCCGATGCCGACAATATCCTTGTGCTGGACCACGGCCGTCTGGTCGAAAGCGGCAGCCACACGGCCCTGCTGAGCCGCGGCGGGCTTTATGCCGAAATGTGGACACGCCAGGCGAGCGAGCGGCCCGAGACCGATACCGGACCTGCCGCCGAAGCTGCGGAATAACCGCCCGCGCGGTCAGCCAAGCCGATTGCCTGCCCGCCGGACGCCCGTTACCTCTCTGTCACAAGTCCCCTTTCCTGGGGCCTTCCACCAAACGAGAGAGAACGAGCCCCATGCGTCACGCCCGTCTGCTTGCCCTGCTGCTCGCCAGCGCCGCCATTCCCGCCTCGGCGCAGGACGCGCCCGCCCCCGCCGCGCCGCCGAGCGTACCGGTCCCCGCGGCCCTCACCGCAGAAGAGATGCCGCCGATCCCGCTCGAGATGGCGGAGCGCGTGCGCCCCTATCTTGAATCCCGCGGCGCAGGCTTTGCCGGTTGGGACCCGAACACCCGCGCCGTGCTGATCTCCACGCGCTTTGCCAATGTCAGCCAGCTCCACCGTATCGCCATGCCGATGGGTGCGCGCACCCAGATCAGCTTCGAGGCAGAGACGGTGCGCGGCACCTATGCCCCGACCAAGGGGGATGTCATCGTCGTCAGCAAGGATCGCGGCGGGGACGAATACTTCCAGCTTCACACGCTGAAGGATGGCCGCCTGACCCTGCTCACCGACGGCAAAAGCCGCAACCAGATCAATGCGTGGAGCCGTGACGGGGACCTCATCGGCTTCAGCTCCACCCGCCGCAACGGGGTGGATTCGGACCTTTATGTCATGGACCCGCGCGATCCTGCCTCGACGCGGATCGTGCATGAAAGCAAGGGCGGCGGCTGGGCCATCACCGCCTTCTCGCCCGACAAGACCGCCGCCTATGTCGCCGATTACCGGTCAGTGCAGGATGTCGACCTCTACCGGCTCGATCTTGCCACTGGCGCCATGACGCCGATCGGCGATCCGAAAGCGCAGATCGCCTATAGCGGCGTCGAAGTCGCGCCCGATGGCACGCTGTGGGTGACGAGCGATGCAGGTTCGGACTTCCAGCGGCTCGGGCGCCTTGACCCTGCCACGGGCAAGTTCAAGCCTGTCAGCCGCGAGAACTGGGATGTCGACGGCTTCGATATCTCGGACGATGGCAAGACCATTGTCTATGAAGTCAATGAAGCGGGCTCCGACACTTTGCGCATCCTCGATGTTGCCAGCGGCAAGGTGACGAAGGTTGATGCCCTGCCCGCTGGCCAGATCGGCGGGCTGGAATTCGCACCCTGGGGCGAAATCGGCTTTTCCTTCTCCAGCGCCAAGAGCGCGGCGGATGTGTGGTCGCTCGACCCGGCGACCATGCAGCTGACCCGCTGGACGCAAAGCGAGACCGGCGGGCTTGACCCGCAGGTCAATGTCGAACCGCGGATCGTGACGACTAAAAGCTTTGACGGGCTGGAGGTATCGGGCCTGCTCTACATGCCCGATCCCGCCAAGTTCCCGGGCAAGCGGCCGCTGATTGTCGATGTGCACGGCGGGCCTGAAGGGCAGAGCACAGCCGGCTACATGGGGGCCGATAACTACTACCTCAACGAACTCGGCGTTGGCCTGTTCTACCCCAACGTGCGCGGCTCGACCGGGTATGGGAAGACCTTCGTCAGCCTCGACAACGGGCCGTTCAAGCGCGAGGATTCGGTCAAGGACATGGCCGCGCTGATCGATGCGCTGCGCGCCGATCCGGCGGTCGATCCGGCCAAGGTCGGGCTGACCGGCGGATCTTACGGCGGGTATATGTGCTATGCCGCGGCGGTCCAGCTCAAGGACAAGCTGACCGCGACCACCTGCATCGTGGCGATCAGCAACTTCGTCAGCTTCCTCGAAAACACCAACCCCTACCGCCAGGACCTGCGCCGGGTTGAATATGGCGACGAGCGCGATCCGGCGCAGCGCGCCAAGCTGACGGAAATCAGCCCGCTGACCCGCGTCAGCGAGATCAGCAAGCCGATGTTCGTCATCACCGGGGCGAATGATCCGCGCGTGCCGAAATCCGAAGCCGACCAGATGGTGGCCGCAATCCGCGCCAATGGCGGGGAAGCATGGCATCTCGTCGCAGCCGATGAAGGCCACGGCTTCCGCAAGAAGGCCAACGCAGACTACGCCTTCCTCGCGCAGCTGGTGTTCTGGAAAAAGTACCTGCTCGGCGAGTGATCAGGCCGCGGCGGCGAGGCGTTGGAGAATGTCCAGCGCCTCGTCACGCCGTTCCCACGGCACGAACAGGTGATCGTGGTGAAACCCCGCCACGACATTGCAGGCGATGCCTGCGTCAGCCAGCGCGGTGGCTACCGCTGCCGTCAGCCCCACGCCGTTAAGCGCCGAGTGGACGGTGAGGGTGATGCGGGCAAAATCACCACTTTGGTCCGGGAGGATGGCGGTCGTCCCCTCATCCTCGCGGATCAATGCGAAGGCTTCTGCGGGTGCATCGCCATCGACCAACGCGAAGTGCCAGCGCCGCGCGTCAAGTAACGGGGCCATGCCCGCCAGCATCCCCGCAAGGTCGCTGACCGGCCCGGCGCCCATTACAGGATGTACTTGCTGAGGTCGGTATTCCCCGCCAGCCCTGCCAGCCGCGCCTCGACATAGGCGGCGTCGATGGTGATCGTCTCGCCCCCGTGATCCTCCGCCTCGAAGCTGATCTCTTCGAGCAGCCGCTCCATCACCGTCTGCAAGCGCCGCGCGCCGATGTTCTCGATGCTGGCGTTCACCTGCGCCGCGATCGCCGCGATGGCGTGGACGGCATCATCGGTAAATTCGAGCGTGACGTTCTCCGTGCCGAGCAGCGCCTTGTACTGCGCGACGAGATTGGCACGGGTCTCCGACAGAATGCGCACGAAATCCGCCTCGGTCAGTGCGCGCAGTTCTACCCGGATCGGCAGGCGGCCCTGCAATTCGGGCAGCATGTCCGAAGGCTTGGCCACGTGGAACGCGCCCGAGGCGATGAACAGCACGTGGTCGGTCTTCATCGGCCCGTATTTGGTGGCGACCGTGGTGCCTTCGATCAGCGGCAGCAGATCGCGCTGCACGCCTTCGCGGCTGACAGAACCGCCGCGCACGTCGGAAACCGCGATCTTGTCGATCTCGTCGAGGAACACGATCCCGTTGGTTTCGGCGTTCAGGAGCGCGGCGCGGGCAACATCGTCCTGATCAAGGCGCTTGTCGGCCTCCTCCTCGACCAACCGGTCCCACGCATCGGGCACGCGCAGCTTCTGCCGGCGGGTGTTCTTCCGCCCCAGTGCCTTGCCCATCATGTCGGAAAGGTCGATCATCCCCATCTGACCGCCCATGTTGCCCATGTCGAAGGGTGCGGCAGGGGTATCCCTCACCTCGATCTCGACCTCGACATCGTTCATCGCATTCTGGACGATGCGCTGGCGGAAGCTGGCGCGGGTCGCTTCGGAGGCGTTATCGCCGACCAGCGCGGTGAGCAGGCGGTCCATCGCCGCTTCGGACGCGGCTTCGCGCACCTTTTCACGGCGGCGTTCCTTCTCCAGCCGGATCGCCTCTTCCACCAGATCGCGGGCGATCTGTTCGACATCGCGCCCGACATAGCCGACCTCGGTGAACTTGGTCGCCTCGACCTTGATGAACGGGGCCTCGGCCAGTTTGGCCAGCCGGCGGCTGATCTCGGTCTTGCCGCAACCCGTCGGCCCGATCATCAGGATGTTCTTCGGCGTCACCTCGTCGCGCAGGTCCGCACCGAGCCGCTGCCGCCGCCAGCGGTTCCGCAGCGCCACGGCAACCGCACGCTTAGCATCAGCCTGGCCGATAATGTGTTCGTCGAGCGCGGCGACAATCGCCTTGGGAGTCAGCGCCTGAAGGGGGGAAGAGGTGGTCATGGGGTCTTTCTATCGGGTTCCTGCAAGCTATGTGGCCCCGCCAGCCAGCGGTTCAAGGCCAGCGTCATCGGCCGCTCGATCCAGCGGAAGAACAGCCAGCTTGAACAGATGGTCGCGGCCAGCGCGCTGGCGAGATAGTCCCACGGCCCGGCATCGAAACCCGGCAGCCGCCCCCAGAACCACAGCCAGAACCACGCGACCGGCACATGCAGGAGATAGATCGCATAGCTCGCATCGCCTGCCTTGGTGATGAGCTGCTCTGCGGGCAGAGCCAGCGGCCCGCCGAGCGCGGCAATTGCGATCAGCAGCGCGGGCAGCCCTGCCCATGCCAGGAAATCCCATCCGCCTGCGGTCGGCTCGAAAGGAGCGGGAACAAGCAGGACCGCCGGGATGATCGCGAGCAGCACCAGCCAGCGCAGTCCGCTTGGCAGGATTCCCCCGCCCGCGCGCCACAGCGCCAGCGCCATCCCCGCCGCGAACATCACCGGCAGGGGGCGGGTCAGCGCGAAGAGAAGCGGATCGACAGGCGGCACCCAGAACCCTGCGAGGATCATCACCCCTAACGTACCCGCCACCGCCAGGATCGCCCGGCGGCGCGGCAGCGGCAGGAACAGGCCGAAGATGAAATAAAACGCCATCTCGTACAGCAGGGTCCAGCCGACCCACAGATACACCAGCGGCCGCAGCTCCCCGCCCCTCGGCCATTCCGGGATCAGTGCCAGCGAGCGGAGGAAATGCGCCGCGTCCGGCGTGCGCGCAAAAAAGATGGTCAGCACCGCCGCCATCAGCGCGCTTGCCAGCCAGTAAGGGGGCATGATGCGGATGAAACGCCGCCGCCAGAACGTTCCGCGCGCGCCGGGCGTGCCGAACCGGCCTTGCGCTGCGGTCACCATCACATAGCCCGAGATAATGAAGAACAGCATCACCGCCAGCTGCGCCTCGCGCTCGCCGCGCCAGTTGTGGCCGAGGCCGAGGCCGTTTCCCAGTTGGTCGGCAAAACCGAAGGCAATGTGCACAGCCGCAACCGTCAAGGCGGCGAGCGCGCGCAGCAACTGGATCGCGGAGACCTTGCGCTGCGCAGCCACGATGTCCGGCGTCATGTTTTCTGCTTCTGCCCAATCCGCGATTGATCGCGGGCCAGAACGGATAGGGCTAAACCGTCTCGACCGTCAAATTGCCGTTGGTAAAGACGCAGATGTCCGCCGCGACTGCCATCGCCTTGCGGGCGATCACTTCGGCGTCGTTCTCGTAGTCGGCAATCGCCCGCGCAGCGGCGAGCGCGAAGTTCCCGCCCGATCCGATGGCGGCTATTTCGCCGATCGGTTCCAGAACATCGCCATTGCCGGTCAGCACCAGCAGCGTGTCGTGATCGGCAACGATCATCAGCGCTTCGAGATTGCGGAGATATTTGTCCGTGCGCCAGTCCTTGGCGAGCTCCACTGAAGCCCGCATCAGCTGACCGGAATATTGTTCGAGCTTCTTCTCGAGCCGCTCGAACAGGGTGAAGGCATCCGCAGTCGCTCCGGCAAAGCCCGCGATCACGCTGCCATCGCCGATGCGGCGCACCTTGCGGGCGTTCGGCTTCATCACCGTGTTGCCCATCGACACCTGCCCGTCACCCGCGATGACCGTGGTGCCGCCGCGCCGGACGCCGATGATGGTAGTGCCGTGCCACTGCACGAGGCCGTGGGCCGAAGGATCGTGTGTCATGCGGGCAATATGGAGCGCCCGCGCCACGGATCAAGCGCGCAGGGCGTCAGGGCGCTTACTGGCCGTTGGGTCCGCCGCCCGGCCCGCCGCCCACGCCTGCCCCGCCGACCTGGCCGATATTGCCGAACAGGTCTTCCAGGAAGCCGCGCTCGCGGCCCAGCGTCGGTGTCTTGTCGCCGTTGGGATCAAGGTACACGACCTTGTCGACCCCGCTGCGTTCCACGTTGGTCACCCGGCCCGCTTCGTCAAACTGCACCGCCAGAACGCTGTGCTCGCGAATCCGCGGACGGCTGAACGGGCGCTGGCCGGTAATGCTCGACACATAATACCAGGTCGGCGTGCCGAACTGGCTGGTGAACGTGGGGCGCCCCAGCGTGCCTTCGACCGATTGCTGGTTGTCGATGCGCGGCTGGATCACGTCCACCAGCAGCGGGTCAACGATATAGCCACGCGATTCGCGGATTGCGGTACAGGCCGGCAGCAGGGTGGCGGCCATAGCCAGCAACGCCGCGCCGCGCAGCCTGCGCCAGCCGGAATTCCCCGTGCCTGCATTATGCATCGAAGCGTTCATCTGCGCCAAACCGTATCCGTCCCGTGTTGTGCTGCGCAAAGTCGCGCTCTTGTCCCTTGGGCGAGGTGCTTTAAGGGGGTAGGCGCAAGCTTGCAACGCACCATATGGCAAAGCGGTGGGACAGTCGGGTTGAACGGCTGTTGAACGCATCCGCGGCTCGTGCGTTGCCGTAGGATGCGAAGGGCCACGCGGCGGCCCTGTCACCTGCTTTGGAACACCGCGCGAAAGGCCCGTTACCCCATGTCCTTCCTCTCCCGCCTGCTCGGCACTGCCCCGGACCCGCGCGAAAGCGTGCGGCCGCTGTGGCACCGGGTGATCGAGCTTGCGCGCGATTCCGTCTATTACACAGAGTGCGGCGTGGCGGACACGATCGCCGGGCGCTTCGACATGATCACCGCCGTGCTGAGCGCGGTGATGGTGCGCATCGAAGCCTCCGACATGCGCGCAGAAAGCGCTCTGCTGGCGGAATTGTTCGTCGAGGATATGGACGGGCAGCTGCGCGAATTCGGGGTCAATGACGTGGTCGTGGGCAAGCGCATCGGCAAGCTGATGAGCGTGCTGGGCGGCAGGCTCGGGGCCTACCGCAGCGCCTTGAATGCGGGCGACATGGACAAGCTGACCGGCGCGATCCAGCGCAATGTCACCTTTGCCGAAGGCGCGGACGAGGCCGCCAGCGCGCGTGCCGTGGCGGAACGCGTGATGAAGCTGTTCGAGCGTCTGGGCCGCTTTTCCGAGGCCGAAATGCTGAAAGCGAGCGCGATCTGGTGAGCGCCCCGCTGCCCCCTTCCGAACTGACCCGCATGGTCAAGGTTCGCCCCCTGCCCGGCGAGTCGCTGGTCATCGAGGCGACCGAGGCCGAGCGCGCCGCGCTCGCCGTGCGGTTCGGGCTGGGAGCGGTGCATGCCCTGCGCGCCGAAGTGGCACTGGAGCAGAAACCGCGCGCGATCCGGGCGACGGGGCGGATGCGCGCCGACATCATGCAGCCCTGCGCGATCAGCGGAGAGGACTTCCCGGTGCGTATCGACGAGCCTGTCGATCTGCGCTTTGTCGAGGAAAACCAGCGGCCTGCAACCGATGCCGAGGAAATCGAACTGCTAGCCGACGACTGCGACGAGATCGAATTTGCCGGCGAGATGTTCGACCTTGGCGAGGCTGTGGCGCAGACGCTGGGCCTTGCCATCGATCCCTATGCCGAAGGGCCGAACGCCGATGCGGCCCGCAAAGCGGCAGGGATCGTTGCCGAGGGCGAGCAGCTCGGCCCGCTCGCGGATATGCTGGCGGGGCTGAAGAAGGACTGAGGCCTGCTAACCGGTCGCTGGCGTCGGTTGTTTCACATGAAACACACCGCAAAACGGGGCTAAGGGGGGTCTAACCGGGGTCTGGAGGGGGGCAAACCTCACGGTCGCTCACCTTCCATGGGTTCAGAAACAATTCTTCCACCGGAACACCGAAATAGGCGGCCATGCGATAGGCCATGGGCAGCGACGGGTCATATTTGTCGGCCTCGATCGCGATAATCGTCTGGCGAGAGATTTCCAGCCGCTCTGCCAAGTCCCCTTGATTGAGGCCTTGCGCCTTGCGCAGCTCGCGGAGGCAGTTTTTCATTCCGACTGCCCACGGCCGCGTAGTTGCCAGACGAACCACACGATCAGGAATCCGGCAAGCTGCGCGATCGCCATCATGACGGCGCCCTGCGTGAAGTCGCTTTCGCGCCCAAAGAAGGTCATAACGTAGATCAGCAGCGCCAGACCGCCGAAGGTGCCGCCCCAGTACCAACTGACCAATTGGCCTTGCTGCTGCAGATCGTCGATCTTGCGCCACCACAGCCAGGTAAGAGCGAGCACCGGCACGTAGAGTGCCAGCATGAGGGGGTAGATCAGCAGCGGCTGCGGACTGCCCCCGCCAAGCGGGATAAACTGTGCGAACACCACACCGGCCACCAACACGGCCGCGATCGTGAGTGCGCCAAGCAGTCGGAATTTCGCGCGGTACGACATCATCTTCACCTCATCATCCGATTTGATGTTCAGATGTTTTTACATTCTCGTTGAAAATGTCAAAAGGTTTTTACATTCGAGCCACAAAAAAGCCCCGCAATCGCTTGCGGGGCCTTGATGTGATCTTTGATTATCTGCGTGGCTCAGAACGGAATATCGTCATCCAGATCGTCGTAGCCGCCGCCGCCCGCAGGCGCGCCGCCGCCGCCGAAGCCGCCGCCCGACGAACCGCCACCGCCCTGATCCCAGCTACCACCGCCACCGCCGCCGCTGAAGCCGCCGGAGCGACCGCCGCCGCCGCCCATGCCGCCGCCTGCACCGCCGCTGCCTTGCGGACCATCAAGCATGGTAAGCGTGCCGCCGAGGCCCTGGATGACGATTTCGGTGCTGTAGCGGTCCTGCCCGTTCTGGTCCTGCCACTTGCGGGTCTGCAGCTTGCCTTCCACGAAGACCTTGCTGCCCTTCTTCAGGAAGCGTTCGACCACGCTGACGAGGCCTTCGGAGAAGATCGCGACCGTGTGCCACTCGGTCTTTTCCTTGCGCTCCCCGGTCGCCTTGTCCTTCCACTGTTCGGACGTGGCGATGCGCAGGTTGGCGACCTTGCCGCCATTCTGGAAGCTGCGGATTTCCGGATCAGCGCCCAGATTGCCAATCAGCATGACCTTGTTGAGCGAACCCGCCATCGAAATACCCTTCCCGTCAATGTCTTGATCCTGCCCGCGAGGATGCGCTGCGAATCTGTGACAGGCAATAGGCAAGGTTGGCCGCCTGCGCGAGGCGCGGCTTAAGGATAATCACCAGTTCGGATGCGTTATTGTCCGCCTACCGCTGCGCTGCTTGAGGCCGGTTACCGCGCCGGGTAGCGCAGCCGCCCGAGGAAGCGCGTCAGGCTCGGCAGTTCGCGGTCCTTGCCGAGAAACTGCGCCTTGGCCTTTTCGAACTTCATCACGCCGTCGATCCGCCGGTCGAGGAAGGCATAGGTATCGGCCTTGCCCTCGGAATCGTCGTTCACGAACACCGCCAGCGTTGCCGAGTAGATGCCCGCGAGGATCGCGCGCTTGGTATAGTGGTTGTAATCGGTCGCTGTGTCGCCCGCGAGCCGCCACATGATGTCGGCGGAACGCCAGCCGAGCTTCAGCCCGCGGCGCGCGTTCTGCGGCTGTGCCATCACCGCCAGCGCGCGGCGCACGGCTTCATCAATATGGGAAACCGCTTCCAGCCGGAAGGCGACCAGCGCGCGGATGCGTTCACGGATCTTGAGCGTGGCGAGGCGTTCTGCCGGCCATTCGGCCTCCATCGCCTGATCGACGCTGGTGATCCACGCCTCGACCATGTCCATCGGCTTCGCGCCCGGAAAGGCGAGCTTTGCCACATCGACGTCGGCACCCGCCATTTCGGCAGCGGCGACCAGCGCGGTTTCGTTCCACCCGTCAAAGATCGCAGAGGCCGCGATATCGGGGGCGAGGGCGACGCGCAGTTCGTCGAGCGTGAGATCGGAAAAATCGGTCATGTCAGAAAGAAGGCCCGTAATCTTTCTTGGTTCCCGCCGCCGCGCGCTTCTTGTCGGCGTTTTCGAATTCTTGCAGCATCAGCGTGTTGCTGCTCATCAATGTCACGTAATCGCGCGCGGACCGGCCCGAGTTGTCATTGTGATCGGGGTCTGCACCCTTTTCCAGCAGCAGCCGCACCATCGCCACGTTGCGCGCGTGCACGGCGGCGATCAGCGGCGTTTCGCCCGTCTGGTCAGACACATTGACGGTCGCCCCGCCCTTGATCAGCGCCTCCACCCCGTCGGCAAAGCCCATCGCGGTTGCCAGCTGGAGCGGGGTGATGCCCTTCTTGTTGCGGATGTTCGGATCGGCCCCGCGTTGCAGCAGGAAGCGAATCCACAAGACATCGCTGCGCGCCACCACCACATGCAGGCCGGTATCGCCGCTGGTGATGTCGCGGGCGTTGACGATCTGGGTGCCCGGCTTGGACAGCATGTCGGTTGCCTTGTCGCCGTCACGTTCCTTGACCGCTTCGAGGAACTGGTAGCCTTCCGACTGGAACTGCGCGGCGGCCGGAACGGCCAGCGCCAGCGCAAGGGCAGGCACAATCGCGCTGGCAATCGCGCGGCGAGTCCCTAACTTGCGCAAAACATCGAGAGCCAAGGTTTGATCCTTTCGCATTACCTGCCACACAAATCGTGAGGCACGGCGCGGGGGCGGGCCGAGCCGCCATTCGCAAGCGACCAGTTAGCAGAGCATGAACCGCATCAACAAGCCTTCCGCCACACTCTCCGTCGCAATTGCGGCTGCTCTGGCGCTTGCCGGGTGCGGCGCGACCACTCCGAAGGAAGAGCCGCCACTGGCAGGCGCGTCGATCGGGGGTGATTTCACGCTCACCAACAGCAAGGGTGAAACCGTGCGCTGGGGTGATTTTGCGGGCAAATACCGCATCGTCTATTTCGGCTACGCCTATTGCCCCGATATCTGCCCCACCGACATGCAGCGCGTGGCGCAGGGGCTGAAGGTGCTGAAGGCGCAGGACCCGGCCAAGGCGGCAAAGATCACGCCGATCTTCATCTCGGTCGATCCCGAACGCGATACGCCCGCGGTGGTGGGAGAATTCACCGCTGCCTTCTCCCCCGACATCGTCGGGCTGACCGGCACGCCCGAACAGGTCGCCGCCGCGGCCAAGGCCTTTGCGGTGGCTTACGGCAAGGGGGAAACCACCGAAGGCGGCGGCTACCTCGTCGATCATTCGACCATCACCTTCCTGTTCGGCCCCGATGGCGCGCCGCTTGCGACGCTGCCCACCGACAAGGGCGGCGAAGCGGTGGCGGCGGAACTGGACCGATGGGTGAACTGAGGGAGCGTTTCTGGGAGCTGCCCCTGGGCGAGCTGACCCGGCCCGAATGGGAAGCGCTGTGCGATGGCTGCGGCCGCTGCTGCCTGCACAAGCTGGAGGACGAGGACACCGGCGAGGTGATCGACACCAACATCGCCTGCCGCCTGCTCGACACCCGCACCGCGCAGTGCAGCGATTATCGCAACCGCAAGGCCTTCGTCCCCGATTGCCTGCGCCTGACGCTCAGGATCGTCGAACAGGTGAGCTGGCTGCCCAAGACCTGCGCCTACCGCCTGCGCAACGAGGGCCGTCCGCTCCCGGACTGGCACTACCTTCTCTCGGGCGACCGCGATGCGGTGCGACGGGCAGGCGTGTCGATCGTGGGACGCGCGGTCAGCGAAGTGGATGCCGGGCCGATCGAGCACCACATCACCGAATGGCCCCGCGCGCGTGGCGACTGGCGGAAGGTCGACACATGATCGACTGGCTGCGCGGCGCCTCGGTCAAACGGCCCCTCGATCCCGATATCGACCTTGGCGGCAAGCGCGTGCCGATCGTGCTGAAGCGGATGCGCAATGCGCGGCGGCTGACGCTGCGGCTCGCGCCCGATGGCAGCGAGGTGCGGATCACCCTGCCCGCCTGGGCCGAGGGGCGCGAGGCCCTCGCCTTCGCCCATGCGCGCAAGGGCTGGCTGGCCGAACAATTCGCCAAGATGCCGCAACGCGCCGCGCCCGAACCGGGCGGCGATCTGCTCTATCGCGGCGGGACGCTGCGGCTGGCGTGGGAGGCGCGCAATCCCCGCCGTCCGGTGGTCGATGGCGACGTGCTGAAGATCGGCGGGCCGGAGACGGGTCTGGAACTGCGCATCCGCCGCTGGCTGGAGGCCGAGGCGCTGCGCCTCGCCGACGGAGACATGCGCGATTACTGCGCGGCGGCGGGCCTTGATCCGGTGCCGCTCGGCTTGACGCGGGCGCAGCGGCGCTGGGGATCATGCTCGGACAAAAGCCGCATCCGCATCAACTGGCGGCTGGTGCAGGCCCCCGATTTCGTGCGCCGGTCGGTGGTGGCGCACGAGGTCGCGCATCTTGTCCACTTCGACCACTCGCCAGCCTTTCATGCACTGCTCGGCCGCATCTTCGAAGGCGAGATCGCGGCGGCAGACCGGTGGCTGAAGGAACACGGGCGCGGGCTTTACGCGAGCTTCGGCTAAGGCGAGACTTTGCGATAGCGCCGCCTGCCCCTATATTGGCCCGATGCTCTCCAAATCGCGCTTCAATCCTGCGTCCGGCCTTGCCGATTTCTGGACCGAGATCCGTCGTCCCCAGCCCTATCGCGTGCCGATCCTGATCATGTCGATCCTGCCGGTCGCCGGGATGCTCTATTGGGGGATGAACAGCACCGTCTATGGCGAGCCCGAGCGGCCCAAGGTGACCTATATCACCACGCTCGAACCCGCGCGGACCGATGCCGAAATCATGGCCGAGAACCTCGCCAACCAGCAGATAAAGGACCTGCGCGCTGCCGAGCAGGCCCGCATCGCCGAGCGCAAGCGCGAGCTTTACAAGTCGCTTGGCAAGGCGGCGGGGATGGATGTCGAGGCCATCGAGCGCAAGGCCGAAGCCGAGCGCGCCGCCGAGGAAGCGGCGGCCGCCAAGCGGCGCAAGGAGGCTGGCGTCGCACCGACGAATGAAAGCGCCGGACAATAGCCGCAAGCCTGCTCCCGTCCGATCACGACTGGATGGCCGCCGCCGCGCGGCTCGCCCTGCGCGCGCGCCCGCTCTCGCGCCCCAATCCGGGCGTCGCCGCTCTGGTGGTGCATCACGGCCGCGTCATCGCGCGCGGGTGGACGCAGGCGGGCGGACGCCCCCATGCCGAAGCGATGGCGCTGGCGGGCCTCGCGCCCGAAGTGCTGGCGGAGGCGACGCTCTACGTCACGCTCGAACCTTGCGCGCATCAATCGGCGCGCGGCCCGGCCTGTGCAGACCTGATCCTTGCCGCCCGCCCCGCCCGTGTGGTGATCGGCCAGATCGACCCTGACCCGCGCACCGCAGGAGAGGGCATCGCACGGCTTGAAGCGGCGGGCATCGAAACCCGCCTGCTGGCTGACCCCGCCTCTGCCGCCAGCCTCGCAGGCTTTCTCACCCGCCAGCGCCTCAGGCGCCCTTGGGTGACACTGAAGCTCGCGACCTCATTGGACGGCTGCATCGCGATGGCCGACGGGACAAGCCAATGGATCACCGGTGAGCCCGCGCGCGCGCATGTCCACGCCCAGCGCGCGCGGCATGACGCGATTCTGGTGGGCGGCGGGACGTGGCGCACGGACAGCCCCCGGCTCGACGTGCGCCTCACCGGTCTTGCAGCCCGCTCGCCGCAGCGGGTGGTGCTGACGCGCGGGGCCTCGCCTGCCGATGGTGTCGTCGCCCTGCCCTCGCCCCAGGCCATCGCGACCCTCGAAGGGGTGCAGTACCTCTATGTCGAAGGCGGGGCCGAGACGGCCGCCGCCTTCCTCGCCGCCGATCTGGTCGATGAGCTTCATCTCTACACCGCCCCCATTCTGATCGGCGACGGCCGCCGCGCTCTCGGCGCATTGGGCCTCACCAGCCTGACTGAAGCGCATGGCCGCTGGAGCCTTGCCGAACGCCGCCAGCTTGGCAGCGACAGCTTCGCCGCCTATTGGCGCACCCGAACCACCTAGAGGACACCCCGACCCATGTTCACCGGCATCGTCACCGCCATCGGCACCATCGCCGCCGCCGAACAGCGCGGCGACCTGCGGCTGCGCATCAGCGCGCCGATGGACCCGGCGCGGATCGATATCGGCGCTTCGATCGCCTGCTCGGGCGTGTGCCTCACCGTGGTCGAGCGTGGCGGCACGGCGGGCAATGCCTGGTTCGATGTCGACCTGTCGGGCGAGACCGTCAGCCGCACCGTGCCCGGCATGTGGGACGCGGGCGCGAGCCTCAATCTCGAACCTTCGCTGCGGCTTGGCGACGAACTCGGCGGGCATATCGTCACCGGCCATGTCGATTCGGTCGGCGAGGTGGTGAAGGTCGCGCGCAATGGCGATAGCTGGCAGGTCGCGATCCGCGCCCGCGCCGAGATGGCGCCGTTCATTGCCGAAAAGGGCTCGATCACCGTCAACGGCGTGTCGCTGACCGTCAACGACGTGCGCGACCGCGAGGATCGCAGCTGCGATTTCCTGCTCAACATCATCCCCCACACCGCTGCGGTGACGACGCTGGGCGAACTGGCGGCGGGGGATCACGTCAATCTCGAGATCGACGTGCTGGCGCGCTATCTGAAGCGGATGCAGAGCCTCGCCGCGGCGGGGTGATCAGCCGCCCGGGTTGGCCACGCTCAGCTTGATGAAGGGCGCAAGCAGCGCATTGGGGCTCGCCGCCTCAAGCGCCCCTGCCGCAACATCCTGCGCCGACCAGAACAGCGATGGTGCTGTATCGTCGAGCATCGCCCAGTTGGGGAACATTCGCCCGCTGGCTTCCTCGCTCAGCAGCAGCCGCACATCGAAATGGCGGTCATCCTCGACAATCCGCGCATAGAGCGCGTCGATCGCCTCGGCCGGGCCTTCGATCAGCTGGAGGTAGATGTCATGGCGGCAAATCAGCGCGCCGGTGATGCCCAGCCGCGGATTGTTGCGCCGCGCGGCCGACAAAATCCCGGCCAGCATGGCAGTGTCAAAGCCGAAGGGCTGCGAACGATAGATCAGGCGTTTTTCGATGACAGGCTCCCGGTGCGACGTGCTGCGGGCAGACTACGCGAAAGCGGGCGCGCGCGATAGCGGCGGGATTGGCGAAAATCTTGCCAGTAACTGCCGTTCGGGTTTCGACCCCTTTGCGGTCATTCCCATTCTTTGGCATATGCTAGCCAAAATCCCTTCGATTTTTTAATATCAATTTGCCCGAGGAAGTTTTGAAAATAAAATACTTCACCCTGTTCGCCTTGGCCTTGTGCGGATGCGATGGGCAATCGGATCGCTTGGCCGCGATTAAGGAGGTTGAAGCTGCGTGTAATCTGCCTGTAAACAGTTTGCCTCGAGCGGCGGCAGAAGCTCCGGCTAGCGTAGGCGAGGTAGCCTTCGCTGATAAATCAGAGACTGAAATCAGAAAATTCATTTATCTTGGGTCGGGTTTCACTGGCACGGTGATCGAAAAACGCGACTGCATTGTGAATTATCATTCGCAAAACGGCTACTGGTTCACAATCTACGGTGTATCGCCAACCTCGATTTAACCGCATGCTCAAACCATCTCCAACATGCATCGAATTTGTCCGCTCCCCCCCACTTTCGGTCATTCCCGTTAGCTCGGCGGCACCCCAAAACCTGACATTGCCAGTCATCCCAGCGAAAGCTGGGACCTAGGGCGGCAACCACTGCATCCTGCGGCCCTAGGCCCCAGCTTTCGCTGGGGTGACGGCAGAGGCACGCCGGCAGCTAATCACCCAATCCCGGACATTCGCGCAGCGCTCGCTGGGTCCTGGAAGCGGCCGCAACTTCTTACGGCACCAACATCGCCAGCCTCACCCCGCCAGCGGCCCGTTCGCGAAACTCTCCCGCGTGATCGCGTAGGTGAGGTGCGGGACCACCGCGCCGCCCGCCATGATCCGCTCCTCGCGGCGGTCGGTCAGTGTTGCGCCGATCCGCTCCATCGCGCGGCGCGAGCGGGTGTTGGTCTCGCCGACAATGAACCGGCATTCCCCAAGGCTCGCCAAGGCGTGGGCGAGCATCAGGCGCTTCATTTCGTGGTTGTATCGCCCGCCCCAATGCGAGCGCGCCAGAAACGTCCAGCCGATCTCGACCGAGCCGCGGCCCGCCTCGTCCAGCCCCTGAAAGCGCGACGATCCGATCACCCCTCCGGTCTTGGCGTCGATCACGACCAGGGCGCCCTTGTTCGCCAGCGCGTCGTCGAAGAAAGCGCGGAACACCGGTTCCTGCCAGCGGTCATGCGCGGGGTGCTGCGCCCAGATCAGCGGGTCGGAGGCGACCGCGAACAGGGCGTCCCAATCGTCCTCGCGCAAAGGACGAAGGCGGACATGCTCGCCCTCCAGCACGGGCTGGCGATCGAGCATCAGCGCAGCCTCAGCCCGCCACCGCAGCCAGAGCGGCGATGAACTTGGGCAGGTTGCCCGGAGTCAGCCCGGCGATGTTGATGCGGCCCGAGGCAGCCATGTAGATGCCGTGCTCCTCGCGAAGCTGGGCGACCTCCTCCTTGCTGACCGGCAGCATCGAGAACAGCCCGTTCTGCCTGGCGAGGGGGGTGAGATCGATCCGGCCCGCCGTGCCTGCGCTGGCCAGCGCATCGCGCACCTGGCGCATCCGCGCGCGCATCGCGGCCAACTCGGCCAGCCACTGCGCGGTCATGTCCGCATCGCGCAGCACGATCCGCACCGCCGCGCCGCCGTGATCGGGCGGCATCGACCATGCCGCGCGGGCCAGCGCATTGGCGTTGGAGAAGGCGGTATCCAGCGCCCCGCGCTCGGCAGCCATGACGTAGAACGCGCCAACCCGGTCGCGGTACTGGCCGAAGTTCTTGTCGCAGCTATGCGCGATGAAGGCTTCCGGCACCGCAGCGAGCACCGCGCGCATTCCGGCGGCGTCTTCCTCCATCCCGTGGCCGAGGCCCTGATAGGCGGAATCGATGATCGGGAAGGTGCCGCTGGAGGCAAAGGCCTGCGCAATCGCGGCCCATTGGTCGGCGGTGTAATCGATGCCGGTGGGGTTGTGGCAGCAGGCGTGGAGCAGCACCGCCTCGTCCTTGCCCGCGCCATTGATCGCGGCGAGCACGGCGTCGAGGTTCGCCGTTCCATCCGCCTGCGCGTGATCGAAGGGGGCGAGCTCCATGCCAAGGTCGGCGAGGATCTGCGCGTGGTTCGGCCAGCTCGGCACGCCCATGTGGACGCGCTTCACGCCCGCCTTCTGCGCCAGTCCCAGCGCCAGCCGCACCGCGCCGGTGCCGCCCGGGGTCTGCATGCCCTGGATGCGCCCGCCCATCGTCGGGTCGGCGCCGAAAATATAGGGCATCAGCGCGTTGACAAAGCCCATGTCGCCTTCAGGGCCGAGGTAGGATTTGCTCTCCTGCGTATCGACCAGCACCTGTTCGGCCGCCTTGATCGCGGCGAAGACGGGGGTCGCCCCGTCCTCGGTGCGGTACACGCCGACGCCGAGGTCGATTTTGTCCTCACGCGGATCGGCAGCGAAAAGGCGGATCAGGGCGAGCAGCGCGTCAGGCGCCTGGGGGCTGAGTCGGTCAAGCATCATGGGCGAGCGCATGGCCCGCACGCGCCTTCATCGCAACCGGCTTTTCGTATGCAGGCTGGAAAAAGCGTGCCTCAGAACGGCGACCACTTCTGTTCCTTGGAGAACTTCATGTAGCCCGCATTGACCCCGAGCCGCAGGCCCGCACCGACCCGGATGGGGATCAGCACCACATCGCCGCGGCGCAGGTAGCTGGCATTGAGCCCGCCGACGAAATAGGCCTGCCCCTCGCCCGCGGCATAGCGCTTGAAGAGGTCCTCGGTGTCATACAGGTTGTAGACCAGCACGAAGGTGTTGGCGGCATTGGCACCGACATCGAACCCGATCGAGGGGCCCGTCCAGTAGACCGGCTGCGTGCCTTCGACCTTGTGGTGGAGCGTCCCCGAACCATAGCGTGCGCCGACGATGAACGCCCCGCCCGCTTCGCGCCCGACGATATAGCCGTTAGGCTCGCCCTGCTTCTTGAGCAGGTCCTCGATCAGCTTGGCGAGGCCTTCCGCGCCCTTGCCGAACACGCCTTCGGCCGCGCCGATCAGGTCATCCTCGCCATAGGTTTGTCCGCTGTTCTGGGCGGCGGTGGTGACCGGAGCGACATCGCCCTGCTCGGGCAGCGGTACCGTGTCCGTCGCCGGAGGGGCGGCGTAATCACCGAACTCGCTGTCGAACTGCGGATCCGTCTGTGCAGGCGCGGGGTCCTGCGTCGTCACAGGGGGGGGCCTGCGGTGTGGCCAGATCACCGTCGATCCCGCCCGCGCTGCCCTGCTGGGTGTAGGCGGCATCGGGATCGAAGGTCTCGAGATCCTGCGCCGCTGCCGGAGCGGTCAGCGCCAATGCCGCGAGGGCTCCCATAGCCATTCCCGCAATGCGGCGGCCAAGGTCAGGGAAACGGGCGGTCATCATGCTCATATGCGGCCTTTCGCAAGCTCGTGTCAGCCCCGGTTTAGTGCGCATGCAGGAGAATCGCTTCCCGCATCGCCTGCAACCACTCGTCGCCGGAGCGAATCGGATTTGCGACGAATGGCCTGAGGGCTAACGACCGCTGGCTGAACGCCTGCCGAACCATGCGCGTGCGGTGCGGCGCCCCCGCACGGCAAGCGGACTGCGGTTTTTTTGCAAGCCACCTTGCCGCTTGCCAAAGGGCCGACTATAGCGCCGCCCCTACAGCCAACGCTGGTGCCCGGAGACGTGGGTGAGTGGCTGAAACCAGTTCCCTGCTAAGGAACCGTACTCTATCAGGGTACCGAGGGTTCGAATCCCTCCGTCTCCGCCAACACCATGCTTAATGGCTTGTTTTTCGATGAAAAATTTCCCCTCCGGGGAATCGGTCCCACTAGCGGTCCCATTTCTAGATGGCCTGCCAGCCTCTTGATCAGTCGGGTGTGCCGCCACCTCGTACAAGGGCTGATGGAGGGCTTTGCTACGTGTAGAGGCCAACCTCCGCACCTCGCGCCCTCCCGAATCGATCCGGCCTTTACTCGAAATACGCGGCGAGTTTGAACCAGCCGTAGGCTGACCAAAAATCCTCCAACCTGTTTGCGGCCCGAAACCTCAGTACAAAAGCTTAGTGCATTTCGCGAATGCCGTGGCTTCTGGACCGGGTGACGACTAGCAGGTTCCGAGCCGCCACTGGTGTAAAGCTCCCTTTCTGTCGGCTACTGAGCGATGGCAGCTCGCGACCCAGACCCGGTCATTCAGCTTGGCCATAGCGAACGTCTGTCCCCGATAAAAGCTGTCGTATCAAAGCCTCGAAGTGTACTGACTGCAAAGCGCCCCAAACTCAGTTCTTCGCCTTCTCTTGCTATTTTGCCCGAGAGCGGACGTCGAATTGATCGTCGCGGAGCGGCAGCTGTTGGAGGCGAAGGGGCTACCGGGAATCGGCAAATCAAAGCTGGGGAAGCCGCCGTTCAATTAAAATCGACAGCCGCGCTCACCGATGGTCCGTCAGGTTCCAGCGTAAGTTGTATTACGGCAGGCCCTCGGCTCTTTCCATCGGCGAGCGTCACCTTCGGGACCACGACAAAAGCCGTTCGTTTTTCGATTCCTCGCGGATGGAATTCCAGAAATCGCTCGCAGTCCTTTTCTGCGGCAAGGCGAGCCACCTCATCCCAATCGACATCGACGAAGGAAGTCTGAACGCGGCCGAGGTTAATTGCTTCGGCTATAAGTCCAGCTGAAAGCCGCAACGCCGCGAGGGTTGGTTGGCGAGTAGAGGCAAGCAGCTGGCGTTCAAGGACAGACCAGATCCACAAGGTTTGCGGTTCCATCATCGCGATGTCTTCCAGTGCGATATGAAAGAACTGGCCGCTGTTCCCTACGAGCAGTTGTTCCCGTTTCGGCGCCAAATGGATCACGAGTATCCGTGACCTACCGAGGCCAGGTGTCTTCTCCGCAAGATCCTCTTCAGGCGATTGCCCTTTTCCGTCAATGCACATGACTTGGAACTCTCGCTGCCCATCGGTGATAGTCAGGTATTCGCCGTCTTCACGGACGACATCCCATCCGCGCATTTTCAGCAGGCTGGTTGCTCCAGCACGAAGCATATGGTGAGTCTGCCACCTGTGTCCTTCCGATATCCGCTCGACCAGCAGCAGCAACGTCGAGCGACGAGCCGTTGAACGGATACCTCGATCACTATACTCGATGCCAAATAGCGGGCTGAGTAGCCGTGCCCACGCGGCATGAAGATCGTCCCCCTCATCTCCCTGACTGTAAATTCGTCCCGGACCTCCAAGGACAGCCCCTGACCGAAGCGCTCGCGCGCCGAGGCGGCAGCAGAATTCCACCACGTCTTGCTGGCTCCCCATTGTCTCTCGAATAAACACAGTATGCTTAGCTACGACGGGGAACTCTGATGGATGATGAGCCACTTCGTTAGATAAGGTTTGGAGGAGGGGGCCGATTGGGGTGAGCGGATCACGCCCACTTGCTCTGCTGGTCGCGTATGGAGCGAAGAACTTTATTGTCGGTCCGTCCGCGCGCTCCTGAAACTCGATATCGCGCATGTTAGCTGCGACCACCGCCGACATGGTGATTAGGATCGTGTCTTGTTCGCCTAAACGTTGCTGGGATTCCACGATGTCCAGCCAATCCGCTTCCGCGCCCACGAGCACAGTCAGTCTCGGCGGTGGACCAGTCCTTAATCGTGGATGGAAGTGATCGATGGCAACGACCTCGATACCGTCGCGTGACCAACGCTGATGATCCACATCGCCCTCGGCAATGCGTCCGACAAGTACCACAAGGACCGGCGCTCGCTTCGGCATAGGGCGTTCGGAACGAACATGCCGACTGACAATCACCTCGGAAAGGTCTGCGAAAATCTCCGGATAGTCTGCCTTAAGCGTCTTGAAAGCGCGAGCGAGTGTGTCCTCGATACCTGCTTTTTCACTGCCTACTGTCACATGGACTTGCCGATCACTGACTCGCACTCGCAGTGCCATGTCTGAACTCGAGCCGATTTCAGATGTGAATTCAGGAGTCTTGGGGCCAACAGCGTTTTCTAGCATAGGTTCGAGGATCGCTCGCTCCCGCCAACTTGCTGCTGCCACACGACTTAAGTTCAGGTATCGATTGAATGCTGCCGTGTAGACCTTTGGCTTCAACCGCGTGAGATCTAGGGTGTCGACTATATCGAACTGGAGAAGAGGCTTGTTCGCTAATTGTCCTGCGTCGATGCGTTCGAACATCTCCTGACAAAATTGGGACCATCTACGAATAAGCGGTGGCTCTCCGTCAAACTGAAAGCCCCAGACACTTTCGTCGCCAACTGACGCTGCAAGCTCTTCCTCTAGCATGAAGCAATCTCTGTCCGGCCATACTATGGTCTCGAACCTTTCGATCGTTGCAGCACGCTTCAGTATCTGAATGTAGGTCTGATTGTCGCCACGGTCTCCAGCAAACACCGGCTGAATGAAGCCTTCGCTAGGCCCCATCATTCTGAATGCGGCAATCGCCCGCGCTTCTTGGATGTCGCTCATAGCCAACCCCGGTCTTCGAGAAAGCGCTCAACTTCTGCGGTCAAGCGGGCAGACGTTTCCGGTGGGTTGAACATATGGGTGAGGCGATATCCTCTCGGCTCCGCGCCCCATTTGTCCAACAAGGCTGTCACAGCCGGATCATCGAAAATCTGGTTGGGTCCGACGACAGCGAGCACTTCACCTTCGAGCGGGAGCGCCTCGTTAAGCTGCACCTCGATTGCAGCACATCGATCATCGAATGCTTCGGCTAGGCCTCCGGTAATGAGTTGATAGTAAGAGCGAATGGCGTTTTGTGTGGCAGGAAACTCACGAGGTTGGATGGGTTGCATTGTCCAGTAATCCTCGAGAGAAGCATAGAAGGCACCGACAAGCTTCAATGGATGATCGCCCTTCGCTAACTCGAAATCGGCGATATCCAACGTGTCGTGAAATGCGCCGGAGTAGCGTTGATAACCGCCGCTATCGAACGGAAGTATCCGGTGCGCTCGTTCGGCAACCGCATCGCGCATAATTAGACAAATGCGCGCGTAATCGAGATTTGACGTCGCATCTCCGGGCCATGGTCGCCGATAGGCGGGTCGGCCATAGAAGAGATAGACGAGATTCTCACCGAATACGTTACACGGTCGCGGCTCCAGTTTTTCGGATTGAACTAGGCTTGCAAGTCTAGCGCAGTCGGTGACGTGCGTGAGGCCGAGTTGACCGTCAGCCGGAGTCGCGCTGCTGATAAAATCGCGAAATTGGGTCATTCCAGCACCTACCATGGCCGTTCTAGGCTGTGTTTGCTAGGGCCATGGAGCTTCTCGCGCTGTTCAGTCCTTGTCACCGAAGATAGAGACTACGTTGGACTGCTGCTTGAACTCGTCTTTCAGGACCGGCGTTGCCCTACGGTCGCTGATTCCAGAGAGCGTGCCTGGTTCGAGGTCGGCCAATTCTTCCAAATCAGGAATGGGTAGTGGCAGGGCTTTGAGAATCTGGCTCGCAGATTGCACACCTTCTTCTATCAGCATTTCAAAACTGCGCCGGATGAGCTGCGGCTCTTCAACTGCAAGCTTGCCATCCAACGGCTCGCCTGTCCGCCAGCCCCTGCGATTATAGTTGATCCACAGACGGCGAGCATCGTCGTCATCGATCAGATCCAGTTGCTTGCTGCGCATGATCATGGCGCCAACGGAAGCTCCCCAGCGTTCCTTCAAGGTCAGAAATCCGTCGAGTGACGGTGCATAAAGCTCGCCCGTGAAATCGGCCTCCGGCAGAAGCATAGCCGACGCGATCTGATCGGCCTGCTTTTCGACTGCCTTGTAGAAGGCCCGGTCATTCAACCGTCGTTGCGGAATGTTGGCATGGCAAACGATGTGGACGAGCTCATGGAGTACATCGAAGCGCTGCCGGCACGCGCTTGCCTTGTCACGCGACAGGACTACGAATGGAATGCCAAAGCGATCGGACCACTGGGAAAACGCGTCAAGCTTGTCGGCGCGCACATGAATCCTCGAAACGAGAATGCCGTTGTTTTCCATCAGTTCGACTGTGTCCGGCATTGGGCCCGGACGAATTTCCCAGAACTCCCGGATTTCCTGGGCCACCCGCTCGATGAAATCGGAGCTGCCAAAGCTGTCTTCAGCAAATTCGATTGCCGGAATGTTCAGGGCAGGAAGCTCGAAAAACGATGCCAGATAATCAACGAGTTCCTTCATCCATTCCAGGCGCACTTCAGCCCGGTCACGCGCAAGCGGCGGCGCCGATAGCCGGGCGCGCCAGAAAATCGGTCGCTCGTCGCGTTCCGGCGCAGGACGCAGGAAATAGTCGTGCGGGAATTTTAAAGTGGCGGCGAGGTTGTGAACGACGTCCAGCTTGGGGCTCTGCCTGTCATTCTCATACTTGGAAATCGACTGCACGCTTACGCCAACCATATCAGCGAGGTCGGTTGCGCTAATTCCCCGCGCCTTGCGCGCCTCGGTCAAACGCGCACCCACAAATCCCTGGGCAATGATGCTCATTTTTTGCCGTCCGTCCCGGTACCTTCATCATCCTTGGGCCTTTTCCAGCGCAGCGAACGCCTCGGGGCACTCTTCTTGGGCGCTTCAGGATATGCCGCAAGAATCTCGGTGATGCTCAGTTCGACAGCCCAAGCTTTGAAATCGTGTGCCGGCACGCAGAGCTGGATCGTTCCGAGCTTCTGTTCGTCGGCATTGAACCGCCGGCCAACCGGGTTGTGGGCGATGACGCCATAGACGTTCGGCATGATGAATGCCCCGTCGGGCTCGTCGCCGAGGTCAAGACGCGGCAGATCCATTGCCTTGGCGAGACGCTCGCGGAACTTGGCGGGCTGCGGCATCGAACCGATAGCCTGAACGTAGGACTGCGTCATGGCGACTTCGTCCTTGAAGACATAGGCATGGCGGCGGTTGTTCTGCACGATTAAGCCCATCGAATGCGCCATGCCGTACTTGGCGGCGAGATCGATCAAGAGCTTTTCCATGCGAAAATACCGCCGCTGGAGCAGGTCGTCGATCTTCTGATCGGGCAGGACATTGCGGTCGGTCGCTACATCTGCGAACACATCCGCATAGGTGATCTTCGACAATTCGCGCAGATCGATCCAGAACTGGGCTGGGGTATCCCGGGCAATGATGGTGATTGCCGTTACCCGAAGGCGTTCATAAGCGTCCATGCGAATCTGGCCCTTGATCATTTTTCCTGCAATGCACAATTCTGTGTAACGGTTAAAGAGTTTCGTGTCAACCGATCGCGATGCGGCTGGTAGATGTCTTCTTCGTCTGCAGTGAGCCACGTTTTCAAGCGTGGCTTATAATTCCAATCGCAAGTTACCTTTGTCCTCGTGCATATCGCAGTAATGTCGGCCTCAAGCTCGCCGCCATCCATGACAGGTTCGAAGGACTGCTCGCGCTCAGCGTTGTTGTATTCCTCGCACAGGGCTGTGCGTATACTAGCGTTGCTCGCTATGATCAGCTCCGTGGGGCGGGCATGGGTTGCTCGATCTTCGTACTCAGCGCTGAGCGGATCTCGCGCAACCTTCCGAGCAGTTCATCGAACGTGATCACCGATACTCCGGTCATTGTGCCGCGAATTAGTTCGAAAGAGCGGCGCTGAGGGCCGCCCCCCGGCGTCCGCCCAGCGACGATGATGCAGCGAATGCCGTTGTCATGAATGTCGCTCCGCCCCGGCTCGTCCTTCAGCATCGGCAACTCACGTTGTAGCTTCACACGTTGATCTAGCACTTGAGCAATCGTCCCCGAGAGCTCTGCGGAGGCCGCGTACACCTCCTGGCGATAGGGCTTTGCACCGAGCAGTTCCGTCGCCGGCCGCTTGATCTCCACGATCGCTAGATTGCCGGTCGAGGCCGACGCAACGAGAAAATCGATGACCGATCCGCCGCGCCCGCTCAGACGTTTCCCGCCGACGTAGGCCTGCTCCTTGACCACGATCGCAGGTACCGCGAAGGCGAGGCTGAGGATGAACGGATTCTGAGTCAGGAAATTCTGCCATCTGGCCTCAGGCAGCGGCTTTTCGAGCATCTCGGCAAACCGTACGATCAGCTGCTCGAGCGTCACCTCCTCGATCTCGGTCTTGAGCGACAGGAGCGCCTCGGGTTCGGCCTCGGCCAGTGCAGCTAGGTTCGAGCGGACAAGCCCGACAGTCGCGCGGCGGTCTCGCTTGGACAGGGTAACTAGGTCACGCCCGCCGCTTGTCGCATCGGCGATCGAGTCGGCGCGTAGCGTCTTCTTCAGCCGAGGGAACTTCACAGGGTCGGCGGCGTGGAGCAGCTCGTGATAGGCATGGAGCTGCTTGTCGTGCCGCGCATCGCGCTGGTAGCGCGCGCTGATCCGGTTGATCTGCTTGCGCATCTCATGAAAGTGGCGGATGCCGAGCGTGTACGATGATCCGACCAGTGTCGTCTCGTGACCGCCATGCACGATCAGCAATTTGACATGGCCTTGGGCTTCGAGCGTCTCGCAGATCGAACGATATTCCCAGAGCAATCCGAGGCCCAGCCTGAAGTCCTTTGCGAATCCGTCGGGTAGCAGTTCGAGGAGCCCTTCGACCTCTTCTGTGGTGGTCGGGATCGGATAGGGCTGATCGATCCGTCGGCCGAGCGCGATCGTATCGAGGTTCCCATAGCGCGGCTTCAGATAGTCCGCGCTCTCGGGGCGGACGTTGAGCGGGTAGATCTGCAACAGATCCGGCGACACGTTGAGAAGCCGTTCGACCGGATAGTCGCCAATGCGTTCGGCGGGTGGCGTGTCTGTGAAAAGCACGTCGACACTGAAGCCTTCATGCTCCTCGTTCGTCTCGATGATTAGGAACGGTCCGCCGTCCGCGCGCGCGCGTTGGTTGAACACCGAGGGGCGGACCGACGGCATTCTAGCGCGCTCCCAGATCGCCCGCGGAGGTGCATGTGTCAGCCACCCCTGGCGATCCCATACACTGCTGCCCGCCGATCGAACGCTTCGCGCGAACCTTCGAGGATGTTGCAGGCAGCCTCGCAGGTCGGCGGGTGATCGATCGACCCACGAGTGACAACCGTCGCCTTCTCCGATGTCGCCTTGAGCGCCACGATCAGCTCGGCGTCGCCCAAAACCGCGATATTCGCATTATGTGTGACTACGATCACCTGCCGGCGCTCCTTGGCCGCGCGGATAACCGGCACCAACGTTTTGTAGATGAACTCGCTGTCGAGATTATCTTCCGGCTGATCGACAATGAGCGGCGCCCGACTCTCACTGGTGAGCATCAGTGCCAGCAACACCGACTGCTGCTGGCCGAGGGACAGCTTTTTGAAATCGCGCGGGACGAACTTGGACAACCCGCCCATGCCCGGCATTTTCTTCGTTACACTGAGCTTGGGCCGGTCATGGACGGCAACGGTCTCGAGCTGGCTCAGCAGATCGGGGTCACCGATCCGATCGAGCAGAAGCTCCGCCTCATTCTGCCCAAACACGGCCTGCTTCGTCTCTGTGTTGCGGAGTGCCGTAATCGGTTTGGTGTCCCGCTTGCGCAGGCATTCGAGCAAGACCGGGAGGGTGAGATCGTTGATGAGCGCCCGCGCTTTCAGGTGTTGAAGCGTCCGCCACCCCATTGCGTCGATGATCAGTCGCTCCGCGTCAGGCGCGAGCGCGCTTTCGTCAAATTTCAACGTGACGAACAGATCCGACAGCGTCCCCTTGAGCGCCTCGGACGCGCGGATCGCGAATGCCTGTCGGTGCCTCGCCACGGCCTGCCGTGCGGCCCAGCGGTGCCTCAGAAGGTCGGCATGCTCCTTACGCAATCGCGCGAGTTCCGGAACCCAAGTCTTGAGATTTTTGACATTGTCGCGCGCCGTCGCCTCGTCAGAAACCAGCTTCTGGATGAAGGGCATGTCGAGCCGGATGCCGTGCTTGAGGAGCTCCTGCTTTTTCTGCTCGATCTGGGTCTGGGTTGCGGTCTCCTTTGTACGCCATGCGATGATCTGCGCCTTCACGCCCGCAACATAGTCCGCGGTGACCTTCTTTAGCGCGTCGGTCGATCCAGTGACGGCCGTCTCATAGGTGCCGGTGTCAGTCGCGATCTTCGTCGCCTCGGGCGCGCCAAGCTCGATCTCATGGTCGGCGACCGACGCGCGAATATCGGCGGTGATCGCCGTGATCGCCTCGCTCGTCACCGCAACGCCCAACTTCGCAAGCGCAGTCTCGATCGCGGTGCGTGCGCGCTTCTCCCCGACGAGCTGCTGCTGGAGCTTGATTACCTCCACGCCCTTACCGTCGCGCAGTCGCTGGAGCTGGTCGCTTTTGAGCTTCAGCTCCTTCTCACGCTCAGGGATACGCGCGACGTTTCCAGCAGCCTTGGCGATCTTGGGAGCAAGCTCGACCAAGTCTTCTCGGATAGCATCCTCGTTGTCGATCTCCTTCTCGACTTGGATGAGCTTGTCGAGGAAAGTGAGCAGCGCGAGCGGATCGTCCTGCACCCGCTTGCTGATCTCGTTGGTTGCGCCCTGGCGATAGCTTTCGATCGGGAAAGCGGTAGCACCGCTCGCAGGCTCCTCCAGATTCTCAACATCGCCGAACTTGCTGCGACCGAGGTTATGCTGCTGGCCTGTTTCGTCGACATAGCAAAGCGAGACAATGTCGGGCCATACGTCACTGTCGATCACCGTGACATCTTCACTCGGCGCCCCCCCGAGCAGGCACACGCTTTCGAACGCGGTCGATTTGCCGCTGCCGCGGCCGCCGATGATGCAGGTGAGGTTCGGGCTGAAGGTGATCGCTTCGCCATCGAGAAACGCGCCCTGGAATTGCACCGCCCGAACCACGGGCACGATCGCGGGAAGACCTTCCTCAATCCGCACGCGCGTGTCGGCTGTCTCTAGAGCCAGCCGCAGGCCCTCGAAGCTCGGCCTCTCCATCTTGAAACGGGTGATGCGCTGGTCACGATTGGCGTTCCGGCCAACAGCGTTCAGCGTATGCGCGTCGCTGTTGAGGATTCGCGCGAGATACTGCTCGGAGCCAAGCTTCAGGCGCCTGATTCGCTCGACCGCGACCTTTCGGCGATCGGCATCCGTGTCGCGACCGTCATAGAATATCGGGCAGTCTGCCTTCGTCACCTCGATGCCCTGAAGGGCTGGATGGCACAGGATGTCGAACTTGGCCGGCGTGAAGCGCGCGACGTTCGTCTCGAAGGCTCCGTCCGACTCGATATGCGCGATAACGCCAAAGCCACCTTCCGCCGCGAGAAGGTCTAGGCATTGAAGCATTCCAGTCTGGCAGCGGCATAGGCTGGTGCGCCGGTCCGCGACTTGGAGCCGGTTGAAGAATCGCTCTAGCGCGTCGGCTGTGGGCGCGTAGCACAGCAGATGACCTTCAGGCGTCGATAGTTCGACGCCGGGGATTACGAAAACGCCAGCGGCTCGACCAGCCTCGATCGCGAGGGGCACGTTCGAAATCTCATTGTGATCGGTCAGCGCAATAATCGAAAGATTTTCGGTTTGCGCCGTCTCGACGATAGCTTTGGGGGTCGCCGTTGGATCCTTGACGTCGTGCGATGCACCGTAACTGTGGATGTGCAAGTCGCCGCGAAAGAATTTGGCCCCACTGCTCAATGCCGTAAGTGCTTCGGCAACCACGCATTCCCCCTGTATGTTTTTTCGTCCACGAGGCAAAGATATAGGCGCGGGGTCATGCAAAGTCATTGGTGGCCCGTCGTCCGAGGCTCATTTTTTCGTTTGCACCGGCTCCCAACTTCTTCTTGCGCTGATTTGATGCTGCGCTTGTCCGAACCCGACAGTCGGTAATGGGGCCGCGTTCTTCCGTCCTATGAAGTCGGCCGCGAGCGAACTAGATGGCGGCAATTTGCATGGCCTGCCGTTCGCCATGTCATTCAGGAATGGCTGCAAAGTCCCAAGTTCAGCCACTTAGATCAACTTCGATTCTTGCCCGCTTTTGAGAGATCGGCAGGCCAAGCGGAACGGGGCGGGATGAGGCGCATTTTCGTGCCGGCCGCTTATCTCAATTTCCTCTTCCATGACTCCTCAAATCCCGATCCCTCGTCCCCGACCAAGATCGATGCCATGCGTGAACGCGAGCTCCGCGCCTAGTCTACGACCTGTGTCGTAGCCGATCCCAAGCTCGCGCTTGCGATTGGCCAGGATTGATTCCAGCTGCGGATCGCGTTCAAGGCTTTTTGCCATGTCGCCCATGGCGACGCGCGTGGTCTTGTAGCCGGACATGTCGGCGGTACGGTATTGGCGTTCGCTGTTTTGCTTCAGCTCCTTCCAACGTTCGACAAAACGGTCGGCGCGGCGCTGCGGATCGGTGCGCAGTTCAGTTTCAAGCTGGAGCGCCTGAACAGCACGCCGGACCTGACCGCTGCTGGCCTCGCGCGCCAGTTCCGGGGCTTTGATGTAAGCGGCCTCGGCATCGGCCGGACCGTGGGGACGTAGCTCCTCGAAGGCCTTGCGGGCCTCACGAAGCTCGCGCAGCTGGTCGAGGCTACCCTTGCCGCCTGCATCGTGGGCGGTGAAGATGTCATCCACCGCGCGCGCGTGACGAATGAGCGCTTTGGTGCGGGCGCGGCGCAGCTCTGCCTCCGGATCTTCGACAACCTGGCGTACCGGCGACGTCTGTTCCGGAACATCGGCCTTGGCGCTCGGCAACCGCAACCCATCAAAAATGCCGCGCACCTTCTCAGGCACTTTGCGGACGATCTCCGCAACGCGCTCGCGGAAGGTGATCCCGCGCCGCTCGGCGAAGGTCTGCGCCGGATCGGTGTGCGCGTAATCAGAGGCCATGTCCTTGCCGCGCTCGCGGCTGAGCGTGCGGACCAGCTTGCCCTGATCGGCGAAATCGTCCTGGCCATAATGCAGCGCAACGCCGTCGCGATGCCGCGATAGCGCCACATAGGCCCCATGGCTGTCCATCCCGGGCGTGGCGAGCACGTGCGACCGGTCGACAGTCATACCTTGCGCCTTGTGGATCGTGGCGGCGTAGCCGTGATCGACATGGGCATAGTCCTTGAGGTCGAAGGCAAGGCTGCGCCCGTCATCGACCCGCACAGACATGCGCTGCGGCGTCACCTCCTCGACCGTGCCGAGCGTGCCGTTCTTCACGCCAAGCTCGCGCTCGTTGCGCAGGAACATGATGCGGTCTCCGCTGGCGAACTGCCGCGCCCCGCGCTCGGCGCTGACGCTCACGTCGTCGCCGAGTTCGCCCGCATCGTGCAGCCGCGTACGCGCCGCCATGTTGAGTTCGCGCACCTCATCATTGGTGTGGGTGAGGATGATCCGGGTATCGCTCGGGCTTGCCTGCCGATCGCTGTCCCACTGATCGATTAGCTCCTCGCGCGCGGCTTCGCGGGTCTCGGCAGCATGCACCATGCCGCGTTCGTCATAGGCCGCGATCGCAAGTCCAGTGCGCCCGGTCGCCAGCTGCCGCGTCGCATCGCGCTGCCAGTCGGCGTGCTGGCGCCGCACCTCGGTGATCTCGACGCCGCCATGCCGCTCATGGATCGCGCGGAACGCCGCGCCAGCCTCGATCGCCTGCAGCTGCTGCGGATCACCGACCAGCACGACCTTTGCGCCAACATCGGCGGCATGGGACAGCACGCGCTCCATCTGGCGTGTGCCGACCATGCCGGCCTCGTCGATGACCAGCACATCGCGCGAGGTGAGCAAATCGCGCCCCTCGCTCCACTGGTACTCAAGGCTGGCAATGGTGCGCGAGGCAATGCCTGAACCGTTCTCCAGCCCTTCGGCGGCGATGCCCGACAGAGCCGCCCCGCGAACATTGAAGCCGGCATTCTCCCAGGCTTCGCGCGCCACACCCAGCATCGCGCTCTTGCCGGTCCCGGCATAGCCTACCACGACGCCGAGGCCGCACTCACCGGTCACGCGCTCGAAGGCCGTGCGCTGCTCGCCGGAGAGGATCAGACCGCGCTCCGCCGCACGCGCCAGCGCCGCGTCCCGACCGCGCTCGTTCACCGCATGCTGCTTTCGCTCAGCCATCAACTCCGACGCACGCTGCAGCCGCTGCTCGGTGTCGATCATCTGCCGCGAGGTGAACCGCTCCTCACCACGCCCGTCCTTGCCGAGCGCAACAAGATCAGGCGAGCGGCGCACCGCGCTCATGACCTGATCGAACTGATCCTTTCCGTCACTGTGGCGGTGCACGAAGCGGGCAAGATCGCGCGTCGTGAAGGTCGCCTGCTGGTGTGTGATGGCATCAAGCGCGATGGCCGGATCGGCAATGATCCTCGCGCCGTTCCGCTCGGCAATCGCGCGGTGCTCTTCGATCCGCTCCGCCTCAAGCCCGCGCCCTTCCATGCGCGAGGCGGCAGGGCCGATCTTGTCCTGCGGTTCCAGCCCAATGCCCTGCGCTTCCAGACTGCGGTGATCGATGCGCGCATCGATATCGAGCTCGACCAGCCGCTGGTTGACGTGGTCAGCCCAGCGCTCGCGCCACTGCTCGACCAGTTCGGTGCGGTTCCAGTCGCGGACCTTCGCACCGAAGACGTTCTCGTCGCCCTCGCGCCCGACCTCCCGCATTGTTAGCATCACATGCGCGTGCGGCTTGGCAAGACCGTCAGCGCCGATATCCCAGTGTACGTTGAGATCGGCGATCATGCCGCGATCTACAAACTCAGCCTCCACAAAGTCTCGGGCGAGCGCGATGCCCTGTTCCTGATTCAGCTCGCGCGGAATGGCGAACTCGACCTCGCGCGACAGCTGCGCGTCTTTGCGCTTCTCGGCTGTTTCGACCGCGTTCCACAACTGCTCGCGGTCGGAGAGATGCTCGGGCGCGCCTTCCGGCAGCAGCACCTCGGAGTGCACCACACCGCCCTTGTTGGTGAAGTCATGGGTGCGATCGATGCGCTCGTCGTGCAGCCGGCCGGCTGAGCGATAGGCAGCGGCCGCCACCGCGCTGCGCCCGGCAGAGCGGCTGATGACCTTCACGGAAAGGTGGTAGATCGCCATGACGGCCATCCAGTTACACCGCACAAGCCACGTCGGCACGACGTATAAGCGCGCCCTCACATGATAAAATCCTGTTCGGGACTACCCGGTCTCAGACGGTCCCGACGACACTAACGTCTTGGGCGAGATCACGATCTACAATCAGCGCATCACCCCGAAACGGAGACCAATGATGCGCAAACCACGTGATATCGATGCCGAGCTCAAGGCGCTTGCCGAGAAGACCAAGCAGCTCAAGGAACGCCGTGTGCAGCAGCTGGGCGAACTCGTGATCGCTACCGGTGCGGACACGATCGACGCAGAGACCCTGGCTGGCGCGCTGCTGGTCATCGCCGAGACCTCCGACCCAGCGAAAAGGGAGAGCTGGCGCAAACGCGGCGCAGCGTTCTTTCAGAGCAAGGGCCGTAACGCTGGCAAAGGAGCTCAACGCGAGCAAGGCAGCGCTGGCACGCCTGACAGCAACGCTGCATCGGCTTGAAGCCATCAAGGCACGCTCCGACATGCGCGACTGGCAGATCAAGCGCCGCGAGCGGACAAAGCAACTGATCGAGCTCGGCGGTCTGGTCCAGAAGGCAGGCCTGATCGAACTCACCGATGATGACCGGCCCGTCCTGCTGGGCGCGTTCCTCGCCATTGCTGCCAAATTGCAGGGCGAGGAACGCGAACAGGCATTGGTCCTGTGGCGACGCCGCGGCAAACGCGCCTTTGAGCAAACAGAGTAAGAACAAAGGTGCACCGCGAGTCCGCGCCTGCTACACTCGTCTAACCATGCGCACCGATCTTGATCATCTGCCCCCGCAAAAGCAGCGCGAGCTTGAGCGCGTGGTGCAGCTGATCTTCGAGGAGTTCGACGACGCCTTCGCGCTCGCCAAACACGAATGGAAGAAGGCCGGACGCATCCTCAAGGTCATCCTCTATGGCAGCTATGCGCGGGGCACCTGGGTCGACGAACCCCACACTGCCAAGGGCTACCGCTCGGACTTCGATCTGCTGATTATCGTCAGTGACAAGCGGCTCACCGATCGGGTGAAGTACTGGGCCAAGCTCGATGAGCGGCTGATGCGCGAATATGGCCTGACCGGCACGCTCCAGACGCCGGTCAACTTCATCGTCCATACCCTGCAGGAGGTGAACGACGGGCTCGCCCACGGACGCTACTTCTTCATGGACGTGAAGGCCGAAGGGATCGCGGTCTATCAGTCCGACGACACCGAGCTGCACACGCCCAAACCGAAGACGCCGACGCAGGCGCTGGCGATGGCGACGGAGTACTTCGAGGAGTGGTTCCCGAGCGCAAGCCGCTTCAAGAAAGCTGCTGAGTTCCTAGTCGGCGAAGGCGGGCTGCGCGAAGCGGCATTCAACATGCACCAAGCAACAGAGCGTCTCTACCACTGCATCTTGCTCGTCTGCACTTTCTACACCCCCCACAACCATAATCTTGCCTTTCTTCGTACTCAGGCTGAGCGCATCGATCCGCGCCTCACCTATGTCTGGCCTCGCGAAATCAAGCGTGATCATGCGCGATTTGAGAAGCTTAAAGATGCGTACGTCAAGGCCCGCTACTCAAAGCACTATCGCATTACCAAAGAAGAACTCGAATGGCTCGGCGCGCAGGTCGAGGAACTTGGCCGTGTCGTGCACGAGGTGTGTTCCGAGCGCATCGAAAAGCTCAAAGCTGACGCGAAGGCCAAGCCTGACAAGGTTCGGTGAAACGAACGGGGTCAAGCCCCGCTGGCTGCTCAGGCTGCCTCCCACACGCGGTTGAGAATCTGTGCGGCTAGCGCGGCTTTGTCCTGCGGCAGAAACCGACCGTAGTGCTTGGCGACCGTATCGGGCGTGTCCTGGATCGCGTAGCTCGCCTGCTCATAGGAACCGGTCAACTTCAGAATGTGGGTCGCGAGCACGTCCCTAACGTTATGTGGTCCGTGCGGCAGCAGGCCCCTGATCGCCCCGCGCCCCGTATAGGGATTGTAGATCCCGTAGCGCTGGATGATGAGCCGCCAGGCTTCATAGAAGGTGTTCTGACCATAAGCGGCGTCGCGGCTGGTTGTTTTGACGGTCTTGACGAAGAATGTCCCCGGGTCCTCCGCACCATTGAGAAGCGCCGCGCGATGCACCGACACGTAGGCCTCGATCTGCTGATAAAGCCCGCCGAGATCGGGCAGCAGCAGTCGGAACGGCATCTTCCTGAAGAAGGACGAATGCGCATTCTTGAAGGCTGATGATGGAATGAAAACTTCCCAGCCGCCATCGCGGGCACTCCAGCGAAGCTCCCCGCGCTTCTGCGCCGTCAATTGTCGCTCAGACGTTGGCAACGTGCCGCGCGGGCAGATCAGCAGTTCGCGCAGGTTCTTCTGCCTGAGGCCGAGGTGAAGACCGAAGCGCAGCATCAGAAAGGACCTGACCGATTCCGCTGCAGCGCGGGGATAGCGCCTGCGGTCCGGCATCAGACGGATGATCTCGTCGGTAATCAGGCGGTAGCTGCCGACCGGGCTCTCGGCTTCAAGCACGACCATGATCGGTTCGAAGGGGTCGCGATGCACCTTGGCAACGCGCTGAACCTCTTTGGCCCGCGCAGTCCCGTACCGGTAGAACCTGTCGCACGCGCCGTCCCAGTCCGCCAATGCGGCTGAGATGTCCTCTTCGGATATGAGCCCGGGGATCGGCACGAGCCGTTCGCCAAGCGCCGGGTTCTGCCGCAGCCATCCCGTGTCGCTGCGGGCAAGCGAAAGGCCGAGATGCAGCATGTTGATTTCCCATGCCGTATAACAACCGCGACGGGTTTCGCGCCACTTGATGTACCAATCCCACACCGCTGGGAACACGAGCATCGCCATGCTGAGGGATTGGACGGGCACGCCTCGCCCACAGACCTTGCCATGGGGAGAGGCTGCCAGCGCGCCGAACAAGAGACCGAGATGCTCGATCTTCTGGAACGCGGTTTGCTCGTTCCAGACGCCGTTACGCTGGAAGCCGATTTCGGTCAGCGTCGACATCTTGAAGCGGATGAGATCGGCGACTTCTGCTGCTAGGGCAGGCGGCGCGTCCACGGTCGCATCGAGGATTTCCCGTTCGACGTCGTCGAGGAGGCGCTCGTCGTCGTTATCTTCCCTGCGATCGCTAGCTTGTCGCCTGCGGCCGGTGAGGTCCGGAAAGCGGATGGCAAAGCGATCACGTGACGCTGCGGCCTGATAGCGGCGATATTCGGTCGCTCCGGATATTATGACTGTCTGCACCCAGTCGAGAATCTCCCGCCGCTCTGCAGCGGGGCGAGCGTCGAAGTCGTCCGGCAGGTGCCAGGCAATGCGCCTTCGTTCTGCGGCAGAGATACCCTTCAGCCGCTTGTGGCCTGACGGCGCGCGGCTACGGTTGGGCAGCTTCGATTTGAAGTAGCCATCCGGAAGTCGATAGCGCCGTTCGATCCGGTTCAGGATCGCAAAGCTGGCGAGCGTGCGAGGGAGCTTTTTTCCGGCTGCCCATTGCAGAAGCGTCGAGCGCTCGATGTGATCGCCTTGATGGGCCAGCGAGCGATGCAGGTGACAGATCGTTTCTCCATGGCGCTGCACATGGAGGCTAAGCGCCTCATGGAACAGAGGCGGGTCAAGCCAGTCGGACGTGCTTGCCTCGGGGAACTCGACAATGGGCTTTGCCTTCGGGCCCCGCTTGCGGGGAGCGCTCTCTTCTTGAGCGATTCCGTCGCTGTGCGAGAGCGGCGGAGGTGGGGATTTGGTGGGCATGATCTCAGCAGATTGGGGTAATGGTGAAGGAAAGGTCGGGCGCCCTAAAGCAATTGCGCTGGATTGCTATCGATCAGCCGGTCCAGTTGCTGCGACTGGATGCGCTATCCACGCCTTCCTATGGATCGGCTGGGGCCCCTGCCCTGCCCTCGACTTCTCATTCTGATTGCGGAGGCCGTCACGCCGTCAGGTGGTGATGGCTGCCCATGTGGCTGGCAGATTACCGCCTGCGAGAGGCCGTCGATGTCCGAAAAGTGTATACGGGTTCCGGATAGGAGCACTCGGGGCCTTGGCTCCTGCTGCTCACCTTGCCAGCCGCACAGGGCCAATCACGGTCGGGAAGCGCAGCGCAGATGGATCAGGCAATCAGTTCGACCTTGAGGCTCTTCAGTGCGGAAACAAGCGCTGCAAGCCGTTCGAGCTGGACCACTTTCGTGGCGGCAAGAGCCGAGGTTACCGCACGGTCATAGATGGCCATGCAGTTCTTTCGGCGAAGGCGGGAATGGTAGATGATTCCGTCCAGATCAGTCGTATCGTACAGCTCCTGGCTGAAGGCCCGGGCCTCGGCATGGGCCTTTGCGCCGACGATGTCGGTCGAGATGCCCAGCTTAAAACAGGCGTCGCCGCGCAGGCTTAGCAGGCGCAAGGGGCGCGTAGCGGTGACCTCGCAAACGCCCCAACCTTCGACGTCCGAGATCATCAACTGGCGCGCGGCCTTCCCCTCGAACCGATCGCGCACGATTGTCTCGGCGATGGCGGTCGGGAGATCCTCGGCGATGTAGACCAGCTTGAAGGCCTTGCTCGGGCTGGCGAAGCGGGTCTCCCCATAGCCCATACCCAGCGGCGTCGCGCGGTGCGCCCAAGGGGTGCAGCGCAGAAAGTCCGCCGGTTGCACCCGGCGGACCAGCGATTTCAGCATCTTGGGGTCGAGCGCCATGCGACGCTGTTAATCGCTTTCGCGGCTCAAGTCTCGTGCGGCGAGGCCTATGACCTGATCCCGCTTGCCTGCGCGCAGCAAGGCAAGCGGGGTTTCTCCTTCCAGAGCGCCATGCGGCTGGCGCAGCCAGAGCCAGGCAGAACGCGCGTCCGGCGCGGCGGCCACAACGTCGGAGAGCCCCTGAAGCGGACGACCATCGATGAACTGTTCGAGCGGATAGGCGAGCTTGCGCTGTCCGCGTAGCAGGCCGACCACGGCACCGTTCTTGTGCCATGTGCTCAGGGTTGATCGCCCGACCCCGAACTGCGCCTCGATCTCCTTGGCACCCCCAACGGGCCCGGCCCATTCCTCGATCGGCATGGGGATCGCATAGGCCGCAAGCCGGGCGCGTCCCTCGGCAAGGCTGAGTACTTCGCCAAGGCCTTTGCCGCGCATGGGTTCCGCGCTCGTGTCCGGCATTTTCTCTTCAGTCGCGAGCTGGTCTGCGACCTGCTCAAGGACCTTGCGAAGCGTCTGCTTGTCTGCGAGCTTCAGCAGGCGCTGGGCCGCAACGCCTGACATCACGTCGACGGCGATCGAGACGAACCGGGCCATGGAATCGAGTTCCGAGGCAGGCGCGCGCGGATTGCGGGCAAGCAGCGCTGCCTGCACGGCGGTCTCATCAATCTGAAGTGCGGCTTCGCTCATACGACGTCTCCGGCGTGTTGTGGATTGCACATATAGTGCAGATTGCACGGATTGTCCACAGCAAGGTTTGGCGTGATCTCAATGGATCGGCTCGCTGAGTACGTGACGTATCGGGGCATTGCTTGGGGTTTGCATGCTCGGCGGTGCAATCACGGAAGCGCCGCCAAAGGGTGGCGCACGAGTGATCGTCTTGCTGCTCAATCAGACGGGAGGTTCACCGGCATCTCCGGGCGCTATGCGCCCGGCTGAGAATCCTTGCTCCCGTCGCCGGATTTCCGAGATCGACGACGGGAAAATGGGCTAGAGTTGATCTAAGCCATCCCCATCAGAACAGGGACAGCTGCGCCACCTCGCCCGCCACGAAGGTGGCGGGCGGACCGACCATCACAAGTTCCCGCCCGGCGTGACGGACGGTAACGCCGTCATAGAAACCTGCCTGATCGCCGCGCGCGCGATCGCCATCGCGGCACCGATCATGATAACTGCGCGTAGTGCCGCCAAAGACGGAAGCGTGCACGAGCCGGTAGGCCTCGGCTCCCGCAGGATCTGCGCCAACACAGACCCAAAGCTCTCCGCCATATCGAAATGGCTTGCGGATAGGCTGACCCATGCCAATGCGGTCGGCGCTGTAGCTGGCCCGAATATCGCCTTCGCCAATCTGCTTTTCGCTGGCGTGGCACCACGCACCATAGGCAAGGCGCGATGGTTCCACCATGTGGGAGCGGGCAGCCATCTCAATACTCGCTCGCCAACATGATGGTCAGCACCCGCCGCGTTACTGCGGGATCGGCGGGGTCCTCGCTGCCGAACCGCAACTCGCGGTCATAGGCATCGATCTTCCAGAACACAGTCCCGGCAACATCAACAGGCCGCGAAGTCGACCAGACCCCGTCCACGCCCCGATAGATGGCCCCAAAATCACGCTCGCCATAAGGATCATTGTCCGGCGTGAAGGCGTCGAAGGTCTCGACCAGCTCACGCAGCCGCGACTGATCGGCCTCGGGCAAGGCCCGAATGCCCTCGGTCGCGACGACCACACAGGCAATCCCCATGGCGCGGCGCGCCAGATCATTGAGCCGTGCAATCCGCTCGGCCCGCGTCAACACCGCGCTACTCATGACGCAAGGCTCCCGCCGCACTCGCACAGCCGCACCAGCTCGCCGAAATCCTCGCGCTCGCCCAGTTCGTCCGCCAGCTGCTGCACCGCCACCAGCGGCAAGCCATTGTCATGCGCCAGCATGCGCAGCCAGTCCTCCCGGCACTCGGCCCCGCACGCGCGGTAATTCAAGATCAGGTCACCCATGGTCCAAACTCCATCCGGCAAAGCCGCATCCGTCACGCGGCATGCGGCTCTGCCTTCCGGCGAGGATGGGAGGGGGAGGGAAAACCCCAATCGATGCCTTGGCGCGGGCCAGCGGGCAAAGCCTGCCACACGGGGGTGTCGATTGGGGTTTGGGAACGAGAGGGCAAAGCCCTTGGTGTTCCCCCAAGGATCGCAGCAGCGATCCGCTCGAACAACGGCGCCCTTGCACGGCGCGAAGCCGCCGGACGCCCTGCGCGCGGGCCAAGTGGGCCAGCGGGCGTCCGGCAATGAGCGAGGCAAGAGCGCCTGCGGGTCAGCTCAAAGACACCGCGCCCTCAGGAGCATGGCCACCGGCCATGCGGGACAGAGCGCGTCCTTCCGAACTTCCCGCTCCGATTGCACCGCTCCTGATCGTCACCCGGCTGGGCCGGGACTAAAGGCCCGGTCCGCGCAGCGGATAGAGCAGGTTGCCCGGCAGGGTAGCGCACTATAGCCTTCGCAGTTGGAGCGTCGAAAATCTCGGCACGTAAGTGCGGCTGCATTCGTGACCCGTTTCGGCCCCCTTTTTCGGTGAATTCCCGCGTCACCACTCGGAGAAATTGATCGATAGAGCTTGACGGTGCTTGACGATTTGAGCGGTGAACCATCTTGCTAAATTGCTATTTTCACAGTCAGATGTTTAAGGTGCTGCGAACGGGGCGAGGGGTGTATCGAATACGGCGGATGCTCGAACGTACTTTGTCAAAGGCAGATATTGCGCAGATACATAGCTGGGGGGAGCGGGTTAGCCGCCGACAATGACACCTGCCGAATTCATCCAGAAATGGCGTGCCGTCGAGCTGAAGGAACGCTCAGCCTCCCAGTCACACTTCAATGATATCTGCCGCCTGCTCGACATCGAAGACCCGATCAGCGGCGATCCCAGGGGCGAATGGTTCACCTTCGAAAAAGGCGCTTCCAAGACCGGCGGCGGCGAGGGCTGGGCTGATGTCTGGCGCAAGGAATGCTTTGCTTGGGAATACAAGGGCAAAAAGAAGGACCTCGACCGCGCCTTCGCCCAGCTCCAGCAATATGCCATCGCGCTCGACAATCCGCCCCTGCTCATCGTCAGCGACATGGACCGGTTCCGGATCCACACCAACTGGACCAACACGGTGCAGGAAGTGCGCGAGTTCGCCCTCGACGACCTGCTCGACGGTGCGACTCGTGATCTTCTGCGCGCCTGCTTCCTCGATCCCGAGCGGCTGAAGCCCGCCAAGACCCGCCAGATGCTGACCGAAGAGGCGGCGGAGGAATTCTCACAGCTGGCGCAGCGCCTGCGCGCACGCGGGCATGATCCCCATTCCGTCGCACATTTCGTCAACCGGCTCGTGTTCTGCATGTTCGCCGAAGATGTCGGCCTGCTGCCCGATCACATGTTCACCGCCATGCTCAAGGCGAGTGCGCCCAAGCCTGACACCTTTGCCACCAACGCGGCGATCCTGTTCGGGGCGATGAAGTCGGGCGGGCTGGTTGGCTTCACCAAGGTCGAATGGTTCAACGGCGGCCTGTTCGACGATGACAGCGCCCTACCGCTGGAACGCGCGGACATCGACAACCTGATCGCCGCCGCCGCGCTCGACTGGTCGGAGATTGACCCATCGATCCTCGGCACGCTGTTCGAACGCGGGCTGGACCCGGACAAGCGCAGCCAGCTCGGCGCGCACTACACCGACCGCGACAAGATCATGCAGATCGTCGAGCCGGTCATCATCCACCCCCTCCTTACCGAGTGGGAAGCGATCCGGGCCGAGATCGAGGATCTGATCGCCAACGCCCCGCAACAGACGGCAGAAAAGCTGCTCAAGGGGGCCGAACGGACCAAGCGCGACCGGGCCTTCGCTAAGGCGCAAGAACTGCTGCGCGGGTTTCTGGAGCGGTTGCGCAATTTCCGCGTGCTCGATCCCGCCTGCGGATCGGGCAATTTCCTCTACCTGTCGCTGCTCGCGCTCAAGGATATCGAGCACCGCGCTAATCTCGAGGCAGAGGCGCTGGGCTGCACGCGCGAGTTTCCCGCGGTCGGGCCGGAATGCGTGCTGGGTATCGAACTCAACCCCTATGCGGCCGAACTCGCGCGCGTGTCGGTATGGATCGGCGAAATCCAGTGGATGCGCCGCAACGGGTTTGAGGCGGCGAAGAACCCGATCCTGCGCAGTCTCGGCAATATCGAGAACCGCGATGCCGTGCTGATGACGGACGGGCATGGCAACCCGATGCTGGATGCTGAGGGCAAGCCCCGGCGTGCGTCTTGGCCCGATGCTGACGTTGTGGTGGGGAACCCTCCGTTCCTCGGAAACAAGAAGATGATCGCCGAGCTTGGCGAGGGCTACACTGTCGCGCTGCGCAAAGCATGGCCGCAGGTGCCGGGCGGAGCTGACCTTGTGTGCTACTGGTTCGCGGGTGCGTGGGACCGGATGGTCGCGAGCAAATTGAGCCGCGCCGGGTTGGTCGCCACCAATTCCATTCGCAGCGGCGCGAACCGCGAAGTACTCAGGCCAATCGTAGAAAATGGCCGAATTTTCGAGGCTTGGAGCGATGAGTCTTGGACCGTCGATGGCGCAGCAGTTCGCGTCTCGCTAGTTTCTTTCGACCGCACTGTTGCCGCAACTGCGGAACTGGATGGCGAGCCGGTTACCCGGATCTTTGCTGATTTGTCCGCCGAGAGGGGCGGTGCCGATCTGACCTCGGCTGCAAAGCTCAAGACAAACCGGGCAGTAGCTTTTCAGGGCCCCGTTAAGGTCGGTCCATTCGATGTTGACGGCTCTATCGCCCGAGATTGGTTATTGGCCCCGTCAAATCCGAACGGCAGAACCAATGCTGACGTTGTTCGCCCTTTGCTCAATGGGATGGACATCACCCGGCGGCCATCTGATCGCTGGATCGTGAACTTCGAAGAACGTCCGGAGACCGAGGCTTCACTCTACGAAAAGCCGTTTGAGTTCGTCAGATCGGCGGTTAAGCCTCTGAGAGACAAAAACCGCGACCAGCAGCGCCGGGAAAACTGGTGGCGATTGGGACGTTCCGGTCGTGACCTGTCAGAAGCAACAATGGGGCTCACCCGGGCAATTTTCTCACCCAGAGTTGCCAAGTATCGTTTATTCGTTTGGGCACCAGCAGCCGTTGTTCCGGATAGCAGAGTGGTCGCGATCGCACGAGACGACGACACTAGTTTCGGCGTTCTACATAGTCGTTTTCACGAAGTTTGGTCGTTGGCCCTTGGTGGTTGGCACGGAGTGGGCAACGATCCGCAGTACACGCCATCATTGGGCTTCGAGACTTTCCCATTTCCTGAGGGTTTGACGCCGAACATACCCCCTTCCGAATATGCCAATGATAAGCGTGCGCTAGGGATCGCTCTTGCTGCTGCTCGGCTAAACGAACAGCGGGATCACTGGCTGAACCCATCAGATTTGGTCGAGCGCGTGCCGGAAGTCGTCCCCGGCTATCCCGACCGCATCTTGCCGAAGGACGAAGCCGCCGCACAGGAACTCAAGAAGCGCACGCTCACCAACCTCTACAACGCCCGACCCGCCTGGCTCGACCACGCCCACCGCGCGCTCGATGAGGCGGTTGCCGATGCCTATGGCTGGGGCGAAGACTACCGCGCCGGCACCCTGACCGACGACGAAATCCTCGCCCGGCTGTTTCACCTCAACCAAAAACGAGCATCTGCATGAGCCGCCCGCTCCAATCCAAGTCAGTCCTTGACCTCGACCTTATGGCCGAGCGTAACCGGCTTAACAAAGCAGAGCTGGAACTGGTCAGGTCCGAGCTGATGTTTCGTTCAACGAACGCAGCCGCAAACCTTCGCGCGCGCGTCGACGCTTGGATCTGCGGCATCGACGCAGCCAATGCAGGGGATGCATCCACGACGCACTCCGAAGGCGCAAAGAAAACACGAGAGGCCTCCTCAGTTCCTCGTCATCCGCAGACCCAACAGTGGACATACGACGCCGTTGCCAAGCTACGCGCAAAGCTGATCGACCTGTCGCGCAAATCACCGCTGATTTCTTTCAAGCATACGTCGCGTAGCGCCAGCCAGCTGCGGTTCGTTGATGAAAGGCCCGACCTGCTGTTCGAACAGCTGTGCTCGGGCAGCATGGGGTTCGAACCTCTACCTGGCGAGGAGCAGACACCGGCTGATGAGCGAACGCCCACTTTTGGCATTGCCTATGAACGTGCCCGTTTGACCGACTCAGAGTTTCTCACCGCGACAGACAAGCTCGGCGATGCTGAGGGGGACGCGCGTGCTTGGCAGGACGCCGAGCGCGCACTGCGCGCCCGGGTTCGCCAGGAGCTAGGGCTGCCGAAGCTGGACTATGGCAAGAGCCTTGATGTTGTGGCGCTGGCACGCGCCCACGGCTTCGATCCGTCTTACGACCTCAAGTTGAGCGACGACGGTGATGTCGCCGCGCATCATGAAGACGATCAGATCCGCGTTCTGCTGACCCGCAAAGAGCTCGACCGCCGTCTGAAGTCGATCGACGACCGCGCCACCAGCCATTTGCGCGAAACTGGCCACCACACGCTTCATCTCGCGTTTGGCTTCGTCCAATGGTTCGAAGATGATGCCTCTGACGTCGTCTCGCATGCGCCGCTGCTGCTGTTGCCCGTCAAGCTGGCTAAAGACGAAGGCCGTGCGAAAAAGGACTATCGCCTGAATGTCTGGGAAGCCGGATTAGAGGTCAATGTCGCTCTGATCGAGAAGGCACGCGACCACTGGGGACTTCAAATCCCGGCTCTCCGCGAAGATGAGACGCCCGAGTCCTACTTCGTCCGGGTGAAGGCGGTGCTCGAACAAGGGCGGCGGCTGACCCTGCGGACATACGTTACGCTGTCGGTCCTGCCGCCGATGATCCTGTGGCGGGATCTTGATCCGGAAAAATGGCCGGATGGCGCGTTTGCTGCACACCGATTGCTTCCGGGGCTTGTCGGAGCGGCAGAAGTTGCCGGTGTCGATGGTGATGACACCATCATCGATATCGACGATCCGGAGCACGAGGCGCGTGTTCCCGCACTCATCACCGATGCCGACGCGTCACAGCACAAAGCCATCATGGACATGGCAGCGGGCCGTGACATGGCGATTGAAGGCCCGCCGGGTACGGGCAAGTCACAGACCATCACCAACATGATTGCGACCGCCCTTTCGCAGGGCAAGCGAGTGCTGTTCGTTGCCGAGAAGCAGGCCGCCCTTCGCGTCGTTTCAGACCGGCTTCGCGCCGCTGGCTTTGGTCCACTGCTACTCGAGCTTCATGGCGACAAGGCGAGCCGCAACGACGTTTATGCCGGTGTGCGAGAGCGCCTCGATGCCGAGCCACGGTTAGATGCCCGCGCTCTGGAGGAAAGACGCAGCGAACTGCGCCGGCACCGCGATCTGCTCAGGCGCTATCTCTCGCTAGTTCGCACCCCGCTCGGAAAAACGGGCATGACGGCCCATGCCTTGGCCTGGCGAGAAATTCGCCTAAGCAAGCTCTTCGACCGGCGCCAGATTAAAGCCTTGGAATCGCGGTGGCAATCCGAGGGAATTGCCGAGCTCGATCCATCCACGCTGAGGGAAAACCGCGAGGTTTTGGCACAGTTCGGAAAGGCCCTTCTTGCCACAAGGCCTGATGAGGGAAGCGCCGCAACTCGGTGGATAGAGGCAGGAAGACTCAACGCATTCGACCAGAGCATCGCCCTTGAGGCCGCTGCCGCCGCAGGGCATGCTGCTGGCGAAGTTGCCAAAGTCGCGGCTCAGCTGACGGAACTTGGCGTCGATCTGCCAGCTCCAGGCGACGATGAGATCCTCGAGGCTAGCGAACAACTATCGGCGCTTGCAGCATTTTCCTGTTCCGACGAAACGATTGTTGGAGCGGCGCTTCATAATCGTTCGGCCTGTCTTGAGCTTCTTTCCGCGCAGGCTATGTGGAGGAAGCAACGTGATGACATTGCCAACGACGTCGCGAGTCCGGAATCTGTTTCTCCAGCGGCCGCGCAAGCTTTGGCAGAATCCCTTCGCATCGATGACTGCCCCGAGACCCCTGTTGATGCGCGGCGGCTACAAGCCCTACACGAGCAGCTCGGCGCATCGCTGGCTGCGGCCGTTCGCGACACTGACCGTTTGTGCAGCCAGTTGGCTGACGGAGCGAGCGCCTCCACGAGCAAGGCACATAAAGTTGCCCTCATCTTGGCGCGGCTCGGTCAAGCCAACCCATCGATCAGTGCCCTCCTTTCTAGTAGGCTTATCGAGACCGCGTCAGACGGCGTAATCGCAGCAGCCGCACGCGAGGTCACAGCACTGGAGAACGAGCGCAGCGTCATCGTCACTCAGATCCAGCCTGATGCGCTAAAGGCCGATCCAGCGGAATTGGAAGAATTTGCAGACACGATCGAATCCACGGGGGCAGTGGCGCGGCTCTTTAGCGGCAGGTACAAGGCCGCATGGCGGCGCGTTTCCCGGATCTGCACGGACACCTCTGACAGATCCCAAGTTGCATCTCACTTGCGCAGAGCAGCCAGTTTTAGCCGGGCGCGGCGAGCATTCCATGAAGAAAACAAGGCGCGGGCGTTGTTCCCGGCGTTGCTTTGGGATGGTTTCGAAAGCGACTTTGGATCGCTTGCCGCAGCCCGAGCCCTTATCGCTGAAGCGGCGACGCAACTCGCAATATTGGATGAGGCAGGGGCCCTGCGTGGTTGGCTGGCTGCCGATGAAACGGAGCGACAAACGCTGTCGGCCAGCTGCGATCGGCTCACTGGCTTGCTCGCTGAGATCATCGAACCAGGCATGGCTGACGTCGCGCTCTGCGATTTGCCAAACAGCTGTGCCGCCAGAGCGACCGAGTTGCAGGCAATCGCCGAGGCCAGCGCAGCAATTGGTCTGAGGAGTGAGGCTCCCCTCAGGCGCAAGACAGGCGCGACTATCGCGGAAGCCTTGTTGCAGCTTCATGCGGCAAGGGATGCCTTTGGCTCACTTCGCGAGCAGTCCGTATTCAGCTGGGTGCGAGACGTAACGCAACCCCTCCACGATTTGCAATCGAGCTTGGAAGAAATAGAGGCTCTGCGTTCGATGAGCGGTCCGACCAAGATCATGGCTGTGATCAGCGGAACCGCTACGCCGGTGGCGCTGCTCTCGGCGGTGAAAGCGTGCTCGGCTGATCTGGACCGTGTAGTCGACAGTTGGGAAAGCACATCCGATCAACTTTGGGATGAGGCTGAACTCGACACCGCAGACCTGTGTGACGAGCTGAACTGGGAACAGGCCTCGACGCTTCTTGGCGAACTTAGCGCTGACCGGCGGGGCATTAGCCTAGTCGCAGATCTGCTCAAGTACCGGGCGGCGGTTGCCGAGCGCGATCTCACGCCATTCGCTGATGCTGCAACGGCGAAAGAAGCGCCTGCCGAAATGATCGACGACCTCTATGAACTGATCGCGGTCTCGGCGCTCTTGCGTTCTTTCCTCGGAGGCGACGGCCAGGAACTTGGTCGACTCGGCAGCCTGTCGCTGGATGCAGCAAGGCAGTCGTTTAAAAAGGTCGACAAGGACCTGCATAAGCTTGAGGCTGCGGCGATCGTGGCCCGGCGGTTGGCTGACAATCCGCCGAATGGCGTCGGCTATGGACGAAAAGCCGACTTCACCGAGCTGCGCTTGCTGGAAAACGAGGTGGGGCTTACCCGTCCGAGAACGCCTCTCCGAGATGTAGTGCACCGTGCCGGTCAGGCATTGCAGGTGTTGAAGCCGGTCTGGATGATGTCGCCGACATCCATCGCCCAGTTCATTCGCCCCGGGACGCTCAACTTCGACCTCTTGATCATCGACGAAGCCTCGCAGATGCGCCCTGAATTCTCGGTGAGTTGCATCATGCGAGCCGACCAGTTTGTCGTGGTGGGTGACGCCAATCAGCTACCGCCAAGCGACCATTTTCAGGTTGCCAGCCTGGACGACGGCGATGACGATGGCGACGGGGTTGGAGTCAACGAAGGCACCGAATCTATCTTGGACCTTGCCAACCAGCGGTTCCGGACAAAGCCGCGCCTGAAGTGGCACTATCGCTCTCAACACGAGAGCCTGATCCAATTCTCAAATCGCGAGTTCTATCATCGCGATCTGGTGGTGTTCCCCAGCCCGATGGCAAACGACGACGCGCTCTTGGGCGTCAAATGCTTCTACGCGCCTTCGGTCTTCCCCGGCACTGTGTACGAAGCTTCGATCAACCAGCGTGAGGCGGAGCTGGTGATCGAGCAGGCGTTCGGTCTGATGCAGACACACCCCGAGCGGTCGATCGGGATCGTGGCGATGAACGCGAAGCAGACGGAATTGCTTCAGAACGAGTTCGACCGGCTAATCGTGGAAGAAGAGCGGGTCCGCAAATATGTCGAGGCTTTTGCCGGCACCATCGATGAGTTTTTCATCAAGAACCTCGAAAACGTACAAGGCGACGAGCGCGACATCATCCTGATCTCGACCGTCTATGGCCCGGATAAGAATGGCGCTGTGAGGCAGAACTTCGGCCTCATGAACCGCGAGGTTGGCTGGCGCCGCCTGAACGTTCTGGTGTCCCGTGCGAAGATGTCCTGCCGCCTGATTACATCTCTTCGCCCTGATGACGTGAAAGTGACCGAGAAGTCATCCAAGGGCGTCATCGCATTCAAGAGTTATCTCACCTACGCCCACGGCGGCGCACAATACGATGACGCGTCGGGTGCCGAGACCGACAGTGATTTCGAAATCTTCGTCGCCGATGCGTTGCGCGCGGGTGGCTACGAGGTGGTGTATCAGGTCGGCGTCGAGAAATTCAGGATCGATCTCGGGGTCCGACATGCGAGTTGTCCGGTCGGGTTCATCGCTGGCATCGAGTGCGATGGAGCCCCATACCATTCAGGACTGAGTGTTCGGGACCGAGATCACATCAGGCAGACAATCCTAGAGAACCTTGGTTGGAACATCTATCGGGTGTGGTCGACAGACTGGTTTGCCGATCCGGCCCGAGAAACTGCGAAGTTACTATCGTGGCTGGAACAGGTTCGTGAACGGATTGCTCACGAGCTCGAAGCACAGACCCAGCCTGTTGAGGTGCTGAAGCCAAAGCAGCGGAGCAAGGCTGCACCGGTCGCGCAAATTGGCGATCAACCGCTCGGCCAGGAATCTAAAACTGTTGCAGTCTTGCCAGAGCCCATCATCGAAACCCCTGCGGGTCCACGGGAACCGCGGGGACGAGAACTCCGATCAATCGGAGATTTCCAGACCTATGAAGCGATCAGAGGCAAGCTCTACGAAATCTGGAGAGGCGAAAAATTCCTTGGCGAGGTTGAGGTGGTACGACGTGCTACCGCAGCACCGCGGCTTTACGGCGATCGCGCGATGGCAGCGCAATCCGAGTACGAGGGCCGTGTTGAAGCAACGGGCGACGCCTTCCGGTCCTTTGACTTATACGCCGCCATGCGGGAAGTGGCGCATCGCGCAGATGTTGAACCGTAGATTGGGCAGAGCGGCTTCTCGCCCAAGCGTCTGAACCAATGAACCGTCAGCGCAAGGTGGGGGCCAGACAGCACTCTCGCTCATCGTTCGGCCTCCCCCAACCACTCCGCCGCCTTCGCTGCCGCGCTAGCGGCGGTGAAGATCGCCCGGTTGTCGCCCTTGAGCACTTTGAGCCAGCTGGCGAGGTAGCAGGCATGATCCGGACGCGGCGTAACCGACAGGCCAAGGTCGCCGCAAAGGAAGGCTGAGCCGAGCTCCGCGACCAGCTCTTCCATGGCATAGGCCTCGTCGCCGAAGCGCTTGCCGAAGGTGCGAGCCAGACGGTGATCGGCCCCGGTCCAGTGGACCAGCTCGTGGAGCAGAATGGCATACCAGTTCTGCGCCGCGCTGGCGGTGTCGGTGGCAAAGAACCGCTCGCGGTCAGGCATGGTGATCGTGTCGGTGGACGGGGTGTAGTGGGCGCTGTCGCCCTGAATGCGGATTGCAGCGCCCGTGGCGGCAATGAAGGCCTCGACATCAGGGAGGGGATCGAAGGCCTCGGCTTCGGGCACCTCGGGCAAGGCGTAGCCCTCGACCTGCGCGATGTTGAACACATGCGAGCCCTGCGCGAAGATCCGGCCCGCGCCCTCGCGCGCCTCGTCTTCGCTGCCCTCGACCGTGTCCAGCACCTTGTAGAACACGATCGGCGAGGCCTTCTCGCCCTTGCGGACCTGCGCGCCCAGCGATTGCCACTGGCGATAGGTTGCCCAGAGACCGTGGCCAAAGCCCTGCGCCTCGGCGCTGGCCCAGAGGGCAAGAACATTGACCCCGCGATAGGCTTTGCGGGTGACCGCATTGACGGGCCGGGTCAGCGGGGCACTGCTGCGGTGCCAGGGAAGAGTGTAGTCGCCCGTGCCGCGCTCCAGCGCGGCGATGATCTGGTTGGTGATGGTGTCGTAGATACTGGCGGTTGCGGTGGTGGCCATGGTGGTAAATCCTTCGTCCTGTCGTTGGGAACGCGGATGAAGGGACGGGCCGGATGGCCGGGCGGGTCAGCGGTACGCGGAACAGCCAACACGGGAGGGCGCAGCCCGAATGGGGCGGGCAGGCTGTTGATCCCGCCCGGCACGGGCCGTCACACAGGAGCAATTCATTCCAATTGCAGCGCGAAGGATGCCATGGCCCTGCCGGCACACGTTCGAAATCTATCGGAATAACAGCCCGACTCGCATGCGTTTGCCGCCGTGTGGCGTTGGCCTGACCTCGCATTGTGGCAAAGCAGCTTCGCGTAAGGCTCGCTAATTGCCGCCTTCGCTACGCAGCCGTACTCGCACACGACTTTGAGCTTGCCTGATGGCCAGTGGTTGCGTTGACCTCGGTCACGGGGTGCCACTCACGACCATCCGATGGAGGCAAGTCTCGTGACAAACGCAACCGACAGGATCATCCGCCTCAGGACCGTGCTCGACCGCACAGGTCTGTCGCGCTCGACGGTGTACCGCAAGATTGCGGAAGGAACATTCCCAAGCCAAATCAGGATCAGCGTCCACGGCGCAGGCTGGCGCGAGTCCGCAATCAATCGCTGGATTGAGGATCCGGTCGGTTGGCGACCCGAGTGCGAGGCAAAGCGGTCCTGACCTCCTGCTCAGGCTTGCCTTGTGGCCTTCAACTGGGCGACTTTGCCTTTACCGGAACTGGCGCAATAGCCAGCCCATGCCTCCATAAGCTTGCGTCGCTTATCGAACAGATCGCCGCGCCGATAAGCAGCTTCAGCCTTGTTGGCGATGGTATGGGCCAGTGCCATCTCGCAGACCTCGTGTGAGAAGCCGGTTGTCTCGGACGCCCAGTCGCGGAAGGTCGACCGAAAGCCGTGGACGGTGACATCCGATTCCATGCGACGCAGCAACATTGCCATGGCGTTCGATGACAGCGGACCCTTGGGCTTGGGACCTGGAAAAAGATGAGGGCCCCGGCCAAGCGCTTCCATCGCTTCCACAATCTCGATTGCGCGAGGTGACAATGGCACGCGATGTTCGCGGCCTGCCTTCATCCGCGCGGCAGGGATGGTCCAGACCTTCTTTTCGAGATCGACTTCGTCAGCTTGGGCACCGAGGACCTCACCTGAGCGGGCGGCGGTCAGGATCAGAAACTCAAGCGCTCTGGCGGCTACCGCATCCCGACCAAGCAAATCGGCAAAGAATGCGGGGAGCTCTTCATAGGCTAGCGCTTTGTGATGTCCTCGCGACAGTCGCTGGCGCTTGGGTAGCAGCTGATCGAGGTGCCCACGCCAGCGTGCCGGGTTCTCGCCCGATCGATGGCCGCGCGCCTTGGCAGCATCCAGAACATTCTCGATCCGGCCGCGCAGCCGCTCGGCGGTCTCCGGAGTACGCTGCCACAGCGGCTGCAGCACTTTGAGAACATCTTTGGTCACGATCTCATCCACGGGCTTGGCACGGATCGGCTGTGCGTACTTGGTCAGCGTCATGGTCCATTGCGCTGCATGTTTGGCGTTGCGCCATGATGGACGCATTGCTTCGACATAGGCATCGGCGCTCTCGCCGAAGGTCGGCACGCTCTCATCCTTTGCGCGTTCGGCCTTGGGATCACCGCCGCTGGCGAGCAGCGCGCGCAGTGCTGTGGCTTCTGCGCGGGCCTTGGCCAATGACAGATCACGTGCACTGCCAAGCCCCAGCTCGGTTCGCTTGCCCGCGCGCGTGTACATGAAGATCCAGCGCCGCCGACCGCTGTCGTCGACGAACAGATAAAGTCCGCCGCCATCTGCATGCCGTCCCGGCACCTTGAGCTTCGCCACTTGTGCCGCGCTCAGCTTGTTCAGTGTTCTTGATCCCATATCGCCGTTCCTCGGTCCCACTTTCGGTCCCACTTTCGGTCCCACTTTGTGCATGAGATCGAGCGGGATGAAACAGTAAGGCATGGAACACGAAATTGGAATAACATATTATTGTTGAACGAGAAAATGAGATCCCTTGGGTGGGTTTGGTGTAAAATGAAACAGGCTCATTCGCGGACTCCGTCTCCGCCACCGGCCTTGCTAGGCAGGCTGGATCATCGGCATTCCGGCCCTTCGGGGCTCCGTCAGAACCTTGTTGCCTTGCAGCTCTCCCGGAGAGGGTTTGCAGGCCGCGGCTGACCGGTACATTCCGGCCCTTGTCTTCTCCTTCGCCGCGGCCAACGGTGGCGCGATGAGCGCTTCTCCCGGTTACCGTCCCTATGAGCCGCAATTGCACCCGGTCGCCTGGGACAAGGATATCTGGACGGTTGATGGGGCGGAGATCGTCTATACCTCCGGCGGCGTTGCCGTCCCTTGCCCGACACGGATGACGATGATCCGGCTGAGTGACGGCCGGCTTTGGCTGCATTCGCCGGTGGTCTGCGCAGGGGACCTGGTGTCCGCCTGCACGGCCTTGGGTCCGGTGGCGGCGATTATTGCCCCCAACCCGCTGCATTGCGCCCATATCGGCGACTGGGCGCGGATGTTTCCCGAGGCGGCGCTGTTCGCCGCGCCCGGTACGGATGCCGGAAAGCTCCCGCGCGACTTTGGCGTTCTGGCGTCTGGTAGCGAGCCTGACTGGCGCGCCGAGATCGACCTGCACGTCTTCGCCCTTGGCCATTTTTCCGAAGCCGTCTTTTTCCATCGGGCATCGCGCACGCTGGTGGTGACCGACATGATGCAGAACTTCGAGGCGAGCCGGGTCCGCAGCTGGTTCGCCAGACTGGTCCTGCATGCGGTGGGTGCGACGGGACCGAACGGGCGACCCTCTGCGGAGATTCGCCTTGCGGTGCGGCGTCACCGGCAGGCGCTGCGCGAGGGGGTGGCGGCAATGATCGCCTGGCAGCCCGAGCGGATCATCCTCGCCCACGGACAATGCTATCGCAAAGCGGGTGTGCGCGAGATCGAGCGGGCGTTCGACTGGCTCGGCTGAACTGTTGCGCCTCGCCGTCTAGCGCCGCGGCACGGGATTGCTCGCATCCTGTACCAGCTCCCAGCAGGTGTCGGTCGGATAGAACAGCAGATAGCCACCCGGCCCGATCGGCTCGATCATCGCGCCGAGGCCTTCCTCCAGTTCGGGCGGAGGCGGATCGAGATTGCGCTCGAAGATGCCCGCCTGATAATCCACCCGCTGGCGGTTGTCAGACGCCGTGTTGAATTCCAGTTCCATGTAGCGCGAATTGCGCCAGTTGAACTCCGGATCGGCATCGAATTGGCGCATAGTTTCTGCTGTCACCCAGCCATTGTCGAGTATGCCGATCGGGAAAAGTTGCCCGTCGACATAGTTGCGCCGGCTCTTGTCGCGGGTGTTCCCCTCCTCGCCGAAGCGGACGGTTTCGGCCGTGTAGTTTTCCCGCACTAGCCACGACCTGGCGTAGGCTTGGAAGAACGTCTTGAAATCGTTCGCGCGGCACGCCTGCCGGGCCATGTCGAGCGACAGACGATCGCTCTCGGTCACCTTGAAATCGGGACGGTCGTTGGCGCCGTCGGTCCCTGCGGTGTTGCCGATGCCCTCCCTGTCTTCAGGCGTGGACCCGACCTCCGGCAATGCCTCGCGTTCGGCATCCTTTGCCTGATCCCTGGCCTCGGCATTGCAGCCAGCCGCCAACGCTATTGCAGTGAATGCCACGAGAAGACGCTGCGCCGCGACCCCGATATTCTTCGCCATCATTAGTCAAGGCACCTGCATGAAAACCGATCCGAACCAGCATGCTAGACCGGAACCGGCGGAGTCGCGTCAACTGCAATGTACTAGGACATGACGCAGGCTGCGCGGCAGCCCGCCTGGCGATAGGCTTGTTGCCATGTCTGCCCAAACATCGCGCTCCTTCGCCCGGTTAGGTTCCTTCTGCCTGATGGCGGCTTTGCTGGCGATATTGCCGTCCCGCGCCATCGCAGGTGATCCCGCTGAGTTGCGCACGGTTCTTGCTGTGCGCCCGGCGACGATTGCGGCGGCCCTCGCCGATATGGGGCATTCCGTCGCGGCGAAGCCAACCGGGGAAGGCAGCTATGCCTTCGAGGCCGAGGGCGCTCGCTTTACAGTGTTTCTCGCCCGGTGCGAGGCAGAGCGCTGCCAGATGGTGCAGACGCGGATGTGCATGGCGCTGCCCGAGGCATCCGAAGCGCGCGTCGCCCGCTGGAACCAGACGGAGATGTATTTGCGCGCCTCGCTTCAGGCCGATGGGGCAACGTGCATCGATGATACCATCTACGCACCGGAAAGGATGATCACTTTTGCAGAACTGCGCGGGCAAGTCGAAGGGGTGCTGGGCTTCAGCGAGTCCGCGTTTGCCCGGCTGATGGTGGATTGAATGATGCAAGCTCGCCTGTTTCTCGTTTTCGCTCTGGCCTGTGCGACATGGCTGGCGGTTCTGCCGGCTGCGGCGCAGTCGTACGGTCGCCCCTGTCCCGGCGGACCGGGGGCTGACGAGCTGATCATTGGCATGACCAAAGATTTGGACGGCAAGACGGATATACCGCTTTGTGGCCCTCGCAATCAAGGCGACAGGCTACCTGAAACGCCGCCGACAATAGTCAACCGCTACGGCGCAATCGCCTGGCACGCAGATGCCGACGATGTGTGGATGGTCGGCAATCAGGATTTTGGCGGCAGCGCTCTGGAAAACCACGCGCTGGAAGCTTGCAACCGCGCCATGGGCGGTGGCTGCAAGTCGATCGGCAGCTGGAACAATTCGTCCATGTCCATCATCCGCGACCGCAGCGGCACGCTTTATAACGCGTGGAACGGCGACGACGGTGCGGTCCGCAAGCAAGTGCTGGCCCAGTGTTCGGCCCGGCAGGCATTGCCGTGCGAAGTCATCGGCAAGTTCGGATCAGGCAAAAGCCACTACATCCCGGACACGGCGACAGTGCGCAAATCCTACGCATTGGCCGCCTGGGTCGACGGGGCCGAGGGCTACGATGACAAGCTCTACATCGCGTCCGGCTACACCGACTTGCAAGAAGCTGAAAACGCGGCGCTTGGCAGTTGCACGAAAGCGACGGGGCGCCAGTGCAAGATTGTGGCCTTTTCGGGCAACGGCTACCTCCAGACCTATGTGCTGGGCGGAGGAGATCATTCCGTCACCGCCGAAACCAGCCCCAAGCGGGCGGGCGAAGCGGCCAAGGTGCTGTGCAAGCAGAAGTGCATACTTCAGGCTGTCTATGACAGCCGCGAGCGCCGGACTTTCGTTCACAATTTCATGACGGGCGAGGCACAATGACGACCGCTGCACCAACACCCCCGGGCCGCGCCGAGCCGCTTACGCTGCTTTTGCTGCGCCTGGCGACCGGCATATTCCTCGTTTATGGCGTGTGGGACAACATCACCGACCCTGCGCGGATGGAGGAATTCATCGGCTTCATGACGGCGGCGGGCTTCCCTGCTCCGGCCTTCTGCGCGCGGTTGACTGTCTTCACCCAGCTGCTGGCAGGGGTGATGCTCGTGACTGGGGTCGGGGTGCGGCTGGCGGGGCTGATCATCGCGGTGACCTTTGTCGTCGCGTTGGTGATGGTGCATTGGTCGCAGGACCTGCGCCTGTGGTGGCCAGCGCTGTCGCTGGTAGTGATCGGCCTGCACCTGATGGCGCGCGGCGGCGGCCCCTTGGCGATTGACGCGAAGTTGGTAGGAACACGGCGATGAGTGCTTTGCGTATCCGATCTTCAGGCGTGCGTTGGGGCGTGGCGGCATTGGCGCTGTCCGCGCTTTCGCCCCTTTCCGCCAACGACGAGCTGCCGACGCGGACTGACATTCCGGAAGATCTGGGCGGCGTGGTGCTGTGCAGCGACATCAACACCGCCACGCGCATGCTGCGCGAGTATTTCGTCGCCAACGCCAATGGCAGGCTCGATCTCGGCATGTTTTTCAAGGGCCTGGAGGTAACTGGCTGCGTTCAAACGTCGGGGCCGCTTGAAATCTCCAGCGTTGTGGAGCGGCGCGATATTGCCTCCGGAGGCGAAGGGCCGTTCATGCTGTTCGCGGCGCATCGGCCCTCGGGTGAACAGGTGATCGGCATCATCGACGAAGCCTCCAACAACCGTCATCCCCGCAACGATTTCGAGCGCTGGCTATACCTGCATGCGCCAGACGGCACGCTGACGATCGAAAGCGGCGAGAAGCGCGCCTATGTTTGTTCCGACCGTGCGGCAGCCGCCAGGGTGATCGCCGCGATCCCGCCGGTGCGCCGACCGGGCGAGCGCAACGGGCACCAGATCACCGCTTTCCAGACCGCCATCACGCAGGGGAAATGCCGTCCGGCGGCCGGGCGCTTCCGGGTCAACGCAGTGCACGGCTCTGCCTTCATCAGCCTCGGTTACGAGGCGGGAGCGGAGTGGACGGCGCTGACAGTGACCGACGCGCAGGGCCGCGAGCAGGCGATGGTCTTCGATGCGTCGCTTTTGTAGCGCGGGGCTTCTCGGCACTGCCCTGCTGGCCGCAGGTCTCGGCGCGCTTGCGCCGCTCGCAGCACAGGATGCCCCGCCCGAGCCCGTCTACCGTGGCCGCGCGATCTTCGAACCTGTCACACCGCCGATCGTGCCGCAGACATTTCTTGGTCGCTGGGTCAATGAAACCGCAGAATGCGACAAGGCAAGGCCGGGCGACGCGCTGCTGATCGCGAGCCACAGCGTCACGCTGTCGGGCAAGCAGCGCAAGATCGCCGGCGTGCTGCTCCGTCCTGACCAGGAGCCGCCTGCGCGCGACGCGATCCTCGAACTGGGAATGGGTAAGGGCAAGCCAGTGGTGCTGATCCTCTCGCAGACCGATGACGGGACGCTTCGCCTGCGCATCCGCGGTTCGGAGACTGCGCGCATCTTCCGCCGCTGTCCGGTCCGCTAGCAGCGATGGCCGGGCACATGGCCGGCACCCGACGTACCAGTACAGTGCCCGCGTTGCCCGGCTGAGTGCCGGCGAGTACTCAGCGTCCCGAGCATCGGAGAGGAGCGTGTCTGCGCCTACTCCCTCACTCGGCCCGGGCAATTTCGCTCCGATGTTCGCCCGCGTTCCGCCCCCTTGAAGGATCGCTCTGCCAGCGGGCTTCTTCGTCCGGGTGCGGCGTGGTATCGGGCCGGGCGCGCAGCATCCGGAAGGGCTGCAAGGGGGAAGCATATCATGCGATTGTTTGCAGCGGGGTATCAACCCGCCACAGCCGCCGAAGATCAGGCCGAGCGGATGCAGGCCAATGTCAGGATTCCGATCGCGCTGCTGGTATCAGCCTATGTTGTCATCGCCAGTCTGGTCGTGACTGACGGGGCCGAGATTGAAAGCTGGGCCCAGAATTTGCTCGCGGCCTATGCTGCTTTCATCGCTTTTGCATCCGGGCTGCTTCTCTTGATCCGCCGCTACCCCGGACACTATCCTGTGCGGCGTGGGATCGCGATGCTGGTCGATTTCAGCACAGCCAGCTTCAGCATCATTGCCGGGTGCACCGTGATGCTGCCCACCTATGTCTTCATCGTATGGGTCGCGCTTGGCAACGGCGTGCGCTTCGGCCGCCAGTATCTGGTTATCGGAACCGCACTGGCGCAGATCTCTCTGGCCATCATCTTCCTTGCCACACCGCATTGGCAGGAAGACCCGGTCCTCCCCGCGACACTCGCCGTTACCGCGTTGGTGGTTCCGGCCTTCGCCTATTCATTGCTGCGCGCAAAGGAGCGTGCCGAAGAAGCGACCCGCGCCGCTGTGCAAGCCAAGTCGCGCTTTCTGGCGCAGGCCAGCCATGATCTGCGCCAGCCTGTCCATGCCATGCACCTGTTTCTCGAAAGCCTCCGCCAGACCGGTCTTTCGCATGACCAGAAGGATCTGGCAGACCGCCTCGATACGTCGCTCGGGAGCGTGACGGCGATGTTCAAGTCGTTGCTCGATATCTCGGCGATCGATGGGGGAGGGACCACGCCGAAACCTGTTGCGGTGCCTGTCCAGAAGCTTTTCGACGACCTTGCTGCGCAATGTGCCGCAAGCGATGACGATGCCACTGGAGCAATCGCCTTCATGCCCACGAAGCACTGGGTCGAGACCGACCCGATGCTGATGCTGACAATCCTCCAGAATATCATCGAGAATGCGATCAAGCACGCACGCGGCGCGCGGGTTCTGGTCGGGTGCCGCATGCGGAACGGCACGCTCAGCATCGAAGTGCACGATCAGGGCCCCGGGATCGCGGCCGATCATCTGCCGCAGGTGTTCAACGAGTTCTATCAGGCGAACGGCGGGCAGTTCTCATCAGCGGGCGGCGGCGTCGGGCTGGGGCTTGCCATTGTCAAACGCCTTGCCGAGCTGCTGGAGCTGGAGCCGGAAATCCGCTCGACCCCTGGCAGGGGCACGATCGCCGCGCTCCATGGGCTCAGGCGCGTCGCGGCGACGCACCCGGCGTCCAGCCCTGCTGCGAGGCGGCGCATGCCGACCGCTCCGCTGGAGGGCCTGCGCATCCTGCTGGTGGAGGACGAGCCCGAAATCCTTGATGTGACCGCTCGCCTGCTTCGCGGCTGGGGCTGCGAGGTCGAGGCCCAGCCCACCATGCCGGAACCGGGCAGCGGGTGGGACCTGATCGTGACCGATTACGACATCGCTTGCGACATCAACGGGCTCGATGTGATCGCAAGGCAGCGGGCGGCGTGCGGGCGCAATATTCCGGCCATCATCCTCAGCGCCCACGATGTCGACGTGAGCCGTTACACCGGCACCGGCTCATCGCCGCTCCTGCTCGGAAAGCCGCTGGCACCGGCGGAGTTGCGATCCGCGATATCATCGCTCCGCCTCGCTGCCTGAGGTCAGTGAGGGCCGACGACCTGCGCCTTGCTGGCCAGTTCAGCGCGCGTCCCGGCCTTGAAGGCACGGAATAGCTGGGTCAGGTGATTGCGAACCGTGAAGGGCGAAAGGTCAAGCTCGCGTCCGATCTGCTTGGTCGATTTGCCCGCGATAACACCGGCCAAAATCTCGCGCTGGCGCGCGGTCAGGTCCATGATGTCGGTTATCGCGGGAATGACGTCCCCGGCTGCGGACTGGCCCGGCCGGGCAATGACGAAGCGGCCTGCGCGAACGGCCATGATCGCTTCTACCATCTCGCTGCCGGAGATCGCCTTGACGATGTAGCCATCGGCCCCCAGCTCCATCATCCGCTCGATGGTCGCTTCGTCGTCCAACATCGAGACGATGACAATCGAGGATTTCGGGCAGCGCTGGCGCAGCAGGCTCAGCGTTTCGCGGGGCGTCATGCCGGGGAACAGCAGGTCGAGCAGGAACAGATCAGGAGCACCCTCGCGCTCGACCAGATCGAGCACCTCGGCCGCCGAACCTGCCTCGCTGATCTCGGCATCGGGCAGGTGGCCTGCCACCAATCGGCACAGGCTCTCGCGGAAGAGCGGATGGTCATCCGCAACAATGATCCTCTCGCGGTTCATGGCCATGTCTCAAACAGGAGTTCGCGCTTGCAGGCAAGCCTTGATGGGTTGTGTCACTGTGCGGAGCGTAAACTTTATAGGTATTCCGCCGGGGGTGGCCAGAAAAGCACCGTCAGGCGATCGCGTTCCTTGCCACCTGCCCCAGCAGCAGCACTGCAGGATAGGCGGCGGCAAAGGCCCATGGAAACAGCGTTAGCCGCATGACAATGGCGGTTGCGATGTGAAAGCCCAGCATCGCGGCGAGCGCGGCGATCAGCCAGGGTTCTGGCAGCAACAGCGCCAGCGGGAACAGGGCTTCTCCCAGCATGAGCACCCAGCTGGCGGCCTGCGCGACAGGGCGCGGGCGCAGCAGCGCGGCCGCCCAGGGCGCACCCCAGATGGCATGAGCCATCACCCCCTCAAGCTCGGCGCCGCTGCGCCATGCGGGCTGCCTCAGCTTGGAAAGGCCCGCGACCATGTAGCAGATCAGCAGTTGCCCTCCGCTGACAAGGCACCCTGCCAGCAGCAGCGCATCATCGCCGGTCATCAGCCCGGCCGTGCCGACAAAAGTGCCCGCCAGCACGATCATTCCCATCTTGTCCGCGCCGCTCGATCCGTAATCTCCGCCCAACAAGAGAAAGCTGCCGTGGCTGACCAGCGCCGCCAACAGACAGGCCATTGCGAGCAGCGTCGAAGCGGAGAGGAAAAGCATGACGGCGATGACCATTTGCGCCGCCATCCACAGGCGCAGCAGTGGGACCGGCAGCCGACGGCGCAACCCGGCAATCACGCCCTTGCCCGCCATCCGCACCCACGGCACAGCGCCATCGGGGCCGAACACGCCTGCACTGGCGATCCAGTGCGCGCTGACCAGCATCAGCCACACCGCCAGCGCCATGCGCGCTGCGGCAAGATAGGTCTCTCCCACGGTTAAAAGATCGTCGGTCATGGGCCGATGAACTTTGAAACGAACAGACGCTCGGGATGTTCGCCCGCCGGTTCGCCGCGCAGCACGGAGAATTGCAGCTCCTGCGCGGGCAATTGGCGCCGCAGGTGCGACTGCAACGTGGCGAACGCCTGTGTCCCGGCCAAGGTCGCGGCGCTATCCCCCCGCTCCGCGCGCAGGGCGAGCCGGTCGGCCGCGAGCCACAGGGCTCCGGTAAGAGCGTGGTCAGGAAAGAAAGCCGCGTGCCACCAGCGCCGCGGCGGCCACAGCGGCGCAGGCTCCCAAGCGCCGACATTCCCGTGCCGATCGCGAAGACGGACCTCTACCGAAACCGAATAACTCCCGACGCCTTGGGTGAAGAACAGCCAGCGCGGCAGCAAACCAAGCCGGTCGAGCGTCTGGTGCCGGAGGCTGAAGGGGCGGAACTGGAACAGCACCGTCAGCGCCAGCCAGGCAAGCGCCAGCAGCACGGCCGCTTCACCTATCGCCATGGCGCTGCCGTTCCGGTGCTGTCCCTCTGCTGCATCGCCGCAGCCTAGCTTGCCGGACGGGGCGTGCCAACAGCGGGGCTTGTGGAGCAAGACCGGCCTCCATAAACCGCCGTATCGAGGAGAGAATTGCGCATGTCATCGGCTGCCGAGGAGATCCGTACCGGGCAGGTCCTGTTCGATGCGCGGCGCTTTGCCGAGGCCGTGACTGCGCTCGACCGCGCCATAGCGCTGGCCCCAGCGCGCGCGGATGCTCATAGTCTGCGCGGCCGCGCCTTGCTTGCGCTGGGACGCAAGGCCGAGGGCTTGGCCAGCGCGCTTAAGGCGACGAAGATCGACCCGGCATCGGCGCCGGCATGGATCGCGCTGGGATCGATTTTCTATACCCTGCGCCAGCACGAACTCGCGCTGAAAGCGTGGCGCAGCGCGCAGCGGCTTGCACCCGACCGGCCCGGTGTGTCGGGCCTGATCCTTCAGGCGCAAATGCTGTGCTGCGACTGGGACGGGCTGGACAGCCTTGTCGCCGCCGTGACCGCAGAGCTGGAGGCGGGCAAGGATGCGGTGCACCCTTTCTACTGGCATGCCATTGCGGATTCGCCGGAAAGCCTGCTGAAGGCGGCGCAGAACCGGCAGCGGCGTGTTGCTGCCACTCTGGCTCAACCACCCGGATTTCCGCCCCCGCAGCGTGGCGAACGCATCCGCATCGGTTATCTCTCGGGCGAACTCAATCTGGCCGCCAATGGGCTGGTCATGGCTGGCGTGTTCGACCACCACGACCGTGACAGGTTCGAGATCATCGCGTTCGACAATGGCGGCGATGACGGCACGCCTTTGCGGCAACGGATCGCGAGCGCCTTTGCGCAGGTCACCGACGTCCGAGCCCTCAGTGACGCCGAGCTGGCCGCCCGGATCCGCGCCGAGGCTGTCGACATCCTCGTCGATCTCAACGGCTATTTCGGCAAAACCCGCAGCGCCGTGCTGGGTCACCGCGCGGCCCCGGTGCAGGTCAGCTTCCTCGGCTGCCCGGCGACGAGCGGCGCGCCGCAGGTCGATTATGCCATTGCCGATGCGGTCGTCGTGCCCGAGGAAGAACGGCAATGGCACAGCGAAGCGATCGTCCACCTGCCCGATACCTATTACCCGGCCGACCGGCAGCGCGAGATCAGCGACCGGCGCTTCACCCGCACCGAATGCGGGTTGCCGGAGGATGGCTTCGTCTTTGCCTGCTTCAACCATTGCCACAAGATCCTGCCAGAGACCTTCGCCCGCTGGATGCGAATTCTGGGCGCAGTCGATGGCAGCGTGCTGTGGTTGCTCGATGCGAGCCCCGTCGCCACCGCTAACCTGCGCCAAGCTGCTCTCCGCCATGGCGTTGATCCCGCTCGGCTGGTGTTCGCGCCGCGCCTGCCGCCGGACGAGCATCTTGCCCGCCACCGCTGCGCCGATCTCGCGCTCGATAGCCTGCCCTATAATGGCCACACCACCACCACCGATGCGCTGTGGGCGGGCCTGCCGGTGCTGACTTTGGCAGGCAGCACCTGGCCGGGACGCGTGGCGGCGAGCGTGCTGCAAGCGCTGGGCCTGCCCGAACTGGTTACGGCGTCAGCGGCGGATTACGAACAGCAGGCGATCCGTCTCGCGACGCAGCCCGATGCGCTCGCCGCGGTTCGCGAGGCGCTGGCCGCCCGGCGGCTCACCGCCCCGCTGTTCGATACGGCGCGCTACACGCAGCATCTCGAATCAGCCTATCGGGCCATGCATGACCGCCGCTGCCAAGGCCTCGCGCCCGGCCCGATCACTATCGCAGCGCAATGATCGCCGGAGCCAGCGTCCGGTTCAGACAGGCTTGAGCAGTCAAGCATGGGTCTGCACCGCACCGCTCTGGCAGCAAGCGGGATAGATGCGCCATGTCTCAAAGCTTCGGATTGAAAAGCCATTGTAAAATCGTCCGACTGCACGTAGGGATAAGGCTCAGCATTATGAGGGTAAGCTAATGGACGATATCAAGACGACCGTTCCTGCCGCCGATAGCCGCAAGACCTGGGTTGAGCCTTCGATCCGCACGCTCGATATTGGCGAGACCAGCCAGTTGTCGAATCTCGGCGCAGATGTCGGTGGCAATGCCGCACCCGATTGCCAGCGCAGCTGATTGCACGCTGCGGAGTGTCCGGCGGGCCGCCGGGCACGTTGAAATGATCGCGCCTCTCGCCGCGTTATGTCGTTAGTCCGTGCCGATTGCGGCATGGCGGGCAGCCATGGCTGGTGAGGGCCTCTCGCATTTTTCAGCCAGCAACTCTCCGCCCTTGTGCCCAATGGCTGACCACCGACCCCACCGATGAAGATACTGGCTTGCAACCCAGGCCATGATGGCGCCGCCGTCTGGCTTGTGGACGGGCAGTTGGTCTTTTCCCGTGAGGCTGAGAAAGACAGCAACGCCCGCTACGCCGCGTTAGGCGAGCAGCACATTGCCGTGGCGCTTGAAGCGTTGGGCGACACCCCCGACGTGTTTTGTATGGGCGGTTATGGGCTGAACGAATCTCCTTTGACCAAGACATATCCGCATGTCGGCTATCGCGGCATCGACCCTGCAGGGATTGCGGTCGGGCAGCGCGAGATTCTCGGGAGAAGCCTGCCCTATTTCTCGTCCACCCACGAACGCTCGCATCTGCTGTGTGCATTCGGCCTGTCCGGCCTGCCCAAAGGCACGCCCTGCTATGTACTGGTGTGGGAAGGCGTCATCGGTTCCTTCTACGAGATCGACGAGGCGTTCAACTTCACACTGCTGGGCGATGTGCTGAGCCAGCCGGGCATTCGCTATGCATCCGTGTACGGGCTTGCCGACCCGACATTTCCCAAGGACCGAGCCATTGCCCGCTTCGGCGATGCCGGGAAGCTGATGGCGCTGGCATCCTATGCAACGCGCAACCAGACGACAGCAGGGGAAGAGGATTTTCTTACCTATCTGATGTCGGCTCCGGTCGTACGGCTCGATCACTATCCGGGTATCGAGCGGGCCCCCCATTACAATGTCGGCGTGGAGGACCCCGAATTCCGCAACTTCGCCGGGATCGCCAGCGACCGCATCTTCGATACCTTCTACCGCTTTGCCGAGGCCAATTTGCACAAGCGCCTGCCGCTGTTGATCGCTGGCGGGTGCGGGCTGAATTGTGACTGGAACAGCAAGTGGGCCGCCAGCGGGCTGTTCCCCCAGGTATTCGTGCCCCCGGTGGCGAATGATTCCGGTTCGGCAATCGGCACCGCCATCGACGCGCAATGGCATTTCACCGGCGACCCGACGATCCGCTGGGATGTCTATGCGGGCGACGCCTTCGACAGCAGCGGCGCAATCAAGCGGGATCACTATGACATTATCGATGGAGGGCCGGAGCAAGTGGCGGAGCTGCTCGCGCGGGGCCTGATCCTGTGCTGGGTCAATGGCCGCTACGAAATCGGCCCGCGCGCCTTGGGCAACCGCTCGATCCTGGCCGCGCCGTTCACCGACGCAACCCGCGAAAGGCTCAATGTCATCAAGCGGCGCGAACAGTTCCGCCCGATTGCCCCGGTGTGTCTGGAGGACGAGGCGGCGCGCTGGTTCGGTTGCCATGCGCCCAGCCCGCACATGCTCTACACCTTCACCGCCACCACCGACGCGCTGCGCGCCGTGACCCATGTCAACGGCAGCGCCCGCATCCAGACGGTGAGCAAGGCCAGCAATGCGCCGATGTTCGACCTGCTGACCGCCTTCAAGGCGCGCACCGGGTACGGCGTGCTGTGCAACACCTCGCTCAACTTCAACGGCAAGGGTTTCATCAACCGGATCGACGATCTGGACCGTTATGTGCGGCGGCGCGAACTGGACGGTTTCGTGCTGGAAGGCCGCGCCTATCTCCGGCGCGATGCCGAGGCGGTGAAGGCTTTGGCACCGCCCGCGCAGTAACCCAAACTAGCTGCGTGGGAGTGGGATGGCAGTAATGAGGCGTTCAAGCCGCAATTGCGCCTCGGCCAGATCGCCCTGCGGATACTCCAACCGGTAGACAACCAGATTGCGGCAGTGCTGCGCGGTAACCGGCAGGAGCGCGCTGCTCCGCCCGAGAATATCGGGGACGCGGGGACGGTGGCGGTTCTGCAAGAACGCCTCCAACGCCGCTGCGCCGCCAAGCTGCGAGGGGAGGCTCACTGTTTCCGGCTCCGCCGCCGAGAGGACGATGACTGCACCAAGGGGCGCGTATTCGACCTGCGCTTTCGCAGGGACGGCATGCAGGTCGCGCTGCACGGCCGAGGCACCCGGCAGGAAATAACTGGCAGGCAAGCCGCTTGCCATTGTCTCATCGTCCGCGACGGACAGCAGCAAGCTGTCGTCACCCAGCAGCCTTGCACCGTCCGCCAGCAACCGCTGGGCAAGGCTTGATTTTCCGATGCCGGAGGGCCCGGCAAGCGCAATGGCGCGCGTAGTCCCCGGCATGATCAACCCGGCAGCGTGGAGCACGATGCCGCCGCGCATCCACAGCAGCATCGGCAGCCCCGTGGCGACAAGCAGTGCCGAGACATCGTCGGCCCGGGCATGGGGATAGGGTTCGATCACCATTTCCCCGGCAGATCGCGCAAGATACCGCGCCACTCCCGGCACATCGAGCAGCAAGGCATCCCCGCTGCGCTGATAGGGCCCAAGGGCCAGGTCCACCGGACCGATTGCAGTGTCGCCCGCGCTGATAACGATTTCGGGCTGGCCCACACCCGGCCCCACGGGAACGGCGCCCGGAATCGCGAACATGCTGTCGATCGTGAGGCCATAGCCTCTGTACAACTGCCGCTCGCCGGTCATGCCTTCTCTATCGCCGCTCGCACAGCGGCTGTCGACCCATGCGGGCCTTGCGGAAAGCATGGCGGCTTCCCGCAAGGCGCCTTGCGCGGTATGGCACGGCATGGCCCCTGCCCGAACATGGCTGCGTAAACCCGCCCGCCTGGCCCATTTCGTGGTGCTCGGTGTGGAAGCGCTGGCGCAGATCGGAATCGTCTGGGCCACCGTGCGGCTATTGCCCTCGCGCAAGTGGCGGGGCTGGCTGCAGCCGACCGATCTTGAACAACCACCGCTGCAACTGGCGCGTGACTTGCGCCGGATCATCGCATTCCTCGGCCCTGTGCTACCGCGCCGGACGCATTGCCTGATCTGCGCGATAGCGGCACGCGTGATGCTGGCGCGGCGGGGCTATGGCTCGACCTTGTCGCTCGGGGCCGATGCCAGCCAGCCCGCCATGACCGCACATGCCTGGCTATCGGCAGCGTCGATCATCGTGACAGGCAGGGAAACCATGGCAAACTATCGGGAAGTGGCGCGGTTCTAGCGGCTGGTCGGGCGGGGGATGGCCGTCACGGCGTGGTCACGCGCCCCTGATCGCCCCACCACAGCAGAAATTCCGCCATCATCGCGGTCAGCTGCACTTCGTTGCCATGGTTCACGCTCTGCGGCCCGGTGACCGCCATTCCGGCCAGCGCCTGATCGAGCCAGTCGAGGTCCAGCCAGTCGTCGATCCCCGCCTTGCGGAACAGGGCGATGCGCTCACTCGCGGTGGATGCCTGATGTTGCAAGCGGTGGTTGTGATCGGGCGATGCGGGCATGCCGCCGCGGCGCAGACGGATCGAATCCGGCAGATGCCCCTCGAGCATGCGACGCACCACAGGTCTATCTGCGCCGCCCTGCAACAAGGTGCTGACCGGCATTCCTGCGAACAGGCGCAGCAGCCGCATATCGCGGAACGGCATCTCGATGCGCAGCCCACCCGGGTAGAACTCGGTCGGCAGGGCAAGGCCACGCTCGATGCCGGGAATGTAGCCGAACAGATCCCCCTTACCCGGCATAGCGAAGGTCGGGGCAGGCTTGGCGAGCGCTTCCGTCATGACGTCGGGCATGGCCGCCAAACGGTGCGGTGCCAGCCGGACATGGAAGGGGCCGTGCGGGGCCTGTGAAGAACCGAAGGCGCGCACTCCGCGATAGATTTGCCCTGCCCGCGCGCGAAGCCTGTCCTTCAACCCTTGCGCGGTCAGCCTGACCGTCGCCGACATTTCCCCATAGGCGCCATCGATCAAGAGCGTGGCACCATGCGCCATCGCTTTCGTCACGAGCGCATCGGTCAGAACATGGCGATTGCTGAGGGGCGGGCCGTTCTGTCCGCTCAGGATCGAAAGCGCGGGGCGATAGATATTCGCGTTTTCGCCGGGCCAGGCCTTGTAGCATTCCACGCCGATCGTCCGGGCGACGATGGCGGCATATTCTGTCTCGTCTGTCAGTCCGCTGCCGGGGGGCGCGGCGGATGTGACGGCGATCGGGTCGCGGCCAGCCGATCGCTCCTCGGCCGCCAGCCAGGCGAGGAGCGACGAATCAAGCCCGCCGCTCAGCATATGCGCGCAGCGCTGCGTGCGCGCCAGGCGGGTGGCCATAATGTGCCGCAGCAGCGCTTCAGCCTCTTCCATCAATTCGTCAAAGCTGTGGCGCGCGGGTGGCTGGGCGATCAGCACATTGGCCCGCCTCCGCATTACTGACCCTTGCGAATCGATGATGACGCTCGCGCCGCTTTCCAGCTGGCGCACACCGCGCAGCATCGTCGTGTCCCCGCGCGCCGCGCGCAAAGCCGCCCGCGCGACCGGAAACAGCAGGCCAGCCTCATCGAACCGGGTATCGACCCAATCGAGCCGGGACAGCGCGAACAGATCCGGGGCGACGGCAAGGCGCTGCCCCGACGCGGCATAGAAGAGCGGATCGCGCACGCCTGCGCTAACCATCAGCGTGACCGCGCCGTCCGGTTCGCGGTGCAGCAGCGACCATTCGCCCATCACATGCGCCGGGGCGTCATGGCCGAAGCGTTGAAGCGCAGCCTCTGCGATCCGGGCAGGCGAAGACCGCGGATCCAGGCCGAGACGCAGCGCCAGTTCGTCTGCATCCTCGATATAGCCGACAATCAGCGTTGCAGCCCCGCGCTCGTCATGGCGCGACACGGCATCGGGCGCGAAAGGATCATGACCGGCGATTGCCCATGGCGCCTTGTCCGAAGCCTCAGCCAGCCCGAGCGCGGCGATCTCGCCCGGATCGGGGGAGCCGCCATCAAGCCGGAATGACCCGTATATGCCGCTTGCGCGGGGCGTTGGGGCGCTGGTGCTGGGCATGGGACACGCACCTAACAGTCCGAAAGTCCGCGCCAAAGTCTTTTGTGTTGCGGGCCGTAGTGCCAAGACTAGAACCCGCCATGGCCATGACTCTCGATCCTGATGCGCGCTCTGCGATACGCACGGCACTGGCCCGCCAAAGCTATCGGGATGGCGATGTGCGGCTGACCGAGCCCGATCTCAAGGGAGCCCGCTGGCTCGTCAGCACGCAGAACGGCCTGTTTGCCCTTGACGAACACAGCGCGCATCTGGTTGCCCACGGCTGGTTCTTCGGACTGTGCCGGCGCGCAAATCGTGTGTTCCTGTTCGAAAACTGTGCGCGGCGCGAACGGTGGCGCCCGATGGGGCGGCTGATCGCGATGGATCTGGTGGACGGCGTTTTGACCGCACCGGTGGTGCTCGCCACAGGCCTTGATGCCAGCTGCCACCAGATTGCCTTCATCGATGATCTGCTGTGCGTGCTGGATACCGCCAATCAATGCGTGCTGCGCTTTGCGGAGGATGGCGCTGCGGTCGATGTGCAGCGCCCTTTCCCAACCGCAAGCGCGAGCGACAGCGGCGGCAACTACATGCACATCAACGCCATTGCCGAGGTGGCAGGCGGGATCGCGATCATGGCGCATAACGGAAAGCGCGTGCCGTCCCGTCCAAGCGAGTTGATCCTGCTCGACCGGCAATGGAAGGAGACCGGCCGCCACGCGCTGCCGGAGCCGGGATGCCATGATATAGCTGCCGATACCGACGGGACGCTGTGGCATTGCGCATCGGAGAGCGGCGACATCATTGACGCGAATGGTCGGCGGATTGCCGTCGCGCCGGGGCGGATGACGCGCGGCCTGTCGGTAGCGGAAGATCGCATTCTTGTGGGCGCATCGGTATTCGGCCCGCGATCTGAACGCGACCTTCTTCCCGGCAGCATCATCATGCTGGACCGTGACTTTCAAAGCGTGGCCAATATCCCCCTCGATGGGCCACCTGCGGTCATCATTGCGCTATGATGCGGGTTGGGGTTATCGTTAGCCCGTTGCGCGATAAGGAGAAACGAGCTGTTTAGCCCGATGGGTATCGAGACCGAGCCCCGCAAGGCCTTGACCGTCGGTCAGGAACTCGCGTTGCTGCGCGCCGCCTATGCGAAGCTGCCCACACCCGCGTCCCGCGGGCGTCTGACCAAGCTGCTCATGCACGATGACCGTCAAGACGAGGTGATCGCCCTGCTGGAGAATGCGCCCTCGCTCAACATTCACGAAGAATTCGATCTCGCTCACGCCTACCTGTCACGCGAAACGCGGGAGGATGACGAGAAAGCTTTCCGCGCGGCGAACCGGGCCCTCGATCTGGCGGAGAGTGATGCCGCTCGCGCGAGTGCACTGGCGATGCGCGGCAAATGCGAAACGCGCCTCGGCCAGCGTGAGCTGGCGCTTGCCACCTTGCGGCAGGCGCTGTCACTCGATCCGCACAACAAGGACGCCTGCAAGCGTATTGCCGCAATCGAAGTGGCGGCGGGTCGCAGCGATAAGGTTCTCGCGTTGACCGATGCGCTTTTCGCGCAGGGCGTGGGACATGCCCGCGTGTTCGGCGCACAGGTGCTGGCCCATGCCAAGGCAGGCGACATCGAAGCGGCCCGTCATGCCGAGGGGTTTGACCAACTCCACCAGAAGCGCACTCTCGCACCTCCACCCGGCTGGGCGTCGATTGCAGCATTCAACGCCGCACTGGCGGAGGAATTGCTCGTCCATCCCGACACCCGCTACGAACGATACGGGAGCGCCTCGGCTTTCACCTGGCGAATCGAAAACCCGTCGCGTTCCGATACGCCGCTTTTCAATGCGCTGGTGGCGCAGATCAGGGAATCGCTCGAAGAGCAGGTCGCCGCCCTTGCCGGATCAGATCACCGCTGGGCCGCATATCGGCCCGACCACGCCCGGCTGCGCATCTGGTGCGTGATTACCGAGGGCAATGGGCATGAGACGTGGCACGTGCACCAGTTCGGCTGGTTGAGCGGTGTGTACTATGTCAGCGTGCCTGATGAGATCGCGCAAGGGCAAGACCGCAAGGGATGCCTCAGCTTCGGATTACCTGACGATATTCTGGGGGCCGAGATCGCAGCAGCTTACGGAGAGCGCATTGTCCGCCCGCAAGGCGGGATGCTGCTGACTTTTCCCTCACATACCTACCACCGCACCTATCCGCACGAAGGGCAAGGCAAGCGGATCTGCGTGGCGTTCGATCTTCAGGCGTAGGGGACAGAGCACGCAGAAACGAAAAGGGGCTCCCGGTTTACCGGAAGCCCCTTTTACGAGACAGCAATGGTCTCTTGGGATTAGTTGCTGACCGGAACTTCGTTATCGTTTCCGCCCGAGCTTGCCACGACGGCCAGAACGATCGCTGCCACGGCAACGACGCCCACGACGATCGAGCCGGTTTCGCTGAGTTCACTCTCATCGCCATTCATCGGCGCAACGGCAGGAGCGAAGGCGGCTTGGGCCAGGGTCGGAGCGGCAGCGAGGGCGACAGCTGCGGCGACACCGAGCGAAACTTTTCCGAACTTCATGTTTCTTCTCCGAAAACTCTTAAGCGCTCCATACCGCCGTCGATCTAATGGTGCAACAGCAAAAAATTGGTGAATCGGCGCTAAGTGCTTGTACTGAGACAGATCGCATCCCTAAGTTGGTCAAATGCGCCTGAAACGCCAGCTAGCGGTTCCCAAAACGCATTTCAGGCTGAATTAAGCGCGTTTTGCGCCTGCTTGGCGGGGCAACCGGCCTATGATAGGGCCGCGCTTGCATCCAGACAGGTCGAGGAAAGGTGTGGGCATGGTCGGACAAGTTTGGACACGCAGCGATGATTGGGTTGGGTCCGAGATCGACGATTCCTATGTCATGGTGAACATCGACACCGGAACCTATGTCGCCCTGAACCCGACTGCGGCCGCGGTCTGGGAAGTCCTGGAGAATCCGGCAGACCAGGCGACGATCGAGCGCGTGATGTGCGAATCCTTCGCCGTTTCGCCCGAGGATTGCCACCGTTCGGTGACCGCCTTGCTCGGCCAGATGCAGGACTTGCGGCTCGTCAGCCCGGCCTGAAGGGCTGGCACCAAGGCGATGGACACACCCTTTTCCCTTGTCGCCCATCCGCCCAGACTGCTCACCGACCGCGAGGAATGTGCGCTGCTTGAGCGCGCCGTCGCCCTGCGCGAAACGCCGGCGGTGCGCGTAAAGCTTGCGCAGTTGCACAACCGGCTTGATGAATTCAGCGAGGCAATCGCCCTGCTTGATCCAAGCGGCGAGCCAGCCGACTATATTACAGCCAAGACTCTCGTTGCAGCCCTGCTGGGACGGGGCACCCGCAAGGATCTGGAGCGTGCGCTGGCAGCTTCCCGAATCGCTGAAGCGCTGACCGATAGCGACACTTCCCGCGCCGACGCCTTGACGGACCGAGCGCGGATCTTGCTGAAAGCCGGTGATGGGACGCAGGCCCTGGATGTTCTCGCGGCCGCACTGGATCTGGATCCGTCCAATGGCGATGCCTTCGCGTTGCTGGCCGGGCGGTGGCTGGCCAGAGGCGAGCCGGACCGGGCGCTGGTGCTGTGCGATACCATTGAAGCCAAGGGCGCGGGCCACATCCAGCTGCTTGGCATCCGCACACAGGCGCTGGCGCAACGCGGGGACATTCATGCAGCGCGGGAGGTTACGGGCGTGGAGCGCTTCCTCTCCCAGTCAGTCCCCCCGGCGCCCGATGGCTGGGCCGACCTGCCAAGCTTCCACGCAGCGATTGCGCAGGAACTTCTCGACAGCCCGGGCATCCGCGAAGGGCGGCATGGCACCGCTTCGATCGCGAGCCTGCGGGTCGATGAACCGGCCACAGCGACGGCGCCTGCAATGCGCGCATTGCGGCAATTAATCATTGACCATGTCCGCAAGACCATCGCCGCGCTGCCAGACGGTGATCATCCCTGGTTGCGAATTCGGCCCGCTGAGGCCCACATCGAGATGTGGTGCGTCATCACCGGCGCAGAGGGCTACGAGCGGTGGCACATGCACCCCAAGGGCTGGGCGAGCGGGGGCTACTATGTCGCGGTTCCCGAAACCGTGCAGCGCGGCAACAGCACAGCCGGTTGCCTCGAATTCGGCTTGCCTGACATGCAGATCGGACGCGAGGCTGCCGCGGCGTATGGATCAAGGCTGGTCCGGCCGCAGCCCGGCCTGCTCAACCTGTTTCCGTCGCATGCCTATCACCGCACCCATCCGCATGGCGTCGAGGGCGGGCGGCGGATTTGTGTCGCCTTTGACCTCATCCCCCATTGACCGTGGCCCTGCCCTATTGCGCCCGATTTGCGGGGCTTGACTGGACCGGCGATCTTCCGCTCGACCAGTTCGATGCGGCCCCCACCGCTGGCCCCGGCGCGATCGCAGTGTGCCGTCAACCCGCCACCCGGATCACCGCGCCCGGGCTAACGGTGGGCCGCGCCAGCATTACCGATGCGGGTGTCCGGTTCGATTGTGACGACGCGATCAGCTTCGACCTTCACGGCGGCACAGCGGTCGGCTGGGTGCCGGGGCCATCCTGGGGAGGCCGCTTGCCGGTTGCGTTCTACAGCTCGGTTGCGGCGATCACGCTGGCAATGCGCGGGATGCTGCCGCTGCATGCCTCGACCGTGGTGCTGCATGGCAAGGCGTGGCTGATCGCGGGCAATTCCGGCGCGGGCAAATCGACGCTGACCGCCGAGCTGGTGAAAGCGGGCGCTGAATTGCTGGCCGATGACCTGACCCCGCTGACCACTACGCCCCAGCCGCTCGCCTGGCGCGGGCGGCCGGCCATGCGGCTCCACCCCGAGACCTGCACGAATCTCGCCATCGAAGGCCTGCCCGAACCGACCGACGACGAACGGGGCAAGCTGCTGGTCAGGCCGTGCGCGCGCGCCGCTGACGTCGGCTGGCCCGTAGGCGGTATTCTGTTGCTGGGCCGTGCGATGGGTGAACAGGTCAGCCCGGGGGAAAAGGCGTTGGCTTACGGCTCAATCCTGTTCCGCCCCCGGATTCTTACGGCCCTGCCGAACAGGGCGAGGGTGCGTGAAAGCCTTCTGGCGCTGGCACGAACGGTTCCCATGGTGCTTCTGCCGGAGGTCCGGCAATTCGACGCGCCATCGCAAACCGAGCGGGTCGATCGGGCTCTGGAAGCGATCAGCCGCCTCTCGGCCAAAGGGACAAGGGCATGATCCTGCCTCCTGGCGGCATTGCGTGTGGACGGGGCGCATGCGACAGCGATCCGGGGGTGGCGTGACCGGATGAACCCGATTTTTGCCTTGCTGTGGAACGACCGCGCGACGGCCGACGAGACCGCGGCCCGTCTCGATGACGCGGCGTGGCGCGCTCTCGACACGCAGGCGGCCCAGCACCGTCTCCGCCCCTTGCTGTATCGGCGTGCCAGCGAAGGCGGTTGGGGCATTCCGTCTGACGTGATGTGCCAATGGCAGGGCAGCTACCAGCGCTCGGCTATGCGCGCGCTGGCGCAGAAGGGTGCCCTTGCGCGGATCGGCAGAACGTTTGGCGCGGCTGGTGTGTCTGCGGCAGTGCTCAAGGGCGGCGCTTTCATCTGGTCGGGCGTGCTCGATCCTGCCCTGCGACCGATGCGCGATCTCGACGTTCTGATCCGGCCGGACGATGCACGCGCCGCGGCCGATCTGCTGCGTTCGATCGGTTATGTTGTCGACCCGAATGACGCGCCATCGGGCAAACATCTTCCGGCGATGACCAATGGCAAGGCCGTGGTCGAGCTGCACTTGCATGTTTTTGATACGCATGATGACCGGGCAGCAACTCGCGAACGGCAATTCATCGATCGGGCCTGGATGCGGGCCGTTCCGGCAGAATTCGCTGGCATGCAGGCGCTATGCCCGACCGACACCCTGCTGCATCTGATCGTCCACGCCGTGCTGGATCACCAGTTCAACAATGGCCCTCTGCTGCTGACGGACATGACGACACTCGTGCAGCGCGGGCCAATCGACTGGGCGCTGTTTTGGGACGAAGCAGAGCGGATCGAAGCGACACGGGCGTGCCAGCTCGCGCTCGCCTTCGGGCAGCGGGTCAGCGGGCTTGCCGTGGACTGGCAGGGCCACGCGCCCGCGGATCTCGGTGACAGCCAAATGGACCAGGTCGCCCGGCTGATGATGATGGATACGGCCTATCGCTCGGCGGTGGGTTGGCCGGGACAGCTGCTGCGCCTGCCACCCTATCGCTGGCCGGCCCAGCTTGCCGCCATGGTGCAGCGCCGCCGCGGGGAGGCTGGCGAGACGGTCGCACAGAACAGCGAGCCCGGACTGGCGGCAGCGCTGCATTACGCGACCGGCGCAGAAGGGCGGTCGAAGATTGCCGACGCTGTCCGCCTCTCACTCTGGCTGCGGCGCGGCTGAACTGATCCGCAGCGGCGAGAGTGTGCCAGCCAGCGCACGCGAGTCCGTCCATGCCCGCGCCGTGATCGCGATATCGAGATATTCGCATGCAGGTGGCTGATCGACCGAGAGGCTGATCTCTCCGGCCACAAAGGCGCGCTCAAGGAAGGGCGCCGCCTGTCCGTGGCAGGCGATCGTCAGTTTCATGTCCTTGAGCTGCGATGCCGGTTGGATGTCATGCACGAGGCGCAGCGTGAATTGGCGTTGCGGATTGCTCACCAGCCGCGATACGATCACGCCGCCATTGCCCGGCTCGACATCAATCTCCAGCACGCTCGGCGTATCGCCGATCCGGGCGCGGAAACCCGGCTGGTCGGCCAGCTGCCAATCAAACGGCGGATAGGTCGATTGCCAGCTGACTTGGGCCGGCTTGGCGCCAGAGACCGCCGCGCCGCCGACACGCCGATAGATGCGTTCGGCAGATTCGAGCTGGCCGCTGCTCGCCAGCTTGGCGACGATTTTCCTGTCGAAGTCCTCGTTGGCCGTCACCATTCGCTCGCGCACCGCAGCCAGATTTTCCAGCGCCTGCTCGTCGGCGAGCGCGAAGTTTAGAAACGAGTCTTTCCACGGCAGAGGCCGTGCCAGCAGGTTGGCAAACTCGGGTACGGTCGCTTTGGTCCGGAGCGCTTCGACCAGGAGCGGGAAGAACTCCCCTTGCCGCTGCGGGTGGACGCGCAAAATCTCGTCGAGCGTGCCGATCACACCGGGGTAATCGCGGACCTTGCCCTTTTGCTCGAGAACCAGCGCCTGAAGGGCAATATCGCGCCTGGTGAGCCGGGAGGCTTGCCGGACGATCATGTCTTTTTGCTGTGCGTTCTGCTCGGACAGCGCCAGAATCACGAAGGCGCGCGCGGAGAGCGGTTCACGCCGGATCGCCTCGCGCGCGGGGTCTGCGGCGGCGCTGGCAAAGCGTGCAAGGTCTGCTTCGCCGATGCGCGAACGCAAGGTGGATTCGCCGCCGGACGGGTCGGCATCGCGGCTTGCCTGACCGGTCGTGCCAGCGGCATTGCTGATGTTGGCCACCAGCGCGTTATAGGCGACCTTCTCCTTGGCGAGACCGTTGAACGGGTAAACCGCCAGAGCAAGCTCGGGCGCGTTCCGCAGGCTTGCGCTGCTGAGGGCGTGCGCTCCCGATAGAAGAGCGAGCGGGATGGCCAGCAGGCTGGCAAGGATCAACCTGCCCTTCCCGGGCCGCGAGCTCATCCGAAGGCTCCGTCAACCTTCACTTCGCCTTCGGTTCCCTCGCCGCATCGGACTCCGACCCGTAGCCGTATCCATATCCGTAGCCATAACCGTAGCCATAGCCGACATTGTCGGCGTTCAGCTTGGTGACGATCGCGCCATAGACCTGCGCGCCCGTGCGCGTCAGGCGGTGGATGGCGTTCTCAATGGCCCTGATCTTGATCCGGTCGGACTCGATCACGTAGACCACGCCGTCGACCGCACGCGACAGCTCCACCGCGTCAGCAAGGGACAGCATCGGCGCACTGTCGATCAGGATCATGTCGTAACGCAGCCGCGCCTCGGCCAGCAGCTCCCTGAAGCGATGACCGGCGAGCAGTTCGACCGGGTTCGGCGGGGTGTGGCCGTGGGGGATGAAATCGAACCCGAAGTCCTCGATCGTGCTCACCTGTTCATCCAGACTGGACGAATTATTGGTCAAAAGCGCAACCAGTCCGCCCTTGTTCTCCAGTTCTTCGCCGATCAGGCTCTGCATCCGCGAATTGCGCAGGTCCGCATCGATCAGCAGGGTCTTTTTGCCGAGATGCACGAAGCTTGTCGCCAGCGCGAGACAGGAAATGCTCTTGCCTTCTGAGGGCACGGAGGACGCAATCATCAGCACCTGCGGCGCACCTTGCGGCGTCAGGAAGGTGAGATTGGTCCTTGCCGACTTGTATGCCTCGCTGACCTCCGAGGAACGCGTCATGATCTCGCTGCGCATATCCTCGGCAGAGGATTTGGGAATGAGGCCGAGCACGGGCAGGCCAAGACGGCGCGTGACGTCCTGCGGATCCTTGACCGTCTGGCTCAGCAAGACGCGAAGGTAGACCAAGCCAACAGCCAGAACGATGCCGGACGCGAGGGCGATGAGCAGGTTCTGCACAAGGTTCGGGGAATAGGGCACCTGCGGGGCATCAGCCTGATCGATCAGCTCGATATTGTTCTGGCCGGCACCGGACGCTTCAAGCTCCTTGAAGCGCTGCAGCAGCGCGTCGTATAGCTGCCGGTTCGTATCGACCTCGCGCTTGAGAATGCCATACTGGATGGTCAATTCCTGCTGGCCGAGGAAGCTTCCCTTCGCTTGTTCGAGCTTGGCCCGCAATTCCCGTTCGCGGGCTGCTGCCGAGCGCAAAGCCGCGCGGGAATCCGCCGACAGGGAGGACTTCAGAGAAGCGACTTCGGCTTCTTTTTCCAACAAAGGTGGAAACTTCGGCCCGAAGTTTGAGCGCAAGCTGGCGAGCTCGGCTTCTTTCCTCGCCAGTTCCGCCTTCAGGGAACTGCGCGGATCCTGCGCGGGGAAATCGCCCGTCATCTGCGACGCTTCGGCCGTGATGCGATCAGTCACCGCCGCGGCCAGAGCTTCGTTCAGCGCCGTCAGATCGGACGCGATCAATGTCTGCGTCGCGGTTTCCGATCCGGTTTCGTTGCCGGCCGCTTCAAGCACAAGGATTCCGTTCGCGTTGGCATATTGGACCAGCTCCCGCTCGGAGATGGACAGCCGCTCGCGCAGTTCGGCGATCTGCTTGCTCAGGAAATCACGCGCTTCGATGTTTGCGCCGAACCGCTTTTCGTAATTGGCCTTGATGAATTCCGCAGCCCAGAGGTTGGCGACCTTGGCCGATACCGCGGGGGACGAACTTGAAAATTCGATGTCGACGAGGCTGGACTGCTCGATCGGCGAAATCGATATGCCTTCAAGCAGGGCATTCTGGATGTCTTTATCAGTAACCCCCTGCGCCTGATCGAGGCCGACAGCGGCGATGAAGGCTTCATCCCGAAGCAGGTTGCCGGCATCGGCCACCCGCGCCGCCATGAACTTTGATGACAAGAGCTCGTATTGCGTCGTCAGGTACTGAAGTGCCGAGACCCGCGTGTCGCTCTTCACACTGTCGACCGACGTCACATTCGTCGTGATCTGCGACACCTCGATGCGCGAGCTTGCGCGATAGAGCGAGGTTGCAAGCAGGGTTGCAATAAGGCCGACCAGCAGCGCGGCCGCCACGATCCCGAGCAACCAGTAACGCAGGGCGCGCGCCTCGATCCAGTAGCGTTCGAGATCAAGGTGGAAGCCCTGCTCGTCGTCCGCAGACATGGCCTCATCGGCATCTCCGTTGGAGCTTGCCCGGAAGTTTGCGTTGGCTGAGTTGGATGTCATCACTGTGCAATCAGGATCGCGGCAGTCGTAATGACCGGCGGAAGAACCTGGAGCAGAATGTCCAGGCGCCGCCGCTCTGGCGAATCGCCGACCATCACGATGTCATTGGGAAAAAGCTGCGGATCGGGGTAATTCCCTCGCTGGATCGCCCCGAGATTATAGACGCCGATATAGCGTTGATTGGCCACCGTTCTGAGGATGAGGACATCGTCCAGCCTCGCAGAATCGGTCAGCCCGCCTGACAGGTTCACCATCCGCAAAAGCGTCGGCTGGCCGGCGGCAGGATAGTTCCCCGGCTTGGTCACTTGCCCCCCGATGGAGATGGACGGAGCGGGGAAATCCTTGGGGATCACTCTCACCTGCGGGTCGAGCAGATATTGGCCGCGCAGTTTGTCGGCGATCATCTGCGCCGCTTCGGTTGGCGATCGGCCTGCGATGTCCACGATCCCGGCCAGCGGGAAGGCCAATTGCCCCCCTACATCGGTCAGGTAAGTCCCGCTGAGCGTCGCGGCACCGACCACCTCGATCTGCAGCGCTTCCTGCGGGCCGATCAGATAGGCGGTTTCAATCCGCGGAGCGGGGAGCGATTCGAGCGCGGTCACCTCGATCTCAGGCGCAAGCCCGACGGAGCGGTCATAGGCGCACGAGGCGGTCAGCCCGGCGATGGCAAGAACAACAATATGTCGCAGATTCGAAACCATAATGCCCCTTGTCTCCCGCCCGTTCCTTAATGGATTTTGGCGGCCCGCCAACCCATTTCGGTTGTTACATCAGGATCGGTGCTATTCGTTCGCCCCGGCCTTTGACGCCATGCTGTCGAAAGCAAGGCACAGCATCAGCCATACCGACACGGCTTGAAAAATCGGAGTCCGCAGCGGGTAATCGACCGCCGAGGCAGCCATCATGATCGCCAGCCATGCCGCCCAGAAAACCACCAGCGCGCCAGACCCAGGCGTGCGGCGGGCAATCCGCCAGATACTCGCTGACACCCACCCCAGCATCCCGAGCAGACAGGTTGCCGCCGGCAGCCCGCCCTCTATCACCAGCTGCGCCCAGTCATTATGCGCATGATTGACATAGAGCGGCAGAAGCAGGGCGGTCGGCTCGTAGCTGCGATAGACGGCGTCAAACGATCCGAAGCCGGTGCCGACCAGCCAGTGATCTCTCATCATCTCCGTCAGGACCGGCCACAGCGACCAGCGCAGGTCCTCGAAAGATTTGCTCGTCAGGAGGTCTCCGGCGGCGGGCGCCCGGTCAAGCAGCAGAAATGCCGCGACGACAGCAACGACGGCCGTCGCCCCGCCTGCCAGCAGAGCAAGGCCGAAGCGACGGTCGGTGCCTGCCGATGAGCCCTTGCGGGACGAGGGCGTTTCCCCTGCCCGCAACCCGAACCATAGCATCAGCCCCCCTGCCCCCAGCGCAAGCACCGTGGTGGCAAGCCCTGCGCGAGATCCGCTGATCAGCACGGCAAGCAGCACGAAAAGGCTTGCCGGAGCCAGCGACAACCTGACCCATTTTGGCAGATTGCCCGCCGGGCCGCTGATCGCCAGCCGTGCGATGACCAGAAGGACGATCGAAGAGAACACGGCAGAATGGTTCTCGTTGGCGAAGATGCCCGCTGGCGCGCCCCGGCTTGTCAATGCGAACAGATAGAAGGGGCTCTTCGGCCCGCCGATCACTTGCAGGATGCCGAAAGCGGCATTGATCAGGCCCATGGCGGTGATGGCGAGCAAGATCGCCTGCGCCTTCAACCGCGCAGACAGCGCCAGAAGCAGCGCAGCAACCGGAACAACCATGCCAAGCGCGGCGTCCAGTCCGCGGAACGGGGCAAGGGAAAGCGGCCGCCAAACCCCCTCTATGCCGGCAAGCTGGTCAAGCCTCGCAATACTCTCCCGTCCCGGCAATGACTGCCACAGGGTGGGCGGAAGCGGGACCAGCTGGAGGATCATCCAGCCGAGCATCACGCTGCCGAGGACAATCATCGCCCTGAAGTTTGCGAGGTCAGCGGCGCGCAGGCGGTAGAGCGCGGGGATCAGCAGCAAGGCCGCGATCGGACGCAGAATGGCATTCTGGATCGGATCGGCGCGGGAGCTGCCGCCCAGAAGCGCGAGTGCGATGATAAACACTCCCACCCAGAGCAGCCATGGGCCGGATGCAGCCAAGACCGCGCCGGACAGGCCGCCCGCTCCGCCATGTGACGAGGCCTTGCCGGTGCTCTCCCGGTTTGTCATTCGAACACCCCTTCTTTCAGGATATCGCCCGCGGGCATCCCGAAAATCCAGCTCTGGTACGGCAGGTAGCACTGCTCGAACAATGATGATGTCTGAGTCCAGCCGACAAGCATGGTCATCAGCGCCACATAGGGCAATGCCACGTGCAGCCACTTGCCTGACCGGAACTGGATGAAGGGCAGCCGCGCAAACATCACCGCCTGAATGGGAATGAGATAATAGGCAAAGCGATCAGCGATGACGCTCGAAACGAGCAACAGGAGCATGGCGAAGGTCATCCCCATCGCACCGATGCTGACAAGGCTGAAATCGCGGCTGAAATTGCGCTCCCATTTCTTCCGGAGAAAATAATAGAAATAGACCGCCGTCAGAAAAATGGCCCCGACCCGGAAGATTGCGCCGGAGGCATCGATGCCGTTGCCGATGTAGCGGGTGGCCGCCACGCCCGCACTGATCCCGCCCGCGAGAAAGAGCAGGCCGGGAATGGCGATGATCGCCGCCGCGGTCAGGCGTTCTTTGCTGTAGCGGCCGGTCGCCAGAGGCGCCAAGATCAGAAACACCAGAGCACTGGTGTGGAAGCCTCCGGCAATCAGCACCCACAGGACGAAACGCAACGGCCGTCGATCGATGAAGGCGCCAAAGGCGATGCAGATCAGGCCGATCGCCGCCCCCTGCCTGATCCCCGACATCGGCATGTTGATGACAAGGATCGGCAGCAGAAAGACCAGAAATGCCAGCGGGTCCGGCTGCCTGCGCGCCAGAACATGGACGCCGTAGAAGAAGATCGCGCTCGATACGATATTGATGACGGGGTAGCTGAAACCCTGACTTTTGATCAGTCTCATGATGAGCCACCAGATCGGCTCATTCAGATTGGCTATCAGGTCTTCCGAGACATCCTCGGCGGCGACATATTGATAGTAGTATCCCGACCAATCGCACCCGACTTGAAAGCGGAAGGCCGCAAACACGAATAGTGCCAGCAGGACGGGATAGTAGGCCTGCCGCCGCAGCTTCTTGTACCGCAACGAGGCATGGCTGAACACGAACAGCACGAGGGCGAAGAGGATGTAGATCACGGCAGTTTTTCGCCCTTTGCCACGCCCAGCAGCATTGTCGCCACTCGCGGCCCCCAGGCCTGGAGCGAATAGTGCTCTTCCACCTTCTTGCGGCCCGCAGCACCCATGCGCTGGCCCAGATCCGGGTCGTGAAGCAATGTCCGGATCGCAACGCGCCAATCGTCCTCGGTCCGGGCGAGGAACCCGTTGACGCCATGCTCGACAATGTCGCCATTCACGCCGACGGGTGAGGCAATCACGGGCAGCCCGCACGCCATGTACTGGATGAGCTTGTAGCCGCACTTGCCCTTTGCCCAGGGTGTGTCGGCCAGCGGCATGATCCCGATACGCATCTGGTGAATGTGCGCGACCTCGGTCTCCTCGCTCCATGGCAGGCTATCGAGCAGAGGGTGGGCCGTTGCCGCATGCCCCGCGCCGACCGCCATGATCCGCGCGCCGGCATCCTGCGCGGCCTGTGCCAGCAGCGGCAGCATCGGCTGGACATAGGCTTGCCATGTGCTGGGCGTGCCGATCCAGCCAATTCTTGCCATGTCCCCTGCCCCGTGGGCGGGTCTTGGCACATAGGCGTTCAAATCGACGACAGTCGGCACGATCTCGACCCGCGCCGCGCCCGCAGCCCGTGCACGATCGGCGAGATAGGGGTTGCCCGCCGTCACCAGCGCTGCCCGCGCCATCAACCGGTCAATCTTGTCTCCGAGCAGATGGCGGACAATCCCCGACCGGTGGAGGTCGTAATTGTGAAACACCGCGTCATCGAGATCGAGGACAAGCGGCACACCCTTGGGCAAGAGCCCGTTCTCGACCGCCCATGGAAGCCATGGGAACGCCTCCTTCTCAAGCCACAGCACGTCAACGGCGCCCGCCCGGCGCAGCTGCCCTATGCGGCGGATATAGGCGGCGGTCGCCTGAAACCCCGTCGGGCGCTGGGCGTACAGACGCTCGATATAAGCGCTATCAAAGAACGGCGCGCACGCGGTCTCGATCCCCGCCGCACTGAGCGCGCCGGCATAGTGCATGTGCCGCAAGCGACTGGAGGCGCCCGATGCGTCATAGCGGGTTGCCATCAGCACCTTCACGCAACATCGCTCCGCCACGCCTGCAGCATCAGGATGATCCACAGGCGGCTCGTCCAGTCGCGGCGTCCGTCGAGATGCTCGCGCCACGCCTGACGCACGGGAACGGGATCGATCAGACCATCGCGCCGCAATGCCTCTTCGGACAGAAGATCCTCCGCCCAGCCGCGCAGCGGGCCGCGCAGCCACTCGCCGATCGGGACGCTGAACCCTGTCTTGGGCCGCTCGATCAGCTCGCGCGGCACATGGCGGTAGAGTATCTGGCGAAGAGCCCACTTGCCCTGCCCGTCGCGGATCTTCATCGGCATCGGCAAGCGGGCCGAGGCGGCGATGACGTCTGGATCGAGGAACGGCACCCGCGTCTCGAGGCTGATCGCCATCGCCGCGCGATCGACCTTGCAGAGGATATCGTCGGGCAGATAGGTGCGCATATCCTGCGCCATCATCCGTGCCGCTGCATCATTGCCGAGCGACGCGGGAAGCGGATCATCAAGGATCGAGGCACCGGGCGAAGCCACGCCGCCGACCATCGTCTCCCCCGGCCATTCCGACACGAGGCTGCGATACAGGTCATCCAGCGTCCGCACATCGCGCAGGCGCGCAGCAAGCCGGTGCGCCTTGTCCCCCGGGCGTGACACCAGACCGCCAGCAAACACGCCCATCCCGTCCCATGCCGGGATCGGGACGGTCTGGATCGCCGTCCCCAGCCCGCGCCGGAGCCGATGCGGCATCCAGTCCAGCTTGTTCCAGATGCGGGGGCCCCAGAAATAACGGTTGTAGCCGCCGAACAACTCGTCCCCCGCGTCGCCAGACAGCGCAACGGTCACATCGGCGCGGGCCGCCTTGCAGACGAGGTGAGTGGGGATCTGCGACGAATCCGCAAAGGGCTCGTCATACATGTGCGGCAGCAGCGGGATGACCTCGCGCGCCTCGGTTTCGGTGACAGTCAGTTCGCTGTGCTGCGTGCCCAGATGCCGGGCCACATCAGCCGCGAACGGCGCTTCGTTGAAGGCAGCTTTCTCGAAACCGACAGTGAAGGTGCGAACAGGCTGCGACGATTGCGCCTGCATCAGGGCGACGATCAGCGAACTGTCGATCCCGCCGGATAGGAACGCGCCCAGCGGCACATCGGCCAGCATCTGCCTGCCGACCGAGCGGCGCAGGGCCGCTTCCACCTGTTCAAGAGCCTCCGCCTCGCTGGTGAATTGCGATGCGGCCCCGGCCTCGATCGTCTCGTCCAGCGACCAGTAGCGCCGGATCGAGAGCGACCCGTAACACTCCCCCGGCCGCAGCGGCTCGTGCGGCGGGCCTGCCGGAGGCGTGCCTTCAACCGTGAGGATGCATCCCGGCTCCAGCTTGTAAACACCGGGGTGGATGCTGCGGGGCGCGGGGACATAAGCGAACCGGAGATACTGGGCGAGCGCCTGACGGCACACCCCGCGCGGGAAATCGGGATGGCGACGCAGCGCCTTCAGCTCCGACCCGAACACCAGCGCTTGCCCCGCCCATCCCCAGTAAAGCGGCTTCTCGCCGATCCGGTCGCGGGCCAGCGACAGGCGACGCTCGCGCTTGTCCCACAGCGCCAGCGCAAACATTCCGGCCGCGCGGCCCAGGGTTTCGTCCAGCCCCCAATGCGCGATCCCGGCCAGCAGGGTCTCGGTGTCGGAATGTCCGCGCCATTCCGGCGCGGCACCAGCAGCACCAAGCTCGTCGCGCAGGTCGAGGTGATTATAGACCTCACCGTTGAACACGATCACCCAGCGTCCGCAGACCGAATGCATCGGCTGGGCACCCGCGGGGCTAAGGTCGAGGATCGACAGCCGCCGGTGGCCAAGGGCAATGCCCGCATCGGCCCACACCCCTTCCGCATCGGGCCCGCGGTGCACGAGAGCCGACGTCATCGCCTGAACAAGGCGCGGCAGGCCGTCGGCCGACTGACCCTCGGCGCTAAGTACTCCGGTCAGTCCGCACATCTGCGCCCACCATCGGTCAATTCGCTGTATAGCTGCGCATAGGCGGCGGTTCCGGCCTCAAGCGAAAAGACCTCTTCCGCCGCCCGGCGACACCGCTCGGCGATATCAGGGTCTTGCAACAGCGCCAACAGGTCGTTCCAGGCCTGCGCCATTGATGCCGGGTCTGGCGCATGGGCCAGCACCCCCACGCGATACTTGCGGATGATGTAGGCCACATCACCCACACCATCATTGGCGACGACCGGCATCCCGCACCCGAGGATTTCGGCCATGCGGGTCGGCGAGCTTCCCAGCTTGCTCAGCCCGTCGGTGAAGAACATCACCGAAGCCGTCTGTCCCTGAATGACCTGATGCACATCCTCCGGCGCGGCAGGCGCAATTGTCAGGCGGCTGCCCAAATGCCCGTCCGGATCAAGCGCCGCGCGAACCTGCGCCGCATCGTCCCGCGTGGTCAGTTCAAACACGACGTCGGGGGCCTGTTCGGCCACCACCTTCAGGAAAGCCGCCAGCCAGTCGAGCCGGAACCAGCCGCTCAGCACGGTGCCAAGGCAACCAATCACCCGCTTGGCCGAGGGCTGCGCGGGCGGCACGAAACGGTCGAGATCCGCACAGGTCGGGATCACCGCGATCCTTTGGCCTGCCAGCGCATCGGGATAGATCCGCTGCAAATGTTCAACCGCCGCATGCGTCAGCGACACCACTGCGCCCCCGCGGGCGAGGCAGGCGCGTTCCGCCGCCACCATCGCCCGGTGCAACAGCGAGCCGCGTGTGAGCCTTCCGGCGGTGATCAACTCCTCCGGCCACAGCGCGCGCATATCGAAAATGAAGGGCACGCCCGTGAGGCGCGACACGATCAGCGCCACCGCAGCAGGGATATAGGAGCGTGCATGGATCAGGCGCGCATTCTGCCCCCGCGTCTCGCGCAGGAGGAGCCACACCATGCGCACCATCGACAGCGCCGGTGCGATCACCTTGGGGCTCGCCCGGAAGTGTTGCGGCAGCCACTGGATACCCAGCGCCGCGCATTCGGCGCGCATGGCATCCATCCGCGTTATATCCGCCCGGTCCTCCGCCTTCTCGTAGGTGATGAGCGTGATACGATACCGGCCCGACAGCCCTCGCAGATAGGCCAGCACCTGGCTTTGGCCGAGCGGCTCGAGCAGGCCATTGCGGGTGAGGTAGATCGTGGAGGGCATCATAGCGCCAGCAGCTCAAGATACCGGCGCGCCGCGATTTCGGGCGCGAAGTCCTGCGCGCGGCGGACCTGGGCCTCGCGGTCCACGGGTGCGTCCAGCGCATCTTTCATCGCCTGCGTGAACGCGGGCGCATCCCCGACCGGGACCAGCCGACCATACCGCCCGTCCTGAAGGATCTCGGCAGGCCCCGACGGGCAGTCAGTCGATACCACCGGCAAGCCGAAGGACAGCGCCTCGACAATGACATTGCCGAAGCCTTCGTAGTCCGAGGACAAGGCGAACAGATCAGCCGTGGCGTAAAACGGTGCCGGATCGGAATGGAAGCCTGCGAAGATGACCCGGTCAGCGATCCCCAGCTCGCCGGCGAGCGCGTTCAAGGTGGCCTGATTGTCGCCATGCCCCACCAGCATCAGCCGGGCATTGCTTTGCGGTAAAGCAGCGAAGGCGCGCAGAAGCAGGGCGTGGTTCTTTTGCGATTTCAGATTGCCGACCGAAAGGACGCGCGGGCCGCCATCCCCCCACAGGGCCTTGGCGGCGCTTAGCGCGTCGACCGATGGCTGGGTTGCGGGGGGAATCGGATTGTAGATCGTGCTGAACTTGTCGATCGGCATGCCCGATAAAGCCGCCATGTCCTCGCAAGCCCCGCGCGATACGCCGACCCGCGCCGAAGCGAGGCGGTAGCCGGCGGTGGCCGACGCGCGCAGCGCCAGACCGTGCATTCGGCCCCAGTCCTTGTATTGCTGCGACAGAAATACGTGCTCGCTGACCAGCACCCTGCCGCGCAGACCGGCCATGCGTGCCGCGACGGGGGCGATCGCCGTCAACGGCCACATCGCCGCAATCAGGCCATCGGGCTGGGCTTGTCGCAGGAAACGGGCAAGGACTGGCAGCAGCAGGCGTGCCTTGGAGCAGCCGAGATCATGCACGGGGAAGGATGCCCGGGCCTCGTCCAGCAGCTCTCCCTTTGTCTCCATCAGAACGAATTCGGCACCATATCCGGCACGCGCGAGTTCGCTCGCGAGGGTGAGGCTGAGCCGCTCGGCGCCGCCACCGCCCAGATCTGGAAGCAGGAAAGCAATTCTGCGCATCAGGATGAGGCAGACCCGCCTTTGAACGCGATGACTGCGAGATCGTGCCGGGCGCTCATTTGCCGCGCGCCCGACGCCGGATCAACAATCGCAATGCTCCGAAGATGGTCGGGTCGATCCCGACAAGCCGGTAGGCCGTCACAGCCAGATAGGCCGTTCTCACCAGAATACCCGCCAGCACTGCAAGCGCGAAGGCGATGCCCGACCCTTCGATGACGGCGATGATGAGCGCGTTGCACGTCACGGCCAGCGAAATGGCAAAGCCGCGTGTGACCACCACGTCATGCCGTGCGGCATGAAGCAGGCTGATGCTGATCCCCCCCATCGCGTTCAAGACGCTTCCTCCCGCCAGAACAGACATGATCGGCCAAGCGGCTCGGTAATCATTGCCAAAGGCGAGAGCAAGCAAACTCTCCCCGAAAATCCAGAGACATCCGGCAATGGCGAGGGTCGGGAACAGCATGACCGTGGCAGAGGCCAGCGACAGGCGCCCGAGCTGTTCGGTGTCCTGCTGCTGGTAAAGCGATGACGCCATGGCGGGAACCATGACCTGGATCATCGTGATAGGCAGGCTGGAAAACACCATGATGGCGGTCGAAACCCGGAACAGGCCAGCCTGCTCCAACGTGGAGAACGCTCCGACGACTAGGATCGGAATGGCCACTTCTGTCGCCTGGATCACCGTGGCCATGCCCATCGTGGTGCTGGCCTTGCGCCATTCGCCTGTCTTTGCCTTGCCGGCAGAACCGGTGCGCGGCGCGCGCCAGACGCGCCACACGGTTCGCCAACCGAAAGGTAGCGCCAGCAAGATGGCTGCGAAGGTCAGGACCATTGCCAGTCCTGGCTCGATGGTCCCCGCCGTCAGCAAGACGATCCAGAGGAGCCCCGACTGCACGGCAGGCCTGACCGCTGTATCGAGCGACGGTCCGAGGACCAGCTTGCCCGCCCCGCACAGGATCGCCCCCACCAGTGCCAGCAGCGCCATCAGCGCGGTGACAGCCATCGTCGACAATGCCAGAACCGGCGGGGCCTCCAGCCCCCAGAAGGTATAGACCCCTACGGCCAGCGCTGCGGCAATGCCGAGAAGGAAAACATTGCGCAGGGACCAACCCACCAGCTGGGCGGCGCTTTCATGGTCGTTCTGCGCGCGGTAGGCTGACAGGTCGCGGGTCGCATGCAATTTCAGCCCGCCCGAAGCGATCGAGGCTCCCAGACCGGCCGCCGCTATCGCCGATCCGTACAGGCCATAGCCCGCGACACCCAGCCCCCGGGCCAGCTGGATGCCGACAAGGAAGGCCATCGCCGTGCCGAACAGGTAAATCCCCGCACTTCCGCCAAGCGCGCGCAGAAATTCCTTGCTTGAAGATAGCGCTGAAAAAATCTTCAGATCCTCAAATCACTCTCGTCGCGATCGAAGACGCTTTTCAGGTCAAAGAAGACGCTCTGTTCAGCCCCGTAGGCCCTGATCGCAGCCGCGCCGGCCTTGCGAAAGGTCTCATGCGCCACCGCAAGCACAACGCCGTCATAGATGCCTGTGAGGGGTTCGGCGATCAGGTCTAGCCCGTATTCGCGCCGCGCCTCTACCGGGTCTGAAAGCGGGTCGTGGATATCGACGATCGCGCCGTAATCGCGCAGCTCCCCGATCACATCGACCACGCGGGTGTTGCGCAGATCGGGGCAATCTTCCTTGAAGGTGAGGCCGAGCACCAGAATGCGCGCGCCGCCGACATGGATGCGCCGCTTGAGCATGGCCTTGACCATCTGCTGCGCGACATAGGCGCCCATGCCGTCATTGATCCGCCGCCCGGCAAGGATCACGTCGGGGTGATAGCCGAGCGCCTCTGCCTTGTGGGTCAGGTAATAGGGATCGACGCCGATGCAGTGCCCGCCGACCAGACCGGGGCGGAAGGGCAGGAAGTTCCACTTGGTCCCCGCAGCCTTCAGCACCGCTTCGGTATCGATGTCCATGCGGTTGAAGATGATCGCAAGCTCGTTGACGAGCGCGATGTTGAGATCGCGCTGCGTGTTCTCGATCACCTTGGCTGCCTCGGCCACGCGGATGCTCTCCGCCTTGTAGGTGCCGGCGGTGATGATGCTGGCATAAAGCGCATCGACCGTATCGGCGACTGCGGGGGTAGAGCCCGAAGTCACCTTGAGGATGGTGGTCAGGCGGTGGGCCTTGTCGCCCGGATTGATGCGTTCCGGGCTGTATCCGCAGAAGAAATCGGTGTTGAAGGTAAGGCCGGACACCTTCTCTAGCAGAGGGACGCAGTCTTCTTCCGTCGCGCCGGGATAGACGGTGGATTCGTAGATCACGATATCGCCCCGCTTGAGCGCGCGGCCCACTGTCTCGGTTGCCTTGAGAAGGGGGGTCAGGTCGGGCCGCTTGTGCGCATCGATCGGGGTCGGCACCGTTACGATAAAGATCGACGCCGCGGCCAGATCGGCCGGGTTGGTGGTCAGGCTGAGATGCCGGGCCTGCGCGAGTTCGTCCGACGAAACTTCGCAGGTCACATCGTGGCCAGCAGCGAGATCGGCAATCCGCTCGGCGCTGATGTCAAAGCCGATGACAGGCCGGTGCTTGCCGAATTCGGCTGCCAGCGGCAGGCCGACATAGCCAAGGCCGATGACGGCGATCATGGGCGTGGAAGCGTCAGTCATTCGTCTGTTCCTTGTTCGATGCAACCAGCCATCTGATCCCGCGCAGTCCCATGACAAAAAGCGCCGCCAAGGCAATCCCGGCGACACTCCCTACGAAGTCACCCCAGTCGGCGTTGCGGCGTACCTGAAATATCTGCACAATTTCGATCATTCCCGCAAACACGACTAGCGCCGCGATGGTTCTATTCCACCTCCCGAGCAGCAGAAGCGGTGTGGAAAAGACAAGAAACGCGGCAACGTGCAGTGCGAGGTCATTCTGGCCGCGCAGGACGGGATGGTCAGGAAAAGGACCTTCGAAGATAACGGCATAATAGGTCACCACAGCGCCGATCACGGCAGCCACCAGTCCGAGAAGCACCTTGAGGAATGCGGTGCCAGTCATCCGCACACCATGTCGAAACGGCTAGGCATAACATCATGTCCCGCAAAGCGATTCTCCGGCGCGTGATGCCCCTCTCGCCCTTTTCTTTCTCGCCGTGAAGGATAAAGAGACCGGCGCGCGAGAATGCGCGCGGCTGGAGGGCAGACCCATACATGTCCTGATGACAGTGAACGCGGCGTGGAACATCTGGAATTTCCGCAAGTCGCTGGTCGAGGCGCTGCTCGCCGATGGCCACCGCGTCACAGTGCTTGCCCCGCCGGATGAGACAGCTGCGAAACTCGCGGCGCTGGGCTGTGATGTGCGCCCGCTGGCGATGAGCGTGAAAGGGCTTAATCCTCTCGAGGATCTCCGGCTCGAACGCCGCTTCGCCAAGGCCTTGCGTGACCACGCGCCCGACGTCGTGCTGAGCTACACGATCAAGAACAACATTTTCGGCGCGCCCGCGGCAAGGGCTGCGGGCGTGCCATTTGTGCCCAATGTCACCGGTCTCGGCACCGCATTCCTCTCCGGGCGGGTCCTCGAACAGGTTTCGGTGCAGCTCTACCGGCGCGCCTTTGGGCCGTTGCCTCAGGTGTTTTTCCAGAACGCCGACGACCGCGATCTGTTTGTGAATTACAGGATTGTTCGCGAGGAGCAGACCCGGCTCCTGCCCGGATCGGGCATCGATCTTGTTCAGTTTGCGCCTGTCCCCATGCCCGATGCTGCCGATCCGCCCGTTTTCCTGATGATCGCGCGCCTGTTGCGCGACAAGGGGGTGATCGAATTCGTTGAGGCGGCGCGGATCATCAAGGCGCATAATCCGGCGGCACGCTTTCAGTTGCTGGGCGCGCTTGGCTCGGAAAATCGCACCGCGATCGACGCGGCGATGGTTGAGGGCTGGGTGAACGAAGGCATTGTCGAGTATCTCGGCACCACGGATGACGTGCGCCCCTTCATCGCGGCTGCTTCTTGTGTGGTTCTGCCCTCGTATCGCGAAGGTGCGCCGCGTACCTTGATCGAAGCGGCAGCCATGGCCCGCCCCGTCATCGCGACCGACGTGCCCGGATGCCGCGCGGTGCTTGAGCGCGACGTATCGGGTTTTCTGTGCGAGGCCCGCAGCAGCGCCAGCCTCGCCGAGGCGCTGGGGCGCTTCCTCGCTTTGACCCCGGACGCTCGCGCCGCGATGGGGCGTGCAGGCCACGACAAGATGGCGCGCGAGTTCGATCAGGCGCTCGTCATCCAGGCTTACCGCGAAACAATCGCCGCGCTGACGCGGCGCCGGAGCGTCTGATACGCTCTCAGGCAGCTAGAGCACTTTCCGGCCATTCTGGGTCACCCTGACGGAGTCGATTTTGGCTCAGCGCGAGGAGAGAGGAGGGAGCTATGCTAAAGCATAGTGACCGACGATCGACGCGGCGCTGGGCCAAAATCGGCCCGCCCCTTCGGGATCGCATCAGGAAGCCCGCTGGCTTCCTGATGCGATCAGGGCGATCCAGAATGGTCGGAAAGTGCTCTAATCGGCCAAGGCCGAAAGCTGCGTTTCGACGCGTATTGTTCCTGCGTCTCTGAAGCGCACGATTTCCTCGGTGATCGCCTGAAGGTTCGCCAAGGTCGCGGGCGCGGTCGCCACGTTTTCCGGATGCAGCCAGAAATGCGCCACGCCGCCGGAACGGGCTGCATCAGCCAGAAGATTGCGGGCGCGCCGCCGCGTCACCGCAGGCGGCACCAGCCTCCGCAGTCCGCTCATCCAGTTGATGAAAACGCCCGACGGGATTTCGGCTGGCCGGGATACATCCCGATCCGGCAGTGCTTGGGAAGGGACCGCAAGATCAAACTCGGACAGGAGTGATTGCGCGCGGCTCGGATATTTGCGCGCGCCCCGGAACGCCTTGCAGCCAAACTCGGCCAGCACATCGAGATGCGCGATTTCGTTTCGCGGAAACACCATGGTCTGCCGATGCTCTGGCCGCGCCAGTTCCATCTCCCGCCGCGCCTGTTCGCGCGAAAGGTCTGTCCACGGAACGTGGGTGGCCCCGTGGAACGCAATCTCGTGCTGGCCCCTACCGGCCATGTCCAGAGCCCAGTCCCCAACCCAACCCTCTTCGCCCGCCGCGAGGCCAGAAGCGGCGCGTGCCAGATAGGGCAGTTCTTCAGCGTACTCCCGCACCAGCCGGGTGGTTTCGGGCGATGCCGGCCGCGTGAAGAGCTCCACAAAGGCAAATGTCGCGCTGATTTCGGCCCGTCCGAGCAGTGCGATGATATCGCGGTACGCCTGCCGCAATCTCGCGTCGGTCAGGCCTGATGCCACCTCGGGCGTCAGGTGATCTGCGACACCCCAACGCCCCTCGCAATCAAGCGATATGATGGCCGTGCCGGTCATACTCCGTCGGAATCCATATAAGAGAGATACCAGTTTTCGCGCACTTCGGCGGCCACGCCCCGCGCGCTGAGTGCACGCGCGCCGAAGTTGATCTCAACAGGCCGCAGCCGCTCGGGCATGGGGTAGAAGCCGGCACCGCGAAAATCGCGGAAATTGGGAGACCACGGAAAGCACCATGCAAGGGCGATCTGCGCACCCTGCCGCGCCAAGTGATTCATTTCGGATTGCAGGAGGGGTTTCAAACCCTTGCCGCCCATCGCCTCGACAACATAGGCGATCCGCGTTCCATGCTTCTCCAGCATGCGGGTGACGACAAGCGCGCGGTCGCGGCCCTCGCCATAAATGCTGACCCTGTATTCGCCCGCGTGGGGCGCTCCGAATATCCTGCGGTTGAGTGCCTCGGCATCGCGCATGACGGCACAACCGATATTGGAGCTGAAGTCAGCCCAAATCTGATCGGTTTCGCGTCCGAATTCGCGCGGCGAGACGCTTGCCACCTTTGTTCCACGAGCGAGGCGCAGGCCGCCGGGCAGCCCGGCTTTCCGGAGCAGGTAGGACGCATTGAGCGGACGAAAAAGGAACGGCACCTGGCCGAAATTGTGCCAGCCCAGACCGCCGAACCACGCCGGGGCAGCATTGGCATTGGGAAAGCCCCACGTGACATCCACCCCGGCTTCGCCCGCTGCCTCGGCAAAGCCGTGCGCCAGCCGCGAGAACAGGCGCTTCCCGCGCGCTTCTTCGGATACGAAGGAATCGACCGCCTGGAAGGCCGTCCCCTCCTGCGCGCCCAGCTTGACCCGTGCGGCGATATTGGCGGACAGCCCGATGATCCGGCCTCCGCTGCGGGCAACGCAGAAAGGCGGGCAAGGTGCAGCCGGCATGCCGAAGGTCCACGCAAGTCCCGCAGCCCCCTGCCTGGCGCGCTCAAGACCGAAATCCTGATAGGCGTCCAGCAATTCGGGCGATGCGCCTTCGAGCCCGATCCGAATTCCGTCATCCATGATGAATCCCTTACGGCGAAAGCCGGCCGCCGACCATAGGCAGAACCCCATGCAGTTGCAGCCGCGACGACAGGGAAACCGGCGCATTGGCGGCTTTGTTACCCGGCATGGAGCGCACCGCAAAGACCCTAAACCGTTTCACTTCCAAGCTTTTTCGTGTTTAATGCAGTGCAGACGACATGCGCCCGATTCGTGCGCCTAGGGGCTGATGGCATGACCGAATGGTTTCTGGCACAGCGAACCCCGAGAGTAATCGGCTTGTTATCCGGTCAGGCCGCGACATCTCTTGGGCGTGAGGGTCTAGGTTTTTTCCACGGGAAGCCGGGAGCGTTCTCGTTTGCTACCGCCGACGGCAAAGGTGTGCGTTGTGCAATGCAGGCCGGTCTTTCTGTTCGATGCAAGCGTCAAGCCACGGTAATGCTTGACTCATTTGCGAAATCGCTGGATGGGGCGCAGCCATTCCGTGATGCCTCCGTGGCCAGCGGCGGCGCGATACATGTCAGGGTAGCAGAATGACGAGTATCTCCGTGGAAGGCTCATCGGCACTCATCCCTGATTCGGAAGACGGGGCGGCGCGGATCGATCTGGATCAGCCTCCGTTCTGGCCCGTGGATGAAGATGCCGCCGCCGACAGCACGGCTCCGGACCCCGATGCGGAGCCGGACGAAGGCTCCGAAGATGGCTGGCAAAGCCTCGATTACACGACCGTTCCGACGCATCGCCGCGCGGCATTGTTGAAGCGCTTTGAACTGCCGCTTTTGCTGGCGGTCGGCCTGGGGCCGGCGCTGTTGCTCTGGTCGGTCATGGACCGCGTTTTCTTTGCCGATGCCTTCGTGGAAACGACCTCGGCGCTGGTCTCCTCGATTGTGCTTTCGTGGTATATCCTGTTCCAGCTCAAGGACCACGCAAACGCGCGGCACCTGTCATATGTCTTGCCGGTCAATCTGGTCGTTTTCGCCGGTGTGCTTGCCACTGTGGCGCTGTTGCGGGTTCCCTATTCCGGGTCCTACTTCACGGTCGGCGCCGTTTTTGCGGTGGCGGGAAGCTTCCTGTCCGCAGTCTACGCACGCCGGTTGGTCAAGCCGCATCTCATCGTTGCCGGTGGCAGAGCCGCCGAAATCACGCTCAACAGCCAGTACCTCCCCGCGCCGTCGCTCGATGACCTCGGGCGATTGATCGAGACAGGATGGCGGGAGTGGGCGATTGTCGCCGACTTGCACTACCCGCATTCGGAACGCGCCGAGCGATTGTTCGCACAGGCCGCACTGGCGGGAATTCCGGTGTACCACTTCCGGCAGATTGCCGAGATGCAATCCGGACAGGTCAAGATTTCGCACCTCAGCGAGAATGATCTCGGATCGCTGATCCCGAACATTTCCTACACCTCGGTCAAGCGGGCGACCGATATCATCGGCGCGCTGATCCTCATCCCGATTTGCGTCCCGTTGTTTGCAATGATCGCCCTGCTCATCCGGCTCGATTCAGCCGGCAGCGCGTTCTTCATTCAGGAGCGGATGGGCTATCAGGGTCGGACCTTCAGGATGATCAAGTTCCGCACCATGCGTGAACGGCGCCGGAGCCAGGGAACGATCGAGAACCGCGAAGACGCGATGACCCGCTGCGACGATGATCGCATCACCCGGATCGGACGACTGCTGCGCAAGACGCGGATTGACGAGTTGCCCCAGGTCTTCAACGTCCTGCGCGGCGAGATGAGCTTTATCGGCCCGCGGCCCGAAGCCTGTTCGCTTTCCGCGTGGTATGAGGCCGAACTGCCGTTCTATCCCTACCGGCATATTGTCCGGCCGGGCATCACCGGTTGGGCACAGGTAAACCAGGGTCACGTAACAGACGTATCCGACGTACTCGAAAAGCTGCGCTTCGATTTTTACTACATCAAGAACATCTCGCTGTGGCTCGATCTTCTCGTGGCGCTGAAAACGCTACGAGTGATCGTACACGGTATCGGCGCAAGGTAGAGCCGCACAGCGGGCTCACGCTTGCCTGACTTTGTTCCTTCGGAATCGTGACTGCCTGCGGACCAGTCTTCCGGTATGCCCCATGAGATAAGCAAGAACGGACACGTCACGATTCTGCAACATGACTTCCTGTGCTTTCCGGCCTATTTACCATAGCCCCTATAGGGCGATGAAGGCAGACAAACTTCACTTCCCCTTTATTGCTGACGTGCCGCTGCATTATCATTGACAAGATAAGCGGCCACGCGCACTTTCCGACCTGCACGGAAGCGGTCGCACCCTTTCCTCAAGTCAACGGTATGGTCGTTCCGGCCATGGGCCGCTTGTGTCCGTGCGCCGGTTTCTCACCGGCTTCAGGCAATGGGAGGAGTTATCATGGCAGATCCATTTCTCGGTCAGATTATCCAGGGCGGCTGGACCTATGTTCCGGACAACTACGCATCATGTGCCGGCCAGCTTTTGCCGATCGCACAGAATTCCGCGCTGTTTGCATTGCTGGGCACCACCTACGGCGGCAACGGGACAACGACCTTCGCCTTGCCTGATCTGCAGGGCCGCTCGATGGTCAATATCGGTCAGGGACCGGGCCTCAGCCCCTATGCCCTCGGCCAGGTGGGCGGTGCCGAAGCGATCACGCTGAACACCAGCCAGATGCCATCACACACGCACCCCGTCGCCCCCAACCCCAACGCCTTCAACGCGGCGAACATCAAGTCCACCGAGCAGGAGCCGTCGACCGGTGCGATCTTCGGTCGCGGGGCCGACACCGGGACAGGCACGGCAGTTCCGGAAGTTTACCTGCCCGCCGGCACCACGCCGACCATCGCGCTCGGCCTCAACATCGCCGGGTCGATCACCCTCGGCGCTGCGGGTGGAAGCACGCCCGTTCCGATTCTGTCGCCCTATTTGGCGGTGACGGTGTGCATCGCGCTGCAGGGCATCTTCCCCGCGCGCCCCTGATCTGAACGACAGGTCCGGGCCGCTGGAAAAGCGGCGGCCCGGACCGTCTTCAGTTGAAGACCGCCTGATAGTAGTGTCCCGGCGTGTCCGTACCCATTGGCTTGGCAACCGGAATGAGGTGAACCAGCTCGGGGCCCCATTCGCCGCAACGCAGCCGATAGGTGGCCTCGATCAGCTGCACCTCAGCCTTGCTGCGGAAGATGAGCGTGAAAGGCAGCCGCTCGATCATCGTGGCATGCTGCTTCAGCGGGGTTGCGGAAACCAGCAACAGCTCCGCCGGGCGCGGGTTACAATCGGCGAGCAGCACCTGCCCAACCATCGGAACGAATTCTTGAAGATGAATCGGGCGCGGGATGATTTCGTCGTTGCTCATGAGACTCAATTACCCCAACCGGGCGCAGGAGCAAGAAGCAAGCGCCTGATTGTAGGGAGGGAGCAGGCCCGAACATGTCCGATCCCGACACCGCGGCCCGCGCCTTCGACGCGCAGTTCAGGCAGCGCGCACCTCGCCTCGACATAGCAGCGGAGCGGCCCGAGCATCACGATGCACTGCGATGCTTGTACGCCGCGTGCTCCCCGCTTGCAGAGTTGCTGCCTGAAGCGCTGATCGACCTGCAATTCCAAAGCCGCGAAGCGACGTATCGCAGCACCCGCCCGCTCGCCATGCGCCGGGTGATTACGCATGGAAGCGTGACGATCGCGCGCATCATCGTCGACTGGCAGCAGCCCGGGGCAAGTCATGGCGTGGATATCGCCGTGCACCCTGAACACCGCTCCACCGGCGCGGCGCTGGCGATGCTGCGCGCATGGCTGGCGGTGGCCGATGCAGCGCAGCGACAGTGCACGCTCGACGTGATCGCCGACAATCCCGCCAAGCGGATCTATCAGCGGCTCGGTTTCGTCGAACAGCAAAGCGATCCCGGCGCACCTTTTGTCTTCATGGTGCGACCGGCGGCACGGCCAGCCGAGGGACATGACTCGCGAGGCTTAGCCCCATCGCACCGCAGGGGCGGTTCGCCTTCCATCTGATTTATGTGAGTGCTGCCGAGCCCTCCCCGCAGCAGCTTGCGTGTGCCTATCACAGGAGGACAATCCCATGGCAGACGCAATCAACACTGACGAAACCCGCGAACTCATCGGCTCAAACAAGGTCGAGGGCACCGCTGTCTACGGTCTGGACGGCGAACGGCTGGGCACGATCACCAACTTCATGGTCGATAAGCGCTCGGGGCAGGCAGAATACGCTGTCATGCAGTTCGGTGGTTTTCTGGGCATCGGCGCAGATTACTATCCGGTCCCATGGTCGAAGCTGAGCTACAGCGTCGAACACGGCGGCTATGTTGTCGATCTCGACAAGGACACCCTTGAGGATGCTCCGCGTTACAGCAATGACGACGAGCCGCAGTATGACGCCGATTACGACCGTGAGGTCAATTCCTACTACGGCGTGACCTACTGACAATGATCTGACGGCCCTGCCCCGAACGGGCGGGGCCGTTAGTCCTTGGGGTCAAGGGCCTCGGCCACTTTCTCGGTCTTGCGCTGCGGCAAGGCGATCATGCCCAGGATAAACAGGGCAAACACCAGACAAATCGCGTTGGGAATGATCAGCGTCCATTCGCCTTGGAGCACGCCGAAGGTGGTCCAGGCCGCGAATGCAAGGCTGGTCAGCGCGAACATCGCCAGAGACAAGCCCTTGGTCGAACGCTCGCGGATGATTTTCCAGGCCTGCGGCGTGAAGCTCGCAACCGAGGCACAGGCGCCGATAGTGCCGACTACGGTAACCCAGTCGATCGTCATGGGGTCTTCCATTCTTTTCTGAAGCAAGCAGTGCGCACCCGGCGAAGGGGCGCGCAAGCGCGCCCCTTCGTCAGGGATCGCCGTGTCAGCTGCCGACAATGGTTCCCCCATTCGGGTGGAGCACCTGACCGGTCATGTAACTTGAATCCTCGCAAGCAAGGAACAGGAAGCAAGGCGCGACCTCGTTGGGTTGGCCACGGCGGCCCATCGGGGTGGACTCGCCGAAATGCGCCAGCTTGTCCTTGCTCGCCCCGCCCATCGGGTTGAGCGGCGTCCAGATCGGCCCCGGCGCGACGCCGTTGACCCGGATGCCCTGCTCCGCCAGATTCTGCGAAAGGCTGCGGGTGAAGGCGGTGATCGCGCCCTTTGTGGCAGAATAATCGAGCAGCTCCGCTGCACCCTGATACATCGTCACCGACGTGCAGTTGATGATCGCTGCGCCGCGGCCAAGATAAGGCATGGCGGCCTGCACCAGATAGAACATGCCATAGACATTGGTCTGGAAGGTCCGCTTCAACTGCTTGCGGCTAATTTCGGTGACGTCCTTGTCGGGGTGCTGTTCGCCCGCGTTGTTCACCAGAATGTCGATCTTGCCGAACTTGCGGATCGCAAGGTCGATAATCTCGCGGCAATGGTCCCGGTCGCCGATGTCACCCGCAATGGTGACAGCATGCGCGCCTTCGTCCTCGACCATCTCGGCCGTGGCGAGCGCGTCTTCCTCCTCTTCGAGGTAGGAAATCACGACATTCGCCCCTTCGCGGGCGAACAGAACGGCGACCGCGCGTCCGATCCCGGAGTCTCCGCCGGTAACGATCGCCACCTTGCGGTCGAGCCGCCCGGAACCGGGATAGCGCGGTTCCCAATCGGGCTTTGGTTTCAGATTGGCTTCGAGGCCGGGCAAATCACCCTCTTCCAGCTTGGGAACGATCGTCGGGCTATGGGACTTGGACATGGAGTAACTCCTTGAAATAAAGAAATGCAGGTCAGGATAGCGAGACGTCCAGCACCATCATCAGCACCAGACCGGCCATCAGCGCAGGCGTGGCCGAGCCGTGCTCGATCCGCCGCCGGGTGTGCGGGATGATCTCGGCCACGACGACGAACAGCATGGCCCCTGCTGAAAAACCGAGAGCCCAGGGGAGCACTGCGGCGGATGCCTCCACCAAGGCGACAGCCAGCGCGCCGCCAACGGGTTCGACCAATCCGGTGGCAAGCGCCGCAGCAGCGCAACGCGTCCGGCTCCATCCGAGTGTCGCGAGCAAGGCAGCGACCGCCATGCCCTCGGGAATGTTCTGGATGCCGATGCCGAGCATGGTTGCCCAGCCAAGCTGTGGGTCACCGGACATGAAGCTCAGGCCAACCGCAGTGCCTTCGGGCAGGTTGTGCAGGGTCATGGCGACGATGAACAAGGCGATGCGCCGCTTGTCCTCGGCCTCGGGCCATGTGCCGAAACGCGCCGGGATAGCCCCACGCACCGCGAGCGTATCCGCCAACAGCCCCATACGCCCCATGGCCGCCGCACCGATCCATACGGCAGCGATCACCCCGACGGCCGCCATGGCAGCCGAAGCCCCGCCCACCCGCATCTGGTCGAATGCGGGCAGGATCAGGGAGAAGAACGCTGCGGCAATCATGACCCCGGCCGCAAATCCGATCAGCAGAATCTGACGGCGTTCATCGGGTGGGCCCGACACGGCCACAACCGCCCCGCCGAGCCCTGTCATCGCCCCGGCGATCAGGCTCGCGATTATTCCGATGAGCGCCGGATCGGGCATGGCCCCGGCCGCGTCAGTCGCCAGCGCTGCCGAGATCAGCCCCGGTCAGCGGATCGCTTTCCGGATCGGAAGCGGTGCGTTCGGCCATGGCGCGCAAGGTCTTGAGCTTGTCGGCAGGCAGATCGACATGTGCCGCCCCCTCGCCGCCATCGACCGGACCAGCCGCCACGACATCCTCGACCCGCTCCCATTCCGGGCCGCTATTCCAAGGGCCTTCGGTATCACCGGGGCCGGTCGAAGCGTTGACGTAAAGCGTATCGTAAGGCTTCACGCCTTCCAGCCGTCCGGGCGGGAAATTGTCGGCAATGCTGTAGAGCGCCTTCTCGAAGCTCTTCTGGTGCGCAATCTCGCGGGTCATCAGGAAGCCCAGCGCGTCCTTGATGCCCGGATCATCGGTGATCGCGATCAGGCGTTCGTACACAATCTTGGCGCGGCTTTCGGCGGCAATGTTGGAACGAAGGTCGCAGGTCGGGTCGCCACGCGAGTCGATATAGGCCGCGGTCCATGGCACGCCCGATGAATTGGTCAGCGCGGGGCCACCGCCATAAAGGATCGACTGCGTATGGCTGTTGCCGCCCGCCGTCAGCGACTTGTAGAGCTCGGCTTCCTCAAGCGCGGCTTCTGCCAGATCGCCCTTGGCGCCCTTGTTGAGCATGGCGACGATGGAACCGATCACCTCCAGGTGGCTCAGTTCCTCAGTGGCAATATCGAGCAGCAGGTCTTTGCGGCCCGGATCATCCTCGGCAAGGCCCTGCGTGAAATAGCGCATTGCCGCTGCCAGCTCACCATCGGGTCCGCCGAACTGTTCGAGCAGCAACGAGGCGAGGACAGGATTCGGTTCGGACACCCGGACGGTGTATTGCAGGCGCTTGTTGTGGCTGAACATGGTGCAGCTCCCTTTTTTGCGGCCACACGGGCCAAAGATCAGATGTTCGGGTCGTCGTGTATATTGCGGCGCCAACGAACGGGCTCTGGCGGAGCCAAATCACGCTGCCTTGGAAGGCACAGAAAGCTAATGATAGCGACCACCAGCGGCAGACCGAGTATCCAGAACGGTAGAATCGAAACCGCGAATGAAGAGGACATCAGAAACTCCGCTTATGACTCTCACTGATTTCGGAATTTGTTGGAGAGAATTTGCGGTCGTCCTGATCCATGACCCATAACATGGGTTCACAACACGCCAGATTCAGGCAGTTTTGTTTGGTTCTCACCTATGTGAGACTTATGTTTTGCAAGGCAGGCTATGGTGGGCTGTCGCCCCGTTGCGGCGCCGCCTCCCCAATCTCAGGACTGCGGCCACACTCCATTTGGAAGGCCTTTTGCTATGCACCGCCCGTCCCAGTCGCGTTCTTCCTCCACGCCTGCGCAGCGCGCCCGGCTCGTCTGCTTTTCGCACTTGCGCTGGAACCTCGTCTTCCAGCGGCCGCAGCACATCATGTCGCGGCTGGCTGACAATTTCGACGTGCTGTACTGGGAGGAGCCGCGCGAGGATGAGGCGTGCAAAACGCCGCGGCTAGAGCGTGAGAGTCTGGCAACCGGTCTCGATCGGGTGGTGCCGGTTCTACCCGCCGGTCTTGATGAAGCGCAGCGTGATGCGCAACTTCGCAGCCTCCTCGATGCGACGCTCGAAGCCGACGCCGGGCCGCTGGTGTTCTGGTATCAGACACCGATGATGCTCGGCTTCAGCGCCGGAGCCCAATCCGATCTGGTCGTCTATGACTGCATGGACGAGCTTGCCAATTTCGCCTTTGCACCCGCCGACATCGCCCAGCGCGAAGCGGCACTGATGGCGCGCGCGGACATTGTCCTGTGCGGCGGGGCGAGCCTTTATGAAGCGAGGGCCGCCCGCCACCACAACATCCACTGCGTCCCCTCGGGCGTCGATGTGGCCCATTTCGCGCGCGGCACTGATGGCTTGTCCGAGCCGGCCGATCAGGCTGCGCTACCCCACCCGCGGCTTGGCTATTACGGCGTAATCGACGAACGCATGGACCTCGCGCTGCTAGCCGAAGCGGCGCGGCTCCGCCCCGATTGGACTTTCGTGATGGTCGGCCCGGTGGTGAAAATCAGCGACGCGGATTTGCCGCGTGCAGCCAATATCCATTGGTTGGGGCGCAAGGATTATGCGGAACTCCCCGCCTATGCTGCGGGTTGGGACGTCGCGCTGATGCCCTTTGCCCGCAACGCATCGACCGCGTTCATCAGCCCGACCAAGACGCCGGAGTATATGGCAAGCGGCCTGCCGGTCGTCTCGACATCGATCCGGGACGTTGTGAGCGGCTATGGCCATCTCAATTGCATCCGGATCGCCGATGATGCGGCGGGGTTTGTCGAAGCCTGTGCCGATCTGCTGGCTGCACCGGACGCCGCCCGCGCCGTATGGCGGGCAGAAGCACGCGATTGCCTTGGCGACAAAAGCTGGGATGGCATCGCAGCCCGGATCTCAAGCAAGCTCGAAAACGCGCTGGTCACCCGCCAGGTCGACAAGATCGTCAGCGCCGCACCCCACCGGTCGCCGCGCCATTACGATGTGCTGGTGGTGGGCGCAGGTTTTGCCGGGTCCGTGATGGCCGAACGGCTTGCCACCGGATCAGGCCGGTCAGTGCTTGTCATCGACAAGCGCGAACACATCGCGGGCAACGCCTTCGACCACAAGGACGGGGCAGGCATTCTGGTCCACAAATACGGGCCGCACATCTTCCACACCAACAGCCGCGACATTCTCGACTATCTCTCGCGCTTCACGCGCTGGCTCCCTTACGAGCACCGTGTGCTGGCGCAGGTCGACGACAAGCTGGTGCCGATGCCGATCAACCGGACAACGCTGAACGTGCTTTATGGGCTGGATCTCGCCACTGATGCGGAGGCCGAAGCCTATCTGAAGTCGGTCGCGGTTGACGTGCCCGAAATCCGCAGCTCGCGCGAAACTGTGGTCGCGCAGGTGGGCGTGGATCTCTACGAGAAATTCTTCGAAGGCTACACCCGCAAGCAATGGGGCATCGACCCGAGCGAGCTCGACAAATCGGTTGCCGCGCGTGTGCCAGCGCGCACCAACACCGACGATCGCTATTTCACCGATACCTACCAGTGCATGCCGGCACGCGGCTACACCGCGATGTTCGCCGCCATGCTCGACGAGCCGCGCATCACTGTGATGACCGGTCAGTCGTTCGACGATCTGCCCGATGACATCACCTGGGACCATCTGGTCTGGAGCGGGCCGATCGACGAATATTTCGGCCATCGGCTCGGCAAGCTGCCTTATCGCTCGCTGCGCTTCGAGCACGAGACCCTGAAGTGCGAGCAGGCGCAGCCTGTAGCCGTGGTGAATTACCCCGATGAAGCTGTGCCCTACACCCGGATCACCGAGTACAAGCACCTGACCGGACAGCGCGCGCCCGTGACCAGCGTCACCCGCGAATATCCGGCGGATGAAGGTGATCCATACTATCCCATCCCGAACGAGGCGGCACAAGCGATGTACAAGCGCTACGACGCGCTGGCGCGGGCTTGCGACAATGTCACCTTTGTCGGCAGGCTTGCCACCTACCGCTATTACAACATGGACCAGATCGTCGGGCAGGCACTCGCCACGTGGCGTAGGCTTGATGCGCGCTGGCAGGCAGAGGCGATGGCCGGATCGGGTGCGGTGGCCGCGGAATGAAGGAGGTCGCCTCGCTGGCGCAGGAGGCCCTGCGAAGGGTCGCCCCGCCCGAGCCTGAGCCCGGCGCATGGATCCGCTGCGCTCCGGGTGCGCCCTATTTCGCGACGGAAGCCGGTGTCGCATGGACGCCGGTTGGCCATAATGAGGCCATCACCTGGCCGCATCTGGCCGGGCTGTACCGCCGCCGTGATCCGCACGTGACCGAGCGTCACTTCGCCGATCTGGCGGCGCAGGGCGTGACCTGCCTGCGGCTGATGCTCGACTACAGCCAGGTGCGCCACCGCCACCTCGAACATCGCGCCGGGGAGTTCAACCCGGAGGTGGTGAAGATGTGGGACGATCTCATTGCGCTGGGCGAACGGCATGGCATCCGCTTCCTGCTCACGCCCTTCGACACGTTCTTCATGGCACGACGCTGGAAAACGCACCCCTATTCGCGTCACGCCGGCGGGCCGAGCCATTCACCCAAGACGATGCTGACGTGCGGCGATACCCGCGCGGCAATCATCAACCGCATGCACTTTGCCACACGCCGTTGGGGCCACAGCCCCGCGATTTTCGCCTGGGATCTGTGGAACGAGATTGATGCTTACTACGCAGGCGGTGACCTGAACGCCGTGCACGACTTCGTGACCGAGGTGTCCGAGGCGCTGCGGGCAGAAGAGATGCGCCTGCATGGCCGCGCGCATTTGCAGACCGTTTCGGTGTTCCTGCCCAATCTCGTCAAAGACCCCCCGCTTGGGGAGATCATCTTCCGCCACCCTTCCCTCGATTTTGCGAGCATCCACCTTTACGAGAAAGGCACGATCGATGCACCGCGCCGCTCGCTCGATCCGGCCGCAGCGACGGTCCGGCTGATGAGCGCAGCAATTGCCGAATGTCCGCCGGAGCGGCCCCTGCTTGATACCGAGCATGGCCCGATCCACGCCTTCAAGGACCGCCACGCAACTCTGCCCGACGCCTTTGACACCGAATGCTTCAGGCGCACCCAATGGGCCCACTTGGCGAGCGGCGGGGCGGGGGGCGGGATGCGCTGGCCCTATCGGCATCCGCACGTGCTGCTGCCCGCGATGCATGAAGCGCAGAGCGTGCTGGCGGCGTTTCTTCCGCTGATCGACTGGGGCAGTTTCCGCCGCGCGCCGCTGGGCGACCGGCTCAAGGTGCACGGCCTGGCCGGGTTGGCTTGCGGCTGCGGCGATAACAGGCAGGCGGTCGTTTGCCTGATGGCGGACGAGGCCCATACGACCACGGCCAATCCGGTGGAGATCACCGGCCTCGATCCGGGTTGCTACTCTGTCTCGCAGATCAATACCGTCACCGGAGCGCGCGAACACAGCGTCGCGCAGACCCGACAAGATGGGACTCTCGTGGTGCTGGTCGTAGGAGGTGGGCACGATGTCGCATTGGCGATCAAGCCGGCGCCCGAAGGCTCTTGAAGGGGCGGCAGTCTCAAAACTGCCCGCCCCGGCAAGAGTAGCGATCAGACCTTGAGAGAGACCAGTTCGGGCTTCGGCAAGCCGCCGCCCTTGGCCTGATCCATGAGCTGCTGCTTCAGCGCCGCCATTTCCTCGCCCAGCGCGGTCAGATCGAAATCGGCCTTGCGCACTTGCGCAAAGATACTGCCCCGCTGGCGCTCCTCTTCGTACACGTGATGTTCGATCTGTTCTTTAAGGACGCTGACCTTGGCTTCGTAGAACGCGTCGGCCGGATCGCCCTGCTGGAGCGAGATGATCAGTGCCTTGGCGCTGTCATGCTCGACCTGGGCTTCGTCCATCATGCTCAGATCGACGACCTCCCGGATGGCAGGATAGAAGATCTGCTCTTCGACCATCGCGTGGATCGTCAGTTCCTCGCAAATCTGGCGGACGATCTTGGCTTGCGCCGAGGGGCTGCGAGCGTTGTCATACTTCTCGAACAATTGCTCGACGGTGCGGTGATCGTCGGCGAGCATCTGGAGAGCATCGCGGGGTTGCGGCTGTCTGGCCATAGTCGGGATTCCTTTTGCGGGGGGTTGGGGACGGGAGCAAAGAAAGCAGGCCTCAGGCGACCATCACGCCCGCCATGTTCATGGTGCGGGTAAGCTTGCGGTTCTCTTCATCGGAAAGCTGTGCGCGCAGGGCGGGGAAGAGCACTTCCTCCTCCTGCCGCATGTGCTCCTGGAGCGAACTCCGCAGCCCTTCGAGCGTAACGTCAAAGGCAGGGTCGGCCTTGTCCATCTGGCTCAGTTCGTAGAGCATCGCCTTGACCTCGCCGTGATCCTTGTGGAGGTCGCCCACAGCATCGCCATCACCGCCGCGGCGGAGCATGGGATAAACGACGTTCTCTTCTTCAAGCGCGTGCTTGGTGATCAGCTGCTTGAGCATTGTCAGCTGTACAGCCCGGCGTTGCGGGTGCTCGGCCGAGATCGCCGCCAGCTTGTCGAGCGCCGCCAGGGTGGCCTCGTGCTCGCGGATCAGGCCTTCACACCAGTCGCTGGCCATAGCGGTCGGTGCCTGGGTCACGATCTTCCGCCCGATATTGGCGAGCGCCGCGACGCCGGCAGTCACCAGTACGCTTTTGGCAGCGCTGGCAATGACGCTGGTGGTCGTCGTGGCCTCGCGCGAACGGGACTTGCGGAATTGGGTGCGCGGCATCGGGTGTCTCCTTGGGACCGGTCGAGTGCGTGTCGACCTCCTTCCCTTGTCACCCGCCCCCGCTCAGGAGGCACACGCCTATGTTAGTCCGCGTGCGCATGCGCAGCAGCGCATCGCAGGAAGCGGACGATCCAACCCGCAAGGCACGAGGCATGGTCCCGCGGGCGCGCCGGACACTGCACCCGGAATGGTCGGAATTGCTCTACCGGTTGAAGTGCAGGTAATTGGAATTGAACATCGCGACCCGCTTCAACCGGTCGAGATCGACAATCCGCAGCTGCTTGTCCGACAGTTCGATCAGCTCTTCGCGCCGCATTTCCTGAAGCGTGCGGTTGAGATGGACAAGACTGAGTCCGTTCGCTTCGGCAAGGTGGTTCTGTGTGATCGGCAGATCGAAACTCAGCCCCGTGGCCAGCCCCACCGTCTGGAGACGGTAGTAAAGCTCGACGAACAGGTGCGCGAGCCGTTCCATAGGAGAGCGCTGCCCTATCGACAGCAGCCATTCGCGCTGGATACCGGCCGAGACCATCTCGTGCCAGAGGAGCGCCCGCAACAAATGCGGCCGTTCGTCGAGCACTTCCTGAAACTGATGCGGCTGGATGTCGTAATAGCGCACGTTTGTCAGCGCGCCGATCGAATGGTCCAACTCGCTCAGGATATAGATATTGAGGTCGCAGAAGTCGCCCGGAAGGAAGAAGCCGACGATCTGGCGTCGCCCATCTGGCAAATCCTTGTACCGGCACGCCCAGCCCGAAACCAGCAGCCGGACTGCGGTAGGGTTTTCACCTTCACTAGCGATGTCACTGCGCGCTTCACGGGTACAGATCGGACCCATCTCAAGGGATGAAAGCGCCTCGCGGTCCGCTTCGTTGAGCGGCATGTAACGGCCGAGCAGGCGGAACAGGGACTCGATCCCCGCCGAGGTCAGTGTCTGCATGGTCGTCAATCCCGGTATAAGTCAGCCTGGTTTGGTCGCAGTCTGAAGGCGAACACGCGAGAATCGACACTAACTCACTTGAGCATCATAGGCCTGCACCCTGCGGCTGGGTGCCCCGGAAATCCGCCACGCCGAGTACCATGCCGCAGGGTCGGGCAAGAAAATCAGTAGGACCCGGGCGGATCGCTCGCCGGGAAGCTCTGGTCGCTTGCTTCATCGACCGAAGTCCAAGGCTTTATCGGCGCGTCCCGCATGGCATCGGGCCCTGCATCGCGCACAGGATTTGCACCGTTATCCGGCTGGTCATTGGCAAAGGCGGCACGACTTTGTCCGCCGCGCTCGGCTGTACGCCGGGACAACACATACGCGGCAGCGCCAACGGCGAAGAGAGTGAGCATAACGCGCATAGATAAACTCCCTGGCGGTTCGCCTTTGCCCGCACACCGGTTGGTTGGGCTTTGCGTAACCGCACAATCCGTTCTGCGCGTGGCTCAATCAGGCGTCTTTATCTTGCGTTAGCTGAGAGGCTGGGGCTTCCGGCAATGGCAAACTATGTTAGTCAGATGTCCGGTCGGGCGTCCTATGGCGTCGGCTTTAAAGGCGAACTGATGTCGGATTTTCCTCACGATCCAGACGAGAGCCTGTTCGGCGCGGCCTTCAGGGCGCTCCCCGACGCTGCCTGCATTGTCGAGCCGGTCGGCAAGGCTGGCGAAGAAGGGCGCGATTGGCGCTATCTCGCCAGCAATCCGGCCTTGTGTCGCCTGCTCGGTATCGAGGATCCGACCGGCAAGAGCTTGGGCCAGCGTTTCCCCGAGGCCGCGGCAGACTGGGCGAGAGACTTTGAGCGCGTGCTCGCGCGCGGCACCCCGGAAGTGCTGGTCCGCCAAAGTGCGCAGTTTCCGCAAGTCTACGAGGTGGTGCTGACCCCCTTGCGCCATGACGGGCGCCCGGCGCTCATGGCGCGCATCCGCGACATCTCCGGCGAGCATCACGCACGCGAGCAGCGGCGCGAGACCGATGAGCGCTACAAGCGTCTTTTCGATGCCATCGACGAGGGCTTCTGCATAATTCAGGTGCTGTTCGACCCGAATGGAGCGGCGGTCGACTACCTGTTCCTCGAAGCCAACGACGCCTTTGTCGCGCATACCGGGCTCAAGGATTCAATCGGCAAATCCATGCGCAGCCTCCAGCCCGATATCGAGGATCGGTGGGCCGCGACATATGGACGGATCGCACATTCGGGCGTCAGCGAAAGGTTCGAGAGCGAATCCGTCGCGATGGGGCGCTGGTTCGACGTATTCGCTTTCCCGATCGGCGACCATGCCCCCTATCTGGTGGGCGTATTGTTCGAAGATGTCGGCGCACGCAAAACCATGGAGCTGGCGCTGCGCCACAGCGAAAGCCGGTTGCAGACGCTGATCGAAGCGACCTCCGATCTCATCTTCCGCATGAACCCCGAAGGCACCTTGGTGCAACAGGTTGGCGGCAAGCGCCTGCTCGGCGATGTCGGGGAAGAACGCAACTGGGTCGAAGACTTCGTGCCGGAAAGCGACCGTGCCGCCGTTCAGGCAGCGATTGCTGATGCGATCCAGCGACGCGGTCCACTTGAGATCGAGGCTCGCCTCAACACGGTTGACGGTTCGATCGTCTGGCTGTCGACGCGCGCGGTTCCAGTGCTCGCCGAAGACGGATCGATCACCGAATGGTTCGGCATGGCGACCGATGTCACCAACCGGCGCCTCGCCGAAGAACAGCTGCTGCATGGTGCGCAGATGCTGCGGGTGGCGAGCGAGATCGGCAAGGTCGGGCTATGGGACTGGAACGTCAAGACTGGCGAACTGATCTGGTCTGACGAACATTACCGCATGGAAGGCTACGAGCCGGGCGAAGTCGATCCGAACTTCGAAATATGGGCAGAACGCGTCCATCCCGATGACCTGGCCGATGCCGAGGCAAAGATTGCGCAGGCCATGGAAAGCGGTGAGGATTACGTCAACGAATACCGCGTGCGCCACCCTAACGGGGACGTCGTCTGGCTCTCCGCGCGCGGGCGGTTCCTCTATGACGATAAGGGCAAGCCGGTGCGGATGCTCGGGGCGATGATCGACACCACGCATCGTCGGCGCGAGGAAGAATGGCAGAAGCTGCTGGTTGCTGAATTGCAGCACCGCGTGCGCAATCTGATCGGTATGGTGCGTTCGGTTGCGCGGCTTTCAGCCCCCAGCCACCGCCATGTCGACGAATATGTCGATCACCTGATCGGGCGGCTTCAGGCGATGGGGCGCACCCAGAGCACCCTCACCCGTTCGCCCGGGCGCAATGTCGATCTCGCCGAGCTGGTGCGCGAGGAATTGGTGGTCCACGCCGTGCAGCCCGATCAATGCCATGTCGACGGACCAGAGGTTGCGCTTTCCCCCCATGCGGCTGAGATCGTGACGCTGGCGATCCACGAACTTGCGACAAACTCGATCAAGTATGGCGCGCTTGGCGATACCGGGCATATCCGCATCATATGGTCGACACAGGAAAAAAACGGGATGCCTTGGGTCAGCCTGCGCTGGCAGGAAACCGCACCGCGCCAAAAGACGAAGCAGAACCGAAAAGGCTTTGGCCGCAAGCTGATCGAAGAGCGTGTGCCGTACGAGTTGCAGGGCGCAGGCCGCTTCGCAATCCACGACACTGGCGTCCTGGCTGAACTTGAATTCCCGCTGTCGGACGCCGGCAGCATTCTTGACCCCCGATCCTGACGACGAAACGACCAGCCATGACCGACCAAACTCTTGCCGGACGCCGCGTCCTCATCGTCGAGGACGATTATTATCAGGCGCAGGATTGCAAGCAGATGCTGGAAAGGGTCGGCGCGAAGGTCGTCGCCGCTTGCGCGACAATCCCGGATCTTTCGCGTCTGCTGGAAGATGGCCCGATTGACGTAGTGCTGATCGACATCAACCTAGGCCACGGCCTGTCGTTCGATTTCGCCCGCGAGTTGAAGGCGCGGGCGATCCCGTTCGTATTTCTGACGGGCTACGACACGGCCATGCTGCCCGAGGATCTGGCGGAAAGCCCCTATCTCAGCAAGCCAGCCGATGGGCCGCACATCGTTGCGGCGCTGGCAGGCCTACCGAGAAACGGGGAAAGCTAGGGGCGCACAGCCCCGGGCGCGCGGATCAGGCCGCGATCGCCCGGAGTCGTACGCGCTCCTGCTCGCGCGGGGTCTGGGTCCGCGGCGCAAGGTAGGAACTATCGAAGCCCGCAATCTGCTGCAAAGTGCGCAGATCAAGGATCGACAACTGCTTGGAACGCAGTGCGATCAATCCATCCTGACGAAGCTGCTGCAACTTGCGGTTGATGTGCACAGGGGGTCAGGCCAAGCACGTCGGCCAGATCGTCCTGCGTCAGCGGGAAATAAATCTGATCGTCTTGCTCGCTGTCGACCAGTGAAAGGCGGTACTGCGTCTCGCAAATGAGATGCGCCATTCTCTCCAGCGCATCGCGCCTGCCGACGTTGACCACCCACGACGCCAGCACGGCATTTTCCATGCTGCCATAGCTGCGAAGCGCTTCACCCACCGCCGGAAACTCGTCGATCACCCGGCGCATGTCCGAATGGAGAATGTTGACGATCTTGCAGGGGCTGAGGGTGATGACCTCCTCGATCGCGATTCCGTCGGGCGAACAGTCGAAGTAGAAGGCGTCACCGGGCAACAGCAAACGCGTGATCTGCCGGGCACCGTTGCGCAAAATCTGATAGCGTGCAGCCCATCCGCTCAGGATGACCGGAAATGTGACCATCTCGTCACCATCGCGCGACAAGTACTTCTTAGCGCCGATTTCTTTCGGCTGGCGACACAGATCCTCGACTGCCGCAATCTCTTGGTCGCTGAGTTCGGCAGCATGCATAAGCCGTAGCAAAAAGGCATTCGACATTAGCGTGCTCCTTGTATCGTTGCGATAACTACACTCTCGCTGAATGGCTGACGTTTCTCTCAATCAAAAGTTAAGCCATTTGTCGAATCTAATGCGGCTCACCGCGAAAAGAATTCGCACTGCCACCTGCGGTTATGCAAATGCTTGGCAATAGAGCCTGTAACACCATTTGAAGTCTGGCCGATTCTCGATCAGAGTTTCCCTAGCCTTTGCAACGTCTTCCAAAAATCTGCTCCTAACATGGCACTGCCAGCCCGCTGCGACAAGGCCGCGCGGCGCGGCTGTGGGGCGTCCAGCGTGGGTAATGCAGGATAAGGGGCGTTGACCTGCCCGGTGGCATTCTGGGCGGACAAGTTGCGTGTGCGGGGCTCCGCAGTGTCCCGCTGACACCATTTGGGGATGAAGTATGGCCAACCAGCGCAGTCGCGATAGCCAGGCCCGGAATAGCCGCGCGCAAGGTGACTGCCAAAGCCCCACCGGATCGGGCAGCTCGAACGACGGGGCCAGCGGATTATCCGGCCCGGCTTCGAGCTGAACGACGCGGCGGCGGACACGCCCCCGTCCGTCGCCGCCCCCTTATGCCGCGCTCCGGCCCGACAGGCCTCAGGGCGCGGCATCTTGCGCGTGCGCCCCGGTGGATCGGGCCGCTGACAATTACCGCAGAAACAAACCAAGTTAGAGCGTGCCGCGAATCGGACGGGTAGGGTCGTAACCTGCCCGGGGGTATCCCGATCCCCCTGGTACTCGATGGCCGGTCACGTTTTTTGTTTCCATTTCGTCCGGCCATTGCCCCAACAACTCCCCGCCCAGAAATGGGCGGGGTTTTTTGTTGCGGGCCGCCAACAGGCCTGCCGCTCACACGAAAAAGCCCGCAAGATTGTGAGCTTGCCCGGCATGCGGGCGCGTTCACAGCTCTTGCGGGCGGTTACCCGGCTTCAGCGCGGCGGGTCGCAAACCGCACCGTCCGGGATCGGCGCAGGGGTCAGGCGCGTTCGAACCTGTCAAAGTATTCGCGGAAATTAAGGCTCATCCGCTGGCGCGCCTCCGCCGGAGCATAGCGGATAACATCAGGCAGCCAGCTGCTTTCCTCCTGATAGACATGCTGCTGCACGGCGCTTTCGATATGATCGAGTTTCTCACGCCATTCCTGCGTGCCGGGCTGCATCTTCTGCAAGGCGGCCAACTGGACCTTCGTCATGGCGTGCTCTTCATAGGCCATGCCGGCGTGAGCCTTGCTGCTGTGGTCGGAAATCTCGGGATAGATGACAGCTTCTTCGGCCATCGCGTGTCCGTTGAGAAGCAGCGCCAACTCTTCGATGGTCGCCTGTGCGTGCGGGCCGTTTTCGTCACGCGCTTGCGCAAACAGGGATTCGATCTGGCGGTGCTGCGCGAGAATCTGCTCGGCAAAGGGTTCGTTGACAGCCATCTGCTCAAGCTGTTCACGGGCTTCCATCCGTTTTTCCTCAGAAGCGGCGGGGGCGAGTGCGGAGGCAATACGATCCAGAAAAGACATGGCGATTCTCCTTCATAGAGGTCGGAAAATGTGTGTCCGGACACCCTAGAAGCACCCTGCCGGCTGGCCTTCGCCTGCGTTCCTAACCGGAGTTAATGCCCCTCCCGCGGGCGCGCGTCATGCGGTCGCCTTCTTTCGGGGGCCGACGGCAGACATCCCATGTCCTATCACGCGTTCCTGCTGTTTGCGGGTCTGGCGATCTTTGTCGCCTTCTGGCTGCCGCGCTTTGTGTCAGGCCGCGAGCCTGCCGCTTCGGCACTGCTGATCCTGGGGGGCGTGCTCTGCGCCCTGTTCATCGATGAGCCGCCGCCGCTGTTCCAGCCCATCTCCAACCCCGAATGGTGGGAGGTGCTGAGCGAGATGACGGTGATCGTCGCCCTGTTCGCCACCGGGATGCGCCTTGATGTCGTCAGGCCCTTTACGCGCTGGCGCTCGACCGGGCGGCTGCTGGTCGTTGCGATGCCGCTGACGATAGGAGCGATGGTGCTGGTTGGTCTGGCTGCCGGCTGGTCGCTGGCAAGCGCGCTGCTGCTGGGAGCCGTGCTTGCGCCGACCGATCCGGTGCTGGCTGGCGACGTGCAGGTTGGCCCTCCCACCGAAGGGGGAGAGCATCCGGTCCGCTTCGCCCTCACGACCGAGGCCGGTCTGAATGACGGGCTGGCCTTCCCCTTCGTCTATCTCGCCATTGCAGCCATCGCCGGACTGACGGGCACCGAGGCTGCGGAATGGTTCGCCCGCGATTTCATTTACCGCATTGTCGCCGGAACGCTGGCGGGTGCGGCGACAGGGTGGCTGCTCGGGCAGGTGGTATTCCGCTGGCCAGCGCGCAATGTCCTTGCCGAGACAGGATCGGGCGTGCTCGCGCTGGCGGGGGTGCTGGTGTGTTACGGCGCAGCAGAATGGGTCGGCGGCTACGGCTTCATCGCCTGTTTCGTCGGCGGGCTGGTGTTCCGCCGGATCGAGGTGGAACATGACTTCCACGGCAACCTGCATCTTTTCAACCTCGCCATCGAGCACGCGCTGACTGCCATTCTGCTGCTGATGACCGGCGCGGCGCTAGGCACTTATGTGGACTGGGTGCGCTGGGAGCATGTCGCCATCGCCGCAAGCCTTGTGTTCGTGATCCGGCCGTTGGTTGGCTGGATCGTCCTGGGCGGAACGGGGCTGGCCCCGCGCGAGCGTTTTGTCACCGCCGCCTTCGGGGTGCGCGGGATCGGGAGCATCTACTACCTCGCCTTTGCCGCAAGCGCAGCGACGATATCGGCTATCGCGGAGCTGTGGCTTGTGGTGCTGGTGACAATCGCGATGTCGGCCGTGGTTCACGGCCTGACCGCGGGAGCCGCGCTCGCCGGAATCCGCGCCGGTCCCGAGCATGAGCCAGAGCCTGAAACGGCTCGGGAACCGGAGGCGAGCCAGTGACGCCCGGCGCGCGCCTTTCGCTCCTGCTGGACTTCGATGGCACGCTGGTGCCGATCGCCCGGACGCCGGAGGCAGTCAGCGTCAGCGATGACCTGCGCAGGCTGATCGCCACGGCTTTGGAGCGGCTCGACACGCGCGTCGCGATCATCAGCGGGCGTTCGATCGAACAGCTTGATGCCCTGTGGGGCAGGAGCCTGTGGCCGGTCACCGTCGCCGCCAGCCACGGGCTCGAACTGCGCCACGAAGGGCGGCTGCGCGCCCCGCCCCCGGCGAGCATCTTCGCCCTTCTCGCGCGGGAGACCGAAGCCCGGTTTGGCGCGTCACGGGGCGTGGTCCTCGAACTGAAAAGCTATGGCCTCGGCCTGCATTACCGGCTTGCCCCGCGCCTGGCCGACGCGATGCACGATTGGGCGAAGGAATGTGCGCAAGAGCACGATCTCGTCATTCAGGCGGGCGACCAGGTGTTCGAGCTGCGCTTGCCGGGCGCGGACAAGGGGGACGCGGTGCGCGCGATCATGCAGTTGCACCCCTTCGCCGAAAGCGTGCCGGTCTACATCGGTGACGATCTGACAGATATCGCCGCCATCGCCGCCGCTCGCGAATGCGGTGGGGGCGGGATCGCGGTCGGCGAACGGATTGCCGCCCATGCCGACGCGATTCTGGCGGACCCTGCGGCGGTCCACGACCATATCAGCAAACTGCTTGAAGGCGCTCCGGACGGTTTCATCACATAAGCGGTTTTTTGCGCATGCACCTTGGGCAAAGGCGGCGTGGTCATGCGCATCGGCGGTTCACGCCTGTCGCGCAGATCACCCCTGCACGGCAGCGCAGCCGCGTCGCCCTGCCCAACAGGAGGGCCACGTGATGCCCCGCCTCATTGCCATTTCGAACCGCGTTCAGGTCGACACCGACGGGGAAAACGCCAATCGCGGCGGCCTGGCGGTGGCACTGGCGGCCGCGTTGCGGACCAGCAACGGCATCTGGTTCGGCTGGTCGGGAGAACAGACCGAGGAATTCACCGGTCAGATCACCTTCCGCCGCGCTGACGGCGTTGCGACGGCGACTATCGACCTCGAAGCGCAGGACGTTGACGAATACTACAACGGTTTTGCCAACCGCACCTTGTGGCCGCTGTTCCATTACCGGCTGGACCTGACCGAGATCGCGCGTGACTTTGCGGGCGGCTATGCCCGGGTGAACTGGCGCTTTGCCGAGACGCTTGCGCCGCTGATCGAGCCCGATGACCTCATCTGGGTGCACGATTATCATCTGATGCCGCTGGGCCAGCACCTGCGTTCGCGCGACTTTGCCAATCGCATCGGGTTCTTCCTGCACATCCCCTGGCCGCCGCCCAGCCTGCTGATGTCGCTGCCCAATCATCAGGAACTAGTCAAAAGCATGCTCGATTACGACGTAATCGGGTTCCAGACGGATGAATGGCGGCAGGCCTTCATCGATTATGTCACTGCCCAGTTCGATTGCGAATGCGATGGCGATTGCGTCCGCTTTGATGGGCGGTGCACGCGCCTGCTGGTTTGCCCGATCGGGCTCGATACGGCCGATTTCTGCGGCGCGGTGCACAGTCTTGCCGCCAAGCAGGCGCAAACGCGGCTGGCGGTCAGCGCGGTGGGGCGGGACGTGATCGTCGGGGTGGACCGGCTGGACTATTCCAAAGGCCTGCAGGAACGCTTCGCCGCCTACGAGCTGTTGCTGACCGACCATCCCGAACTCTGCGAGAAGGTGTTCCTCCTCCAGATCGCCCCGCCTTCGCGCGGGGATGTGCCGAGCTACCAGCAGATCCGCACCGAACTGAGCACGCTTTCAGGCAGCATCAACGGCCAGTTTGCCTCGATCGACTGGGTGCCGATCCGCTACGTCAATCACGGCCATTCGCGCGACGAACTTTTCGGCATCTACCGCGCGGCCCGGGTTGGTCTGGTTACCCCCTTGCGCGACGGGATGAACCTCGTCGCCAAGGAATATGTCGCCGCTCAGGATCCGGCCGATCCGGGTGTTCTGGTGCTGTCATGCTTTGCCGGCGCTGCCGCGCAGCTTGAGCAAGCCGTTATCGTCAATCCGCACAGTACCGAAGACATGGCCGATGGCATTGCCCGCGCGCTTGCCATGCCGCTGGCCGAACGACAGGAGCGGCACCGTGCGATGCTTGAATGCATCACCCAGCACGACGTGCAGTGGTGGTCGCGCAAGTTCATGGAGGCGCTGACAGGAGGCCCGGACTCCGAGGAGTTGCCGCGCCTTCTCAAGACAGCAAGCAACAAGGGCTGACCATACGACTGCCAGCAAAAGCCCCCGCGCAAGGGGAGAACTCGCGCGGGGGCTGCTGCACAATGGGCAAGGCCCCGGCCTATGGCGCGGGGGTCGCACCCAGCGTGGCGCCCGGCGTACCGCCTGTCGCGCCGGATACGGGTGAATTGTCTTCCAGCCAGTCATGGTGTTTCTGCACCGCAGGAATGGTCGCCTGCGCGAACTGCCGCAGTTCGGCGACATCGCCGTTTCCGGCATAGGCTTTGAGCAGGCTCAGCGTCTTGCGGTGCGCGGTGATCTGCTGGCTGATATATTCGCGGTCAAAGTCCAACCCGTCGAGCCGTTCGAGGATATCGACCTGTGCCTGATGCTCGGCATCAAGCTTTGCGGGGAGGGGCAGGGTCTGACCGGATGCGCTGATCGCTTGCTTGAGCGCCTCCGAGGACTTGGTGTGATCCGCCACCATCATCTGCGCGAATTCACGCGTCTTTTCGCTATCGGCGTTCTCGAGCGCGAGGTTCGCAGTGGCGATCTCGTACATGTCCGACATCGCGGCGGTTTGGGCAAATTCCGGCGCGCTCGGCGGCTGTTCGGCAAAGGCACCGCCAGCGTCGCCTTCGGTCATGCCGGTGTCTGCCATGGGGGCCTGTTCCGCCGCGTCGCGGCCACCGCAAGCGGTCGCCAGCAGGCTCCCGGCGATCAGTAGTGCTATCCGCATTGTCTGTCCTTTCAATCTCGTCGTTCCCCGGAGACGGGGGCGACCTTTGATAGGAACGGCAGAGGGAGAGCGAATTCACATAGGCCAATGACTCGCTTTAGCGCCGGGCGTCAGGTCCGCGCCGCCAAATCCTTGCCGAGTATAGTGAACCCGCGGGGAAGGTCGCCGAAGAGGGACAGGGGGATGAACGTAACGGACAAGGTGCGATACCCATGCCAGCCCCCAGTAGAACCTGCGAATGTGACTCGCCCAGTTTCACCGCCGAGATGATCGCCTCCCTGCCCGCACTGCGCAACTTCGCACGGTCGCTGTGCCGCCAACGCGACATGGCCGAGGATCTGGTGCAGGAAACAATGGTCCGGGCATGGTCATCGCGCCATACCTTCCTGCCCGGCAGCAATTTCAAGCCGTGGGTGTTCACCATTCTGCGCCACCAGTTCTACAACACGCTGCGCAAGCGCAGCCGGTTGGTGAGCTGGGAGCCGGAAGCCGCCGAACGGTTGCTGGTCCAGCAACCCGAACAGGAAACCGGGATCCATCTGGAGGATATCCAGGACGCGCTCAGCCAGCTGCCACACAGCCAGCGCGAAATGCTGCTGCTGATCGCGGCCTCGGGGATGAGCTACGAAGAAGCGGCGGTGATCGCCGACTGCAAGTTGGGGACCGTCAAGAGCCGGATCAATCGCGGACGAGCCGCGATGCGGGCGATCATGGACGGTGGGGAAACACGGCCGGAACACGCCCGGGCCAGCATGTAAATACGGGCCCGCTCATAGAGCAGGCCCGCATGCAGACAGGGCGAGCGATGTGCCTCGGACCCCGCCCCGTCTGTAATGATGCAGTGACGAGTTTTACTGCTCGTCGGCCTTTTCTTCGAGATTGTCGGCCTTCACCTCGGCATTGTCGCGAACGTTGTCCGCCTTGTTCTCGAGATTCTGCTCGGCGGTCGAATCCACCCCGTCGACGGTCTGGTCGAGCGTGTCGGCACGATCTTCCATAGCGTCAGCGGTTGCATCGGCGCCCTCGCGCACGTCATCGGCCTGCGCTTCGAGCTGGTCTTCACGCTGGTCGTCGGCATTGTTGCAGGCAGCAAGACCGGTGACAGCCACAGCGAAGGTGGCAATAGTAACAAACTTTTTCATAGGATTATTTCCTTAATTTACCGCACCGAACCGCGGCGGAACAGATTGACGATGGCGAGCAACACGACCGCGCCGAGGAACGAGACGAGCAGCGAACCGATGTCGAAATCACCCGACGTGATCGGCGTCTGACCGAGCAGCGGGCTGATGATGAAACCGGCGAGCAACGCGCCAACCACGCCCACCACGATGTTGAGGAAGATGCCCTGCTGGCCATCGGTCCGCATCACCATGCTGGCGAGCCATCCGAGGATGCCTCCAACAATGATAATCAGTAGGAAGTTCATGAGCTTTCTCCTTGCCGAGAGGTGATCCCACCCCGCAGAGGCCCATATTTCGGGCGCCCGCCGGTTGGCTTCGACGCGGCCTGCCTGACAGGATGGGGGCATTTCGCCCTCACTTATGTTGTGGAGCATGCAACACACTGTCCGACATCATTGCATCCTAGGGAGACAGCTCGATGGTGAATTCGGACGCCGCCCGTGCACAGCGGCCGACCGCAGCGGATGATTCATTCCAGGAGTGGTTCTGGACCGTGCGACTCAGGCATGGAATCATCGAGACTGCGGAGGTCCGCCATGCGATGCTCGAAAGCGATGGCGGCATCAGCATCGTCCCGCGCTGATCAGGATCACGAACCCGTCAAGTGCATGATCCTGAGCCGTTTTGTTCAGGTTCTTGAAAGCGCCGGCATTGGATGTTTGCGCGCATGATGATCCGGTTTCTCCTCTCCGCCGCAACGCTCGCTCTGGCGCTGCCCGTGCCGGTTCAGGCGCAGGGTACGTCTGGTGTGCAACAGCCGCAGGCCGCCGTTGATCGATTCGCCCGCGCCCGGGACAATTATGTTGCCCTGAGGGACGGGCGGCGCGCCGTCAGCGAGCTCACCCCGGAGGAGCTTGAGGACGTGCTGGAACTCGACCGGAGACTGCGCGGCAACATGCCGGATGACCGGTCACCAAAGCAGCAGTGCATCGATAATGAAGTCCGCAGTGTCGGGGGCCGACCTTCGCAGCTTGCGTGGCGGGTGATCGCCATGAAGTGCCGCGACTGACGGAACATCGCCTCGTTTACCGCCTGATGTTTCGCGTGAAACATCACCAAACCGACCCTGGAAGGGGTCTAAAGGGGGTCTAGAGGGGGTCTAGCGCCGCTTGAGGATCAGGTAGAGCGCGCCCTCGCCGCCGTGGCGGATATGGGCGCGGCGTACCGCGGTGATGGCATCCGAATGGCGACTTGCCGCCAGCCAGTCGAGCAGCTTGGCGCGGATCGCGCCGCGTTTGGCCATGCGGTCGGCGGGATCGACCGGACGTTCACGCCCCGCCACCACCAGCACCACCCGCGCCCCCATCATCCGCGCCTGATCGAGCGCGGTCATCACCCGGTCATAAGCGGTATCGAGCGTGTGACCGTGCAGGTCCAGCGTCAGATCAGGCTCCAGCCGCCCCGCCTTCATCCGCCGGTCCCAGTGGGAATCGAGCCCTGCATCCTCCCCGGTACGCGGAGGGGGACCGCCGGGCGCAACCCGGGAGTGGAGGGGCGGGCGCTGTTTGACAACGGGTTTGGCGGGCTTGGATGCGGCAAGGGGCTTGGCTGGGGCAGGAGCGGCAACTTTGGGAAGCGTCGGAGGATCAGGACGCTTCTTCCCCGGCAGCGGCTTCACGCTCGACGCGAGATGCGCCCAGGCCGCCTGCTCGCCCGTGGTCAGCCCCCGCGGCGGCCTCATCGCTCTGCGAGCCGCGCGGCGGCGGCACGCGGCAGCAGGACATAGGCCCGCCCTCGCCCGCTCATCCCGCCTGCAATCCGCCGCGCATCCTCTCCTGCGCCCCAGAAGGTGTCAAAGCGGTTCGCGCCCTTGATCGCCCCGCCGGTATCCTGCGCCACCCACAGCCCATCGGCCTCGGCCCGGTCGAGATCGAGCCACACCGGCGCGCCCAGCGGCACGAAGGCAGGATCGGCAGCCACCGACGACTCGCGCCGCACCGGCACGCCGAGCGCGCCCAGCGGGCCATCGCCGTTCAGCTCGGAGAAGAAAATCCAGCTCTTGTTGAGGCGCATCAGATCGCGGCCATCGCGCGGGTTATCGCGGATATAGGCCATGATGCCCTGCATCGATCCCGAATACTTGCCCGGCCCCTCGCCCAGCAGGCCGCGTTCGCGCATCACCCCGCCGATGCCGACATATTCGCGCCCGTTCTGCCCGGCATAGCCGATGCGGATCACCTCGCCTTCGGGCGTGCGGAGGCGGCCCGAACCCTGGATCTGGAGGAAGAAGAATTCGACCGGATCGGCAGCCCAGGCAATCACTTGCGCCTTGCCGGTGAGCGCCCCGTCCTCGATCGCGGCACGGTCGTGATAAAGCACGAACCGCCCCGCCTCGTCATAACGCCCCAAGGGCGGGCGGCCGGTGCGCTCGGAAAGGGCCACGTCATCGGGCCAGCCGCGCACCAGATCGGTCGGCATGGCATAGACCGGCACTTCGAAGCCGGGACGCCGCGTACGGCTTCCGGCGATCTCGGGCTCGAAATAGCCGGTGGCAAAGGCCTTGCCGTCGCCCACCTGCACGGGGGTGAACTGTTCGGCGAAGAAGGCGCGGGCGCGTGCCGGTGCCCAGCTGCGCGCCGCGTCACAGGCGCCGCGCCAATCATCAGGCCGGGTCAGCCCGCTCGCGTCATCCCGCGCCAGCAGACGCGGACAGGATTCGATGAAGCTGGAGAGCGCCCCGCGTGCATCGACATCGCTGACCGATAGAGCGGCAAAGGCCGGGCCAAGCGCGACACCTGCCAGCGCCGCATTCGCGGCGAGCGGCACAGCGGCGGGCGGAACCGGGGCGACGGGCGCGGCTGGCGGCCTTGCAACAGGCGGGGGCATTGTCCCTTGGGGGATCAAACGCCCGCAGGCACCCAGCGCCAGCAGCATGGCCAGAGCGAGCACCGCGCGCATTATCGGCTCCTTATCGTAAGCAGGCCTCGCAAGACCCGCCGATCAACTCCGTCGCCGATCAACCTTCATCGGTTTCGTCGAGCAGCCAGTTGGGATCGCGCGCGGCGATATTGCGCGAGAAGGTCCACACATCGCGGCTCTCGATCGCATCGTCGAGCGAACCGGCGATCACGGTGCCATCCTTGTCGCGGGTCACGGCGGCGATATCGGCGACGAACAGCAGCGCGATGCGCGCCGTCTTGCCGTCCAGCACCGCCGAATGGATGCGCGTTTCCTCGATCCGGATCAGCGAATTGGCCAGCGTTTCGCCCGCCGCGTCGCGCGCTTCGATGGCGGAGACGAAACCGGCGTAGACGTCATCATCGCACAATTCGCGCAGCGTCTCACGGTCGCCCTTCCAATAGGCTTCGAGGATCATGCGATAGGCCCCGCGCGCGCCTTCAAGGAACTGGGCGAGATTGAACTTGCTGTCGGCAGAAGCGATTTCGCGCAGCGCACGCTCCACCGCGGGCATCACGCCTTCAAGCTCGGCAGCACGCGGGCTGACGACGGGCGCAGGCACAGCCGCCGGGCGGATCGCGGGCTTATCGTCCGATTCGAAGCGCTGTGGCACAGGCTCTTCTTCATGCTCGGCGCGGCGGCCAAGCACGGAATAAAGCCGCAGACCAAGAAAAGCGGCCACCATGGCGAGGAGAACGATTTCGAGCACTGTGTCAGTCCGATCATCAAGCCTGGCGCGCTCGCGGGGGGGGACGCCGCACCATCCTAGGAAGTATTACCCTGCCTTAAATAGGGTCTCATTACAATTCGCCAACGCCCGATAGGTTGCAGCGCGGGTCAAATCCGGTGAGCCGTTGCGCTGTGGTTGCGGGAGCCTTGCGCCCCTGCTAGGCGCGCAGCCAAGCGTCCTGACGCCTTTAGCATGCGTCAGGTGCATGAACTGTTACCCACTTTGAAAGACACGAACAGCATGGCCGACGAAGAAGGCGTCCTCACCAATCTCGACAACAACGACGCCGCAGGGCCGCAGCCGAACGGTGCCGACACCAGCCCGGCGGTGGGGATCATCACCCAGTATGTGAAGGATCTCTCGGTCGAAAATCCGAGCGCGCCCGACGTCTACCAGTGGCCCGAGCCGCCGCAGATCGACGTGCAGTTCAACATTGCCTCCGAAGTCGTCGCCGCCGACGTGCACGAAGTCACGCTGAAGCTGACGCTGACCGCCACCTCGCAGCGCGGCACGCTGTATATCGTCGACCTTGCCTATTCCGGCCTCGTCGGCATGCGCAACGTGCCCGAGGATCAGGCCCACGCCTTCCTTTATGCCGAAGCGCCGCGCCTGCTGTTCCCCTTTGCCCGCCGCGTTGTCGCCGATGCGGTGCGCGATGCCGGTTTCCCGCCGCTGATGGTCGATCCGGTCGACTTCAACGGACTCTACGCGCAGCAGCTCGCCGCGCGCCGGGAAGAGGAAGCCGCGGGCGGCAAGCCGATAACGCCGGTCACGGGCAACGCCTGATCCGGGCCTAGGCGGGCGTAACCAAGCATGAGCCTGCTGAGAAACGTCGGCACAATCGGCGGGCTGACTCTGGTCAGCCGCCTGTTCGGCTTTGCCCGCGACATCCTGCTCGCCCGTGTGCTCGGGGCGGGCGGTGTCGCCGATGCGTGGCAGCTCGCCTTCCAGCTTCCCAACCTGTTCCGCCGCCTGTTTGCCGAAGGTGCCTTCGCCAGCGCCTTCGTGCCGCTGTTCAACCGCCACATGACCGAGGGCGAGGACGCGGCAAAACGGTTCGCGGGCGAAGTGCTGGCGGTGCTGCTGCCGATCCTCGTCGTGTTCGGCGCGCTGATGATGCTGGCGATGCCGTGGGTGCTGTGGGCCTTCGCCAATGAAGACCTGCGCGGCGATGCCGCGACCTATGATCTGGCGGTCACGATGGGGCGGATCGCCTTTCCCTATCTGATGTTCATGAGCCTGGCGACGCTGGTGGCGGCGATCCTCAATTCGCTGTCACGCTTTGCCGCGGCGGCGGCGGCGCCGATCCTGCTCAACATCTGCCTGCTGACCGCACTGGTGTGGGGCGCGCTGCAACCCGGCAGCGAGGCGACCCGCGCGGCGACCGGCGTGGGCCTTGCCATCGCGGTTTCGGTCAGCGGTCTGCTGCAATTGCTGTGGCTTTACTGGTTCATGCGGCGCGCGGGCTTCCACATCCCGAGGGGCACGCCCCGGATCACGCAGCGGGTCAAGGAGATGGGCGTGTTGATCGTGCCAGCCGTGTTCGGCGCGGGCGTGTACCAGATCAGCCGCTTCATCGACCTTGCCTTCATCCGCGGCCTGCCCGACGGCAGCCTCACCTACATGGCGATGGCCGACCGCTGGAACCAGCTGCCGCTGGGCATCATCGGGATCGCGCTGGGCACGGCGATCCTGCCCGCCCTGTCGCGCTACATCTCCAAGGCCGAGGACGAGGAGGCGGTGCGCCTTCAGGCCAACGCGATCGAGTTGGCGATGCTGCTCACCCTGCCCTGCGCGGTGGCGCTGTTCATCACCGGCTTCGCTTTCGTGAAGGCGTTCATGGAAGGGCAGGCCTTCACGGCCGAGGATGCGCGCGTGACCGGCATGGTCACCTCGGCGTTGGTGGTGGGCCTGCCGGCCTATGTGCTGGTCAAGGTACTGACCCCCAATTTCTTTGCGCGCCGCGACACGAAGACCCCCGTCTACACCGCCGCCACGTCGCTGGTGGTGACGGTCGGCCTGAATATCGTGCTGGTCCCGACGCTGGGCGTGGTGGGCCTCGCACTGGCCGGAGCGGTGGGGGCGTGGGCGAACATCGCCTTGCTGGGCGCGATCCTTGCCCGCCGCGGTTATTTCCGCCTGCCTGCCCGCGTGCTGGGCCGGATTGGGCGGATCGCGCTTGCCGCGGGCCTGATGGGAGCGGCACTGGTGGCATTGATGCAGGTGATCACACCCTGGCTCGACGGCGCTTTCACCATGCGGCTTGCGGCGGTGGGCGCGATCCTGCTGGTCAGCCTTGTCACCTATGGCGCGGCGACCGTGGTGCTCGGCGTACTCGACAAGGCAACGGTCCAGCGCCTAATGCGCCGCAAGAGCTAACCTTACTTCGTCAGGACAATCATGCGCGTCGTTTCCGGCATCCAGCCCACCGGCAATCTGCATCTCGGCAATTATCTGGGAGCGATCCGCAACTGGGTGGCGATGCAGGATGCTCTGGAGGAAGGCTCGGAGACGCTTTTCTTCCTCGCCGATCTCCATGCGATCTCGCAGCCGCATGATCCGGCCGGGCTCAAGGCCGCGACGCTGGAGATGACCGCCGCGCTGGTCGCCTGCGGGATCGATCCCGATCGCTCGGTGCTGTTCAATCAGGCGCAGGTGCCGCAGCATGCCGAGCTGCAATGGCTGCTTAACGGCACAGCCCGCATGGGCTGGCTGAACCGCATGACCCAGTGGAAGGACAAGGCCGGCAAGAACCGCGAGGGGCAGTCGGTCGCCCTCTTCACCTACCCCGTGCTGCAGGCCGCCGACGTGCTGCTGTATCAGGCGACACATGTGCCGGTGGGCGAGGATCAGAAGCAGCATCTCGAGCTGGCGCGCGACATCGCGCAGAAGTTCAACAATGATTTCTGTACCGAAGACGCCCCCGTCTTCACCCTGCCCGATCCGATCATCCCGGCCGAGGCCGCGCGGATCATGTCGCTGCGTGATGGTAGCGCCAAGATGTCGAAGTCGGACCCTTCCGACATGAGCCGCATCAACCTGTCCGACGATGCCGACACCATGGCGCAGAAGGTCAAGAAGGCGAAGACCGATCCCGAACCGCTGCCCTCGGAAGAGGCCGGACTGGCTGACCGGCCCGAGGCCCGCAATCTGGTCGGCATTTACGCCGCGCTGTCCGGGCAGTCGGTCGAATCGGTGCTCGGCCAATATGGCGGACAGGGCTTCGGCGGCTTCAAGCCGGCATTGGCCGAATTGCTGGTCACAAGCCTCGGCCCGATTCGCGACCGCTTCGTGGCACTGAAGGGAGACAGCGAGGCGCTCGACGCGATCCTCGCGCGCGGCGCGGCCAAAGCGCGCGAACGCGGCACCCCGACGCTCTCGGCCGCCTATCAGGCGCTGGGGCTGGTGCGTCACTGATCAGCGCGGCAGCTTGCGACGAAGCGAGGCTGGGTGGCGGCGATATTCAATTGCCGTTCATCCCGATGTCATAAGATATCCCGCGCAAGAGCCGTTGCTGTCATGGCAATGGATATCTGACAGAGGTTATGCCATGCTGCGTCCTATGACTTCGATCAAGACCCTGACCCGCCTCGCCCTTCCCGTCGCTTTGGCCCTCGGGCTTTCGGCGTGCGCCACGCCGTTCAAGGCGGATGTTTCGCGCTTCGCCGTGCCGCTGCCTGCGCCGCAGGGACAGACCTTTGCGGTTGTCGCCGAGGATCCCAAGCTTGCCGGCGGGCTTGAATTTGCGACCTATGCCAATGCTGTTGCGGCCGAACTGTCGGAGCTGGGCTATGCCCGCGCCGCCTCGCCCGAAACGGCCGACATGCTGGTCCGCTTCGATTACCGCGTTGATGGCGGGCGCGAGCGCGTTCGCACCGATTTCAATGGTGGCGCTTTTGCCGGTCCCGGCTGGGGCCGGTGGGGCGGCTGGGGCGGCGGCTTCGGCGCCTGGGGCTTTGGCTTCAACGATCCGTTCTTCGGCGGGCCGGATGTGCGCAGCTACACCGTCTACACCAGCGGCGTCGATGTGAAGATTGATCGCCGCGCCGATGGCCAGCGCCTGTTCGAAGGCAAGGCCGAAGCGGTGTCGCGTTCCAACCGCCTGCCGCGCCTTGTGCCCAATCTGGTGGACGCGATCTTCACCGATTTTCCGGGCAATTCGGGCGAAACCCTGCGGATCACCATCCGCGACGACGAAAAGACCGTGCGCCCCACCGATTGATGGTGTAAGGCAGCGCCTAACAGACCCTTGGACGGGAAAAGAGAGGCGGCGCAGGGGATCGCGCCGCCTTTTTTGTTGCCTGCTTTCAGCGTAAAGTCGGTCGCGTGATCCGCCCTGCCCTTTTCCCTGCCTTCACACTCGCCGCGCTGTGCCTGCCTGCCGCAGCGCTCGCCCAGACTGCTCCGGTGCCGCGGTCGCCCGCGACATGGTTCAACGGGTCCGACTGGGCCTGCGACTGGCACAGCTGCGATGGCGGAGGATCGGTCCGCTTCGCCCTCACCGTCACGCCTCAGGGACGGGTGAAGACCTGCGAGATCATCGAGAGCAGCGGCAATTTCCGGATTGACGAAAACACCTGCAAGCTCCTGACCCGCCGCGCGCGGTTCACTCCGGCACAGGACAAGCAGGGCAAGCCCGTCGAAGGCAGGTGGGAATCGCAGATGCACTGGCGGGTGCCGGATCAACCGCCGCAGCCAGCGGCGCCGCAGGCGGACTAGGCCCGCCTGCGCCCCGCCGAGGCCGTCACCACTCGCTCGCGCGTCGCCCGTCCTCGGCGCTCTGGATCCACGGCAAGCGGGTGTAGCGCGCGGCAGCGCGGCGGCGGGTCGCCGTTTCCTCGCTCCGCCCAGTGCCCTGCCGGGTGCGGTGTTCGCGCAGCAGCTGGGCGAGCAGGAGCTGGCCGAAGGCCCAGTCGTCGATCCCGGAATCCGCGTTGATATGGCCGATCGAGCCCGCATAGGCGAAGGTGGCACCCCAATCCTGCGCGAGCCCGCGCGCGTTGCGCAGCGAACAATGGTGGTCGTTCTCGCTCGCGGCGAGGAACGCGGGAAACGGCAATGCGCGGCGCGGCGCGGGGGCGAACCGAGCGAGGCGTTCGTCCACGCCGGGCCGCTCGACATCGGGCGGCGCCACCAGCAGCGCGCCGACCACCGGGTTGCCATAAGCGGGCTGCTCGTATTCCGCCCACCACGCGACCGCCTGGCAGCCGAGCGAATGCGCGACGAGGATCACCGGACGCCCGGCGCGGTGCACCGCAAGGTTGATCTTGTTGACCCAGGTGTTGCGATGCGGATCGTCCCACATTCCCAGATCCACCCGCTCGCAATCCGGGATTTTTGCCTCCCAATGCGATTGCCAATGGTTTTCGTTGCTGTTGTTGAGGCCGGGGATGACGAGGATCAGCGGATCATCCCGCAGCCGGTCTGCGTCGAGTTCAAGTTGATGGGCCATTTCGGCGCTCCTTAAAGCGTGTGAATGACCGTCCATTGGTATGGTCCGACTCAGGAGAAAGTAACTCAACTTATTTAGTTGACAAGTGACTGGCGGCAAGTCGCGGGGTTTTTGCGATGATCCTTGGCAAGGCCTTGCCGATGAATAGGCGGCGCCGCGAGGGTCGCCGCCTATTCATTGCTGGCGAAGCTGTCCTAGCGGTTATCCACCTGCGCCCTGACCGCCGCCAGCCCATCGCGGGTGATGCGATAGGGCTGGCCCGCCTCGCTGCGGATCAGTCGCCGCCGCAGCAGCCGGTTGAAAACCGCCAGATTGCAGTCGACGAGCCGAAAGCCGTCACGGTTGAAGCAATCGACTTCGTAGATCTTGCCATGTGCATCGCGTCGGTAATGGATCTGCCCGCCCTGCGCGAGCGCGTGCAGCGTGCGCTGCTCGTTTCTTGAGATGTTCAAGGGAATTATCCTGAGAAGATACGCTGACAGGCGCCGCGGCAAGCCTTGCTTGCGGCGGCGACACGATCAGCCTTGCGCGGGATCAGACCGCGCAAAGGCTCGTCAGCGGATCACATTCTCGGACATGAAGCTTCCAATAGGTCGGACAGCAGGAAGTTTGCTGCGCGCGGGGCGCGGCGTCAAGCCTCAGAGCTTGGCATGCCCTCCGGTCGAGCCGAAGCCGCCCTCGCCGCGCTCGGTTGCGTCAAGCTCCGCAACCTCGTCCCACGCCGCCTGCACCACCGGGGCCAGCACCAGCTGCGCCACGCGGTCGCCGCGCTGAATCGCGAAGGGTTCAGTGCCGAGGTTGATGAGGATCACCTTCAACTCGCCGCGATAGTCAGAATCGATGGTGCCGGGGGTGTTAGGCACCGAGATGCCATGCTTCAGCGCCAGTCCTGAACGCGGGCGGACCTGGATTTCGTATCCGGCCGGAATCGCCATCGCCAAGCCGGTGGCGACGGCATGGCGCGCGCCGGGGGCAATTGTCACCTCCTCGGCGCTCACCACATCCATCCCAGCCGCGCCCGCCGTGGCATAGGCGGGCAGCGGCAGGCCTGCGCCGTGGGGCAGGCGCTTGATTTGCACGCCGACGGGAAGGCTCATTCCGCCGCCTCAGCGTGCAATGTTGCCGCGATCCGTTCGACCAGCGCCATCGCGACCGCCGATTTGGGCATGTCGTCCAGCACCTCGATGCCATCGCCGTGGATGATGGTGACGCGGTTCCGATCCCCGCCCATCACGTCTCCGCTCACGTCATTGGCGACGATCCAGTCGGCGCCCTTGCGCTTGCGCTTGGCCTTGGCGTGTTCGAGCATGTTCTCGGTTTCGGCGGCAAAGCCGATCACCAGTTCGGGGCGGCGCTGTGCGGTGGCGACATTGGTGAGGATGTCGGGGTTTTCGGTCAGCATCAGCGCAGGCGGGGCATCGCCGCGCTTCTTGATCTTCTCGCCGCGATATTCCTTGGGCCGCCAATCGGCGACCGCGGCGACCATCACCGCGACATCGGCGGGCAGCGAGCGCTTGACCGCGGCGGCCATGTCGTTGGCGCTTTCCACATCGATACGGCTGACACCCGCCGGGGTCTTGAGCGCCACCGGCCCTGCCACCAGAGTCACCCGCGCGCCCATCGCTGCGGCGGCGGCGGCGATGGCAAAGCCCTGCTTCCCGCTCGACCGGTTGGCGATGTAGCGCACCGGATCGATCGCTTCCCAGGTCGGCCCGGCGGTGACGAGCACGTGGCGTCCCGCCAGCGGACGGTGCGCGGGCGCAAGGCCGAAATCCTCGCCTTCGGTGACTTCGCCAAGATCGGCCTCGATCTCCTCGGGCACTTCGGGGGCCTGCCGTTCGGGCGGCAACCGGCGCGGATCGATCAGGTGGTTGAGCGCGGCCGCGTCCATCGGGGGCGCGGCGTTGGCCTTGCCCTTGCGGGCGAGCAGCGGGCCCTCCAGATCCGGCGCGAAGTCCGGAACGGGTTCCTCTTCGAAAGGCAGATCCTCTTCCGCCGGATCGGGCAGGTCTTCGTATTCGGCCTCGATCTCGTCATGCGTGCGCTTGGCGGTCGAGCGCGGGATGATGCGCGAGAAGAAGCCGCCAATGCCGCCCGCAGGGATAGCGGCGTCGCCATCATCCTCTTCCTCGGGCTCGAGCGCTTCGACCTCGACCATCGGCGCGGCAAGCTGCTTCGCGGGCGCGGCCAGCAACGCCTGCTGCGGTTCGGGAACTTCGATACCGAAATGCGCGGCAATCTCACGCCAGATTGCCTCGGGCTCGGGCAGGCGGCCATAGCCGAACTCGCCGCAGGCCATGGGGCCCTCGTCGGGCTGGAGCACATTGACGCCCGCCGCCTTGAGCAGATTGATATTGCGCTGGGTTGCCTCGTGATCCCACATCCGCACGTTCATCGCGGGCACGGCCATCACCGGCTTGTCGGTGGCGAGGATCAGCGTGGTGGCAAGGTCATCGGCAATGCCGGTCGCCATCTTGGCAAGGAGGTCCGCCGTTGCCGGGCAGACGACCACCAGATCGGCCTCGCGGCTCAACTGGATATGCCCCATCTCGGCCTCGTTCTTGAGGTCGAACAGGTTGGTGTAGACCTGATTCTCGGACAAGGCGGCAAGCGCCATCGGGGTGACGAATTGCTGCCCGCCGCGGGTGATCACGCAAGTGACATCGCCCCCGCCCTTGCGGATCAGGCGAACCAGTTCGCAGGCCTTGTAGGCCGCGATCCCGCCGCCCACGACCAGCAGGATGCGAGGGTGTTTTCCCGCTGCCGCCTCCTGTACGCTCATCTCGCAATCGCCTTTCGCGCCACGCTCCGGGGTGTCAGACATAGTCGAAGCCACTTCCATGGCAAAGCTTGGTTAAGTTTGCCTTGCAACGGCGCGACCCAGTTCGGCAAGCCCTCGCGGAACGAAGGCAAGGCCGATGGCATAGGCGGGCAGTGCAAGCTCCACCCAGTAGAAGTTCTCGGGCCGCGCGAACAGGGCCAACATGGTGGCCAGCCCGCCGAACCATAGCAGCGCGAACAGGCCAATCCGTCCGCCAATTGCCGCCCAGCCAAGGAGAGGCAGAATTGCGATGGGCGCGGCGAGGCTGGCGGGGAGAAATCGCAATCCGGTCAGTTGGCCCAGTCCGGTCAGCGGTAGGCCATAGCCCGACAGGGCGCCCCATCCCTGCGAGCCGAGATCGCCGGGGAGCCTCTCCGCGCCGACCGCCAGCGCGTGCAGGCCCATTCCGGCGGCGAAGAATGCCAGCAGCACTGCGAGCGCCCCCGCCTCGCGCCAGCGTCGCCCGGCGATGGCAAAGCCCAGCCACAGCAGCACGAAAGGCGCGGCCAGCTCGCGCACCGCCAGCGCCGCGCCTGCCGCCAGCAGCGCAGGCCACCAGCGGTCCGCCCGGTAGAGCAGCAGCGCCAGCGAGAGCAGCAATCCTGCGACGAAATCATGGTCGAACCCCGCCACAGGCGACAGCGCCGCGGCGCCGCCCGCCACCAGCAGCGCACTGGCAATGATCCGTTCCTCAAGGCTCGCCAGAGTCGCCAGCCGGGTGTTCAGCGCCCACAGGCAGGCCAGCACCACCGCCATCGCCAGATAGCGCACACCGTCTGCGCCGATCAGCGCTTGCAGCCACGCCAGCGTCGGCAGGCGCACCGCGACGAAGGGCCGCGTCGGGTAATGGCTTTCCCGCTGCTCGTTCAAAGCTGCGGCGTAATAGCCCGCGCCCGCCGCCATGCGCGCGTTGATGCGGGCATACAGCGCCATGTCGCCTCTCGGCCTGTCAGTCGTAGCGGGCGTGGCGGTTGTCGTGGCGACACGCGCGGGCACGGCTTGCTCGTCCGGCGCATTCGCCCACGCGCTCCATGCCATCGCAGCCATCAGCACGGCCAGCACCAGCGCCGCGCCCCGGCGGGAAAGATGTGCAAAGGGGCGGCCGAGCGCCTCCCACCTTGCCAGCAGCGATAGGGTCCCGCCGACCGGCAGGATCATCCGATCCAGCCAGCCGCGACTGCGCCCCACACCGCGCCCGCGCCGGCCAGAGCCGTGACGAGGTAGCCGAGCCATCCGCGCCCTTCGCGCCTGTCGGTGATCAGCGGGATGTGCGGCAGCGGCGGCGTTTCGGGCGCGCCGCCCTTGGGCGGGTACTTCTCCTCCAGCCGCCGGATCAGGCCGGGCAGCCGCAGCAGCGTGTCGGTGTCGTCCTTGATCCGCTGGGCAAGCGCCGCTTCCGGCCCCAGCTCGTCACGGATCCACGACCGGACATAGGGCGCGGCGGTATCCCACATGTTGATGTCGGGATTGAGCTGGGTGGCGATGCCTTCGACCATCACCATCGTCTTTTGTAGCAGCAACAGATGCGGCTGGGTCTGCATGTCGAAATCGCGGGTGATCGCGAACAGCCCGTCAAGCATCTGGCCGACAGAGAGTTCCTTCACCGGCTTGCCGCGCATCGGCTCACCCACAGCGCGCAGCGCCGTGGCGAATTCGCCGACCGAATGGTAGCTGGGCACATATTGCGCCTCGAAATGGATTTCGGCGACGCGCTGGTAATTGCCAGTGGTCAGCCCGTAGAGGATCTCCGCCAGCCATTGCCGCGCGCGGCGGTCGATCCGGCCCATGATGCCGAAATCGATGGCAACGATGGTGCCGTCATCCTCCACGAACAGGTTGCCCTGATGCATGTCGGCATGGAAGAACCCGGCGCTGATCGCCTGCGTCAGGAAGCTGATCACCAGCTTTTCCGAAAGTGCGGCGAGATCATGGCCGCGCGCGCGCAGTTCATCGACGCGGCTGATCTTGATGCCGTCGATCCACTCGATGGTCATCACACGGCCATTGGTGCGGTCCCAGTCGATGCCGGGGATGCGATAGCCGGGAACGCCCGCCATCTGCTCGGCCAGTTCGCTGGCCGAGGCGGCTTCGCGGCGCAGATCGAGTTCCGAATTGGTCCAGCGCTTGAAATTGGCGATGGTGAGGCGCGGGCGCAGGCGGCTGGCCTCCCCGCCCATCGCTTCGACATGAGCGGCGGCCCATTCATAGGTGGTAATGTCGCGGGCAAATTTCTCGCGGATGCCGGGGCGCAGCACCTTGACCGCGACACTGCGGCCGTCGGTGGTGACGGCCTTGTGGACCTGCGCGATCGAGGCCGCGCCGACGGGCGCGGGATCAATCTCGCTGAACAGCTTTTCGATCGGCTGACCGAAGCTCGATTCGATCGCCGCCTTGATCTGCGAGAACGGGACCGGCGGCAGGCTGTCCTGCAAACTCAGCAGATTATTCGCCGCCTCGTCGCCGACCAGATCGGGGCGCGTGGCAAGGCTCTGGCCAAGCTTGATTGCCGCCGGGCCGATGGCGCGGAACGCGCCCGCATAATCGCGCGGGCCGTTCTTCCCCGTCAGCGTGGCGAGCCGCGCCAGGCGGACGAACTGGCGCACCGGGAGCGGCGCATTGGGATCATTCTCGATCCCCACCAGCGCGCGGCGGCGCGCCAGCGTCACGCCCCAGCGGGCAAGCCGCGAAAGATGGACGACGGAACTGGTCACGTGCCTAGATCTTCCACCCCGAGTGGATTGCGACGAGGCCGCCCATGATGGGCTCAACCTTGGTATTGGCGAAGCCCGCGCTGCGGATCATCTGCTCGAAGGCGGGCATCGGCGGGAATTTGCGGATCGACTCCGCGAGGTAGCGATAGGAGTCCGCATCACCGGCGATCATCTGGCCCATGCGCGGCAGCAGATGCTCGGAATAGATGTCGTAAGCTTCTTTCAGCCCCGACCATTCAACGGTCGAGAATTCGAGGCAGAAGAACCGTCCGCCGGGGCGCAGCACGCGCAGCGCCTCGGCCAAAGCGCGGTCGATGTGGGTGACGTTCCGGATGCCGAAAGCGATGGTGTAGGCATCGAAGGTGTTGGAGGCGAAGCTCACGCTTTCCGCGTTCTGGCAGGTGAAGACGAGGCTGCCGTCTTCCTCGTCAAAGCCGCGCTCCAGTGCGCGTTCGGCGCCCACGTCCAGCATGTCCTGATTGATGTCGGCGACAGTGATATGCGCGCCCTTCGCCGCCATGCGGAAGGCGATGTCGCCGGTGCCGCCCGCCATGTCGAGAATCTGCTCGCCAGCCTGCGGCTTCACGCGCTTGACGAAGCGGTCTTTCCACAGCCGGTGCATCCCGCCCGACATCGCATCGTTCATGATGTCATATTTGCGCGCGACGCTGGAGAAGACCTCGCCCACTTTGCGGGTCTTTTCCTGCGGGGTGACCTGGGTGTAGCCGAAGGAGACGGTTTCGTCGTTGGTGTCGCTCATGCCGGGTTCCCTAGAGACAATTGCCGCCGAGGCAAAGGGTGTTACAGGCGCAAACCATGCCGGAATTACCTGAAGTAGAAACAACCGTTCGCGGCCTTGCAAAGTTCCTTGAGGGCGAGCGGATCACGCGCGTGCAGCTCAATCGCGCCGACTTGCGCCGCCCCTTCCCCGCCGATCTGGTGCAGGTGATGACCGGAGCGAGCGTCACCGCGCTATCGCGGCGGGCGAAATACGGCCTACTGCATCTCGACCGGGGTGCGACGATGATCTTCCACCTCGGCATGAGCGGGCGCTGGCGAATCGATCCCGAGACTCCTGACACACACGACCATCTGCTGCTGGAGACCGCAAGCCACCGCTTCGCGCTGTGCGATCCGCGCCGGTTTGGCTCGGTCGATCTGGTGGCAACCAATGTGCTGGAGCGCTGGCCGCAATTCGCCGCGCTCGGGCCGGAGCCGCTGGGGCCGGGGCTGACGGCGGCGCATCTCAAAGCCGCGCTGGCGGGCAAGGTGCTGTCGATCAAGCTTGCCCTGCTTGATCAGCGCATCGTGGCGGGGCTCGGCAATATCTATGTCTGCGAGGCGCTGTGGCGCGCGGGCATCCGTCCGACCAAACCGGCCGGCAAGGTCACCGGGCCGCAATTGGCACGGCTGGTGCCTGCGATCATCGACGTGCTCGAAGCCTCGATCCGCGACGGCGGCTCGACCTTGCGCGACTATGCCCGGCCCGATGGCGAGCTGGGCTATTTCGCCAGCAGCTTCGATGTCTATGGCCGCGAAGGGGAAGCCTGCCGCCGCGATGACGGGGGCGTGATCCAGCGCATCGCGCAAGGCGGGCGCAGCACGTGGTTTTGTCCCGTGTGCCAACGTTGATTGCGCGCCCGCCTCCGCGGGCGCGTCCTCGGCGCTATTCCTTCGCTCCGCTGCGGGCGCCTGCGGGCGGGCGGTCGCCCTTGCGTCGGCACACGCCGCCGACAAGCATGGATCTGCTGCCGAAACGCGTGGCCTCTGAGAATCGTTGACCTTCGGGGCAGTTCTGACTATGCGCGCTGCTTTCCGGCGGTTGGACCATGCGTCCGCTCGCCCGTTTTCGAGCAAACCGTCATCACTTTCCTGGTCGCCCCAAGCGGCCCGAACCAACCGCGAGACAGACACGAATTATGGCCAATACGCCGCAAGCCAAGAAGCGCATCCGTCGCAACACCGCCCGCGCCGAAATCAACGGTGCGCGCATCAGCCGCATCCGTAGCTTCATCAAGAAGGTCGAATCGGCATGCGAAGCCGGTGACAAGGAAGCGGCCGCTGTCGCGCTCAAGGCGGCTCAGCCGGAAATGGCCCGCGGCGTGGCACGCGGCGTGCTGCACAAGAACACCGTGGCCCGCAAGCTCTCGCGCCTGACGCGCCGAGTCGCCACTCTCTGATTCGAATCGCGGTCATCCCGTTAGTCGCGCATAGGCGCGAATACGGGTTGAAACCGGTTCCCGAACCGCAAGAGCCGCGCTGGATCAGCGCGGCTCTTTTCGTTTGCGCGAAACGCGACACATCTATCCCGCGCAAATCTCAGGATTCACCACGATTCGCACCCGAAATTTGGTGATTATTGATGTATTTCAGATACTTCAACGCAAGCCTGCGGGTCACAGGTGAGTCAACAGGATTATTTCACTTTTTTTAAAAGTCCTCGCTTGCGCAAAGAGCCGATGCGTTCTTTACATGCACTCCACCCGGCGCGGGACAGCCCGGGTGATTTACATACTGGCTGACAGGGGGGTTCCGCAGGATC